>NZ_JBUYWC010000004.1:0-453660 GCF_055230935.1 Rhodococcus ruitaii | reverse complement strand
GTGCGACGTAGGCCTCGATCCCGATGATCGGTTTGATCCCGGCCTTCGTCGCGGAGTTGTAGAACTCGCTGGCGCCGTACATGTTGCCGTGGTCGGTCATGCCGACCGCCGTCATCTCGAGCCGTTGTGCCTCGGCGAACAGCGGGCCGAGTTTGGCCGCGCCGTCGAGCATCGAGTACTCGGTGTGGTTGTGCAGATGAACGAACGACGAGCGACTCACGATGGCCACCCACCCGAAGCCCGGAACACGCATTGGTTGTTCACTTGCACTCCGGATTGCGACACCATGTCAGGTATATGACCAGTTAGAGTGACTACGTGTCGAACAACCGGCACGACCCCGGGAAACAACTAATGGATGTGGGAGCAGGTAGCTGTCTTGGATCTCGATCTGTCCGCAGTGCGAGCAATGATTGCCATCAGCGACGAAGGTCAGTTCAGCCGGGCCGCCTCGGTGCTGGGCATCAGCCAGCAGGCGGTGTCCAAGCGAATCGCCAAGCTCGAGGGGCAACTCGGCACCCGACTGTTCGTGCGACGAGCCGGCAGCGTCGCATTGACGGTCCACGGCGCCCGGTTCCTTCCGCACGCGCGCTCGGTCCTCGCCACGGCCGACGCTGCAGTGGCTGCGGTGCTCGATTCGCAGGTACTTCGCGTCGCGGTGCACGGCGCCCAGATCGCCGATGCGAATCTGATGCGGTTCTACCTCGAGAAGTCCCCGGAAGCGGAGATCGAACTGATCATGATGAACCCATCGATGACATCACGGGACGCCGTGATCGACGGTCGGGTCGACATCGCCTTCGCCCGCGAGCACTGGGGCACCCGTCCCTTGCCGGCTCACGTCACCGCAGTGCCCGCCTACCTCGACGCCCTGCATCTACTTGTCAGCAATGGCCATCCACTCGCGAGCCGCGACCAGGTCGAATTCGACGATCTCGATGGCCTCACTGCGTGGGTGCCCGGTGCCGGTTTCGACTCCGAAGTCGGGGACTTCTACCGTCGGCTCAGCGACAGCTGCGGCATCACCATCGATACCGAGCGACACCGTGGCGGCATCGGGTTCACGAACATTCTCGATCGCATCGCCGACTCGACGACGCTGGTCACCTTCGGTGGTGAAGGAACCACGACACCGTGGCACCCGAACATCCGCCGCGTCCCCATCATCGACCCCACACCCGCCTACCCCATGTCGCTGCTGTGGCAGGAGAAGGTCTCTGGCCATCCACAACTCAACTCTCTGTACGACTTCGTCACTGGCAGCTACAACAGCAACGCAGTTAGCGACGTGTGGGTACCAGAGCCAGATCGTGCAGTGCTTACTCGATGACCGCCGCGCACCTCGCAGGTGCCCCCACTGGCCGACACCCACCAAAAAATGTTGCATTACAAGGTATCTCCATCGACTGAAGATGTTAGATCCTTGACTGCCACCCGCGCCAGTGGACTGGGCGTAACGACTGTATGTCCGAAAATCGATAGTCGCCGCCACCGAAAGTGCTGCGATCGCCTGGAGAAGCTCCTCTTTCCTCCTATCGCCATCCCTCGAACGCGGTCGGCTCAGTCAAGTGTCCACCACCGGGGGCGACCTCACTGCCAGCAAATCGGTGGTGCAGTTGTCGACGTGTTTCTTCACTGAAACCGTCAACAACTGCACAACCGAACAGGTTTCGCAACGAATCAGCGGCGAGCTTCTACTTGACGTCCGACCCGTGCTTCGTCAGCGCCATGACCTCGATGTTCATGTACGGGAACAGCGGCAAGTTGAACAGGATCTCGTGCAGCTCGTCGGCCGAGTCCACGTCGAAGATGGAGATGTTGCTGTACTTTCCGACGATGCGCCAGATCTCGGGCCACTTACCGGCACGCTGGAGTTCCTGGCTGTAGGCCTTCTCCTTCGCGATCGTCTCGGCGCGCACCGTCGGGTCGAGGTCCTGCGGAATGTTGACATCCATTCGAACGTGGAACAGTGCCATGGGTTTTCTCCTTCGGAAGTAGCTTGAAAGCGAGGTGCGACGTCAGTCGCGGGCGTACTTCTTCACGACATCCATGTCGAGTTCGACGCCCAGACCGGGCCCCTCCGGCAGGTGTACTTGCCCTGCGGAGTACTGGAGCGGCGTCTGCAGCAGCTCGACCGCGAACAGCTGCGGGCCGAACAGCTCTGTCCCGTAGTTGATGCCCGGCTCGGAACACGCGAAATGAATGGACGCGGCAGTTCCGATGGGGCCTTCGATGGACGTCGCGCCGTGGCAACGCAGTCCGGCAGCCTTCGCAACGGCGACGACCTCCTTGCTCCGCTGCAGGCCACCGCATTTGGTGGTCTTGAGGGCGATGACGTCGGCTGCGGCGAGCTTGGCGACCTCGTATGCGTCGTGCGGGGTCTGGACGGATTCATCGGCCATGACCGGCGCGGAGACACGGCGGTTGATCTCGGCAAGCACATCGAGCTGGTCGGCCGGGGTGGGCTGCTCGATGAGCTCGACACCGCCGTCGACGAGTTGCGGAACGTGGCGCAGCGCGGTGAAACGATCCCAGCGGGCGTTGACGTCGATGCTGAAGCCGACCTTGCCGTCGAACGCTTCCACGATCTTCACGACACGCTCGGTGTCGACGACGGGGTCGAGAGCACCCATCTTGAGTTTGAAGGAGAAGTTGAGGCGCTGCTCCATCTTGTGCGTGACCTCGTCGACGATCTCCTCGAGAGGTGCCGCGCCGAGCGCCCAGCGCACGTCGACTCCGGTGCGGAACGCACCTCCGAGCAGCGACGCGACCGGGATGCCGAGGCTGCGACCCCACGCGTCGTGCATGGCCACGTCGACCGCAGCCTTCGCGAAACGTGCGTTCGCCACGATCCGTTCGATGTCGAGCATGACGCCGCTGATCCCGTCGACGCCGCGACCGATGATGTACGGACCGATGTAACGATCGACGATCTGCTTCATCGTCTCGACGGATTCGCCTCCCCACCACGGGCCTCCGGGCACGACGCCTTCGCCGTAGCCGGTAACGCCACCGGCGGTGGTGACAGCGACGAACAGGATCGGCTGCGCTTCCGATGTCATGGTCGCGAACTTGTGCGGACGAATCAGGGGTACATCGACGATCGTCGATTCGACGGAGACGATCGCCAGGTCGGGGTCGGACATCTTCGGTCAGCTCACAATCAGTTCTGGGTGTGACGGTAGATACGGCGCAGAGGCTCTCGCGGAGAATGCCGGTGCCCCTGTGGGACACCGGCATTCGAGGTCAGATGTGGATCACGCTTCGGGATCGAGCGCGAAGTTGTACGTCACCTCGGCAATGCCTTCGGCGTTCGCCTGCGGATCCAGGATCAGCTCCGGCTTGGTTGCGGTCGCGACGTCATTGTCGACCCACTCACCGCCCTGGAAGTAGAGCTGCGTGGTGACGGCACGCTTGCCCGGGGCCGACACCAGCAGGTGCAGGTGGGCTGGACGCCACGGGTGGCCACCGTAGGACTTGATGAACCAGCCGGTAGGCCCGTCGTTCGGGATCTGGTACGGGGCCGGCTTGAGGGTGGTGATCTCGTAATTACCGTCCTCGTCGACCTCGATGGTGCCGCGCAGGTTCCACTCGGGGATACCGGGGGCGAACTGCGAGTAGAAGCCGTCCTCGTCCGCATGCCACAGTTCGACGGTGGCGCCGGGGATGCCGTTGCCTTCGAGGTCGGTCACCTTGCCCTTGAAGATCAGCGGAGGCGCAACCTTGTCCTTCTCGCGCATCGGCATGGTGCACTTCGACGGCAGCTTCGGGGCGTTCGGCACGTAGTAGGGGCCTTCGATGGATCCCTTGGTGCCGGTGAAGTGCTTGCGGTTGTAGTGCACCTCCTCGATCTCGTGCTCGAGGAAGACATCCAGCCACAGCGGCCACTCGCCGTACTCGCCGACGTCGATCATCCACTGCTTGAGCACCCGGTACTCGTCGTATGTCACCTCGTGCTTGTGAACGACGCCGGCAAGAGCCGCGAGCACGTCCTTGTAGATCTCGGCGGCGCGCTCGACGGACGTGTCGGACGTAGCCCGCGCGGACTTGAACTTGTCGGTGGCGGCATTGCCGGAACCGTGAGCGGTGGGGTTCTCGGTGGTGGTCATGGACTCTCCTCGTCGGGGCTGAGAACGGCATGGAAAGCACTGGTCCGGTCCGTCCGGGGGCTGTGGACTTACCGAGTACGCTATGCGTACTTGCGAACCGCGATGCGTACACCACATACTGTGCGTGTTGTCACATCGCTTGTCAACACCGGATGCGGCAACATCGACAAGTCCCGCTGGTAGGAGATGTAATGCCGAGCACCGACCTAGGCAACAACCGGAGTAACGACCGCGACTTCGTTCAGAGCATCGAGCGCGGTTTTGCGGTATTGCAGGCCTTCGACGACAAGGACCCGAAACCGACGTTGGCCGAAGTTGCGAACAAGACCGATCTGTCGCGTCCGGCGGTGCGTCGAATCCTGCTGACACTCCAGCGGCTCGGCTACGTCACTTCGACGGGAACGCGCTGGTCATTGACGCCGCGCGTCCTGAGCATAGGGCAGCACTACACGGCCTCACACACTCTTGTGGATTCCGCTCTGCCGAAATTGGTGGAGATCGCCGACCACACCCACGAATCGGCGTCGCTCGGTGTCCTCGACGGGACCGAAGTCGTGTACGCGGCCCGCGTACCGGTGCGACGGATCATGAGCATCAACGTCTCGGTCGGCACCCGGGTACCTGCGTACGCGACCTCGATGGGTCGCGCCCTGCTCGCCTGGTCACCTCGCGATCAGGTCGACGCCGTGATCGCGGAGACCCGGTTCGAGAAACTCACCCCCACCACCATCGACAACGCCGAGGCATTCCGCGCCGAGCTTGCAGAGGTGCACAGCCAGGGGTATGCCATGGCATCCGCCGAGCTCGAAGAAGGGTTGATCTCGATCGCAGCACCTGTGTTCGATCCCGCCGGCCATGCGGTGGGCGTGCTTGCGTGTTCGACGTCGACGGGACGGCACACCCTCGATTCGTTCCGGGATCTGTGCGCCAAACGCGTGGTGGACTGCGCTGAGACATTGAGCGCAGAACTCGGCTACCGCCACCGCTGAACGAGTACCGATACCGAATCCGGATCAGACGCCTATCGTTTCAGGAGCGCAGCGTCGCGGAGGGCACTACTCCGTACTTGCGTTTGTATGCCGCCGAGAACCGCCCGGTGTGCGTGATTCCCCATTTCAACGCCACATTCGTCACCGACAGATTGCTATCGGATTCGGCCGAGAGCTCCTCGTGGATGCGCGACAACCGCAAATCGAGTAGGTAGTCGCGAGGGCAGACACCGAGGTACTCCCGGAAGCCCTCCTGCAGACGACGCACGCTCACCCCGGCGACCTCGGCCATGTCCGCCGACGTCCAGGGCAAAGACGGATCGTCGTGCACTCGGTCGAGGACCCGCTTGATGATCCGCGGTCGCGCTCCACCCGTCGGATCGGCGTCGTCGGGCATCACCGCGAGAATGAACGACGATGTCAGAGCACCGGAGAGCTGATCGGCGACCAGTGGGTTACGCCAGAGGGATTCATCGGCCTTGAGCTGCTCGATGACCGAACGCAGCAATGCCATCCAGCTCTGCCCTGCGTCGGTCGAAAGATCGACCTGAGAGGGAAGGCGCAGGTCGGGGCGCCCGAGAATGCGGGCCATCTCCCGGTGCAGGTAGTCGCGCTCGAGCTTGACCCCGACGATCTCGCAGTCGCCGCTCCACCGACGGATCCTCGCGTCGATGTCCGGCTCGAACACGGTTGCCTGCCCCACCCCGGACGCGGTCTCGACACCACTGGCGATCGACTCGATCGTGCCCGACAAGGGAATATTCACGGCATAGGCGCCCGGGTGCGAGCTGTGCACCGACGCCTCGGCGCCCCAGCCGATCCGGGCCAACCGGATCGGACCCAAAGGCAATGTGCGCAGCTCGAGGCGGGGTTCGACCTTTTCGAGGGGCGTGAGGTCATGCGAGAAATACGCATGCGACACAACCTCTTCCACCTCGTCCCAGTCGGACGGGTGTCGAGTCGAATCCTCTGCCATCTGTGATCCACCCTCGTTTTCGGATATCGGGGACCTTGATTTCAGTGTGATCAGGGACATGCTCCCTGGCAAACAAGGACTTTATACCTACCCGCCGCGCTTGACGGATAGTGACCGCGCTCACCGGATCGCGAATCCCTCCCGGTGACCATATGGTCTGCGTCACACCAGATCGAACCGGACAGGGAGGACGCAGACATGGAACAGCGAGACCTGCGAAACATCTTCGGACAGTTTGCAAGTGGCGTCACGGTCATCACCTGCGCCAACCGGGACGGCGAACCGCACGGCGCCACCGTCACCGCCTTCACGGCAGTCTCGCTCGAACCGCGACTGTGCCAGGTCACCTTGGCCCGCACATCGAAGGCCTGCGGATTTCTGTCGGGGGCGCCGTTCGCCGTGAACGTCCTCGCTGCCGACCAGGTCGACACTGCGATGCACTTCGCAGGCAGACCGCAGTCGCCCGAACCGATATGGGAGGACGGCCCCACCGCCCCGGTCCTCGCTGGCACCGCCGCAACGATCTCGTGCATCCCTTGGCGCGAGTACGACGGCGGCGACCACGTAATCTACATCGGCGAGATCGTCGATGCCTCCAGCCGCGAAGTCGATCCTCTTCTCTTCTTCCGCAGCACCTTCCACGACCTCGGCACTCCCAGCGCGTCCGCCGCATGGAACGGATCGATGGACGATCCGCACAGCGGATGGTTCGACGCCCAAACCAAGTTCACCCCGCTTCACCTGGCCGCATCCCCGGTCTGACACCGCCTGACACAGCGAATCCCTGCCCCACTGGACTAGGAGAATTTCCGTGACCATCACCGAACCGCGCCCCGCCGACACCCTCGACCGTTCCAAGGTCAACGTGGCCGCCGACTGCGAGGCGAACACGCAGAAGAATTTCGCGTCGCGCCCGATGACCGGCGACGAGTACATCGCCTCGATCGACGACGGCCGCGAGATATACCTGCACGGTGAGCGGGTGAAGGACTTCACCAATCACCCGGCATTCCGAAACTCGATTCGCATGACCGCGCGACTCTACGACGCACTGCACACCGGTGAGCATGTCGACAAGCTCACGACCCCCACCGACACCGGCAACGGCGGCGTCACGATGCCGTTCTTCCGCACACCGAAATCATCGGAAGACCTGGTCAAGGACCGCGATGCGATCGCGACCTGGGCACGCATGACCTACGGCTGGATGGGCCGCAGCCCCGACTACAAGGCATCCTTCCTCGGCACCCTCGGCGCCAACGACGAGTTCTACTCGCCGTTCCAGGACAACGCGAAGCGCTGGTACAAGGAATCGCAGGAGAAAGTCCTGTACTGGAACCACGCGATCATCAACCCGCCGGTGGATCGTCAACTGCCTCCCGACCAGGTCGGCGACGTGTTCATGAAGGTCGAGAAGGAGACCGACGCCGGCCTCATCGTGTCCGGCGCGAAGGTCGTCGCGACCGGCTCCGCGATCACGAACTACAACTTCATCGCCCACTACGGCCTGCCGATCAAGAAGAAGGAATTCGCGCTGATCTGCACGGTGCCGATGGACGCACCCGGCATCAAGCTGATCTCCCGCGCCTCCTACTCGGAGAACGCCAACATTGTCGGCTCTCCGTTCGACTACCCGCTGTCGAGCCGCATGGACGAGAACGACGCCATCTTCATCTTCGACAAGGTTCTCGTCCCGTGGGAGAACGTCTTCATGTACGGGGACGTCGAGAAGATCAACCAGTTCCTGCCGGGCTCCGGTTTCCTCCAGCGCTTCACGCTGCAGGGCTGCACCCGCCTCGCGGTGAAGCTCGACTTCATCGCAGGCCTGCTCATGAAGGCCCTCGACGCCACCGGTGCCGGCGGATTCCGAGGAGTGCAGACCCGCGTCGGTGAGGTCATCGGCTGGCGCAACCTGTTCTGGTCGCTGACCGACTCCATGGTCAACAATCCCGAACCGTGGATCGGCGACACCGTCATCCCGAAGCTCGAATACGGCCTGACGTACCGGATGTTCGCGATGCAGGGTTACCCTCGCATCAAGGAGATCATCGAGCAGGACGTCGCCTCGGGCCTGATCTACCTGCCGTCGTCCGCCGCCGACTTCAAGAACCCCGACGTGCGCCCTTACCTGGACAAGTACGTTCGCGGATCCGACGGCATCCAGGCCGTCGACCGTGTCAAGGTCATGAAGGCACTGTGGGATTCGATCGGATCCGAGTTCGGTGGCCGCCACGAGCTGTACGAGCGGAACTACGCCGGCAACCACGAGAACGTCAAGGCCGAACTGCTGTTCGCCGCCGAGACCCGCGGTGATGTGGCCTCCATGAAGGGATTCGCTGAGCAGTTCATGAGCGAGTACGACCTCGACGGCTGGACGGTGCCCGACCTCATCGGCAACGCCGACGTGAGCGCCTTCTACGAGAAGTAACACTCCTACCACCGAGCGCGGGCGGACGACGTCATCGCCCGGACGAAGTTCGTGATCGACGACGACGGGAAGATCCACCTGCAAGGTCGCGAAACGGGCGGTATCGATCCCCCCTCCGTGACAGCGCACGGATTCCCCAACCTGTTCCGCCGCCGGCACCGATCGCACCGATTCCCTCGGCTACACGGTGTCGTGCATCGAGTACATGCGTGCGCACGACCACGACTTCGTCGAGCGGCGGCTACGGACAGCGGTGGCCGACGACGACTATCCCGAGTTGTCTTTCGACCGTCCGACCCCGGTCATGTGGGTCGGGTAGCGGAGATACACGCCTATTGGACAGATGCACACCGCCAAACGGTGTGCATCTGTCCAATTCTCTTGTCGCTGAAGCTCCGCATTCAATGCCGCAACATCCTCGAGGGCATCGTCCGTCATGCGCTCGCGCTGGACCCGGATCGGGAAATCTTGCTGTACCACGGCGTGCGCACCTGCGCCGACGTGTACGACGCCGACTACTTCCGTGAACTCGAGAGCAGGAATTCCGGCTTCCGATGCGTCACGTGCGTGAGCCGTGAGAACGGTGGCGATCGCGAGGGCTACGTCACCGATACCTTCATGGAGGACGTCGCCTCGGCGAAGGAGTTCGCGGGCTACATCTGCGGGTCGGAGAAGTTCACCGCCGGCGGGTAGGGTCCCGCTCATCCAATGGCCGAATGTCCAGAGCACTTCGTCCCCCGAGCCTCGGGTCCTAGGTATCACTAGGCATTTACCCGGTGTGACCGTGAACACAGGATGCCAGGGTAGTAGCAACACCGGACACAGCCCGTTCGAGCCGCAGGACCAGCCAGTCCACAGAGTCCCGCACGACAGCTACATACGAGCCGGAATCGGACATCAGCCCTGTACGTCCCGGGAACGACGCTGACATTGGAGGACCCATGACCGACATCGTGGAACACGTACGCACCCACCTCGACGGAGCGCTCGTCGAAGATCCCGACACCGGACGGCACCAGATCCGCCGCGATGTCTTCACCGACGAGGAGATCTTCGAGCTCGAGATGAAGTACATCTTCGAGGGCAACTGGGTGTACCTCGCGCACGAAAGCCAGATCCCCAATGTCGGCGACTACTTCACCACCAACATCGGCCGTCAGCCCATCGTCATCAGCCGCGACAAGGAGGGCGAACTGCACGCCCTGATCAACGCGTGTAGCCACCGCGGTGCGATGCTGTGCCGACGCAAGACCGACAACCGCACCACCTTCACGTGCCCGTTCCACGGCTGGACGTTCCGCAACAACGGAAAACTGCTGAAGGTCAAGGATCCTCGCGACGCCGGCTACCCGGAGCAGTTCAATACCGACGGCAGTCACGATCTGACGAAAGTCGCCCGGTTCGAGAGCTACCGCGGCTTCCTGTTCGGCTCGCTCAACCCCGACGTCAAGCCGCTCCCCGAGCACCTCGGCGACTCCACCACGATCCTCGACATGCTCGTCGATCAGTCCCCCGAGGGCCTCGAGGTGCTACGCGGTTCATCCACCTACACATTCGACGGAAACTGGAAACTCCAGGCGGAGAACGGCGCCGACGGCTATCACGTCTCGGCTACGCACTGGAACTACGCGGCCACCACCGCGCGTCGTACCGCCGGTGAGTCTGCCAACGAGACCAAGGCCATGGATGCCGGTACCTGGGGCAAGCAGGGCGGCGGCTACCACTCGTTCGAGCACGGCCATCTGCTGCTGTGGATGTGGTGGGGAAACCCGGAAGACCGCCCGCTGTACCCGCACAAGGACGAGCTCGCCAAGGAATTCGGTGAAAAGAAAGCCGAGTTCATGGTCGGTGCGTCGCGCAACCTGTGCCTGTACCCGAACGTGTACATCATGGACCAGTTCTCGTCGCAGATCCGGCACTTCCGCCCGATCTCGGTGGACAAGACCGAGGTGACTATCTATTGCATCGCACCCAAGGGTGAGAGCGCCGAGTCGCGCGCGGGCCGCATCCGCCAGTACGAGGACTTCTTCAACGCCACCGGCATGGCCACCCCCGACGACCTCGAAGAGTTCCGGTCCTGCCAGAAGACCTACCTCGCGACTGCCGCCCCGTGGAATGACATGAGCCGCGGCGCCACCCACGTCCTCAACGGTCCGGATCAGGTCGCCAAGGATCTCGGAATGAACAACATCCTGTCCAGCGGGGTGAAGACCGAAGACGAGGGCCTCTACCCGATCCAGCACGGCTACTGGCTCGACACGATGCGCAAGGCCATCGACGCCGAAGCCGCAGCAGCCGCCGCCGGCGATCCCACCGCGCTCTGAGAGGAATCGACATCATGACTACCGCAACAGAGTTGACACAGACCGACATCGAACAGTTCCTCTACCGAGAAGCGCGTCTCCTCGACGACCGCGACTTCGAGCAGTGGCTCGAGTGCTACCACTCCGAGGCCGAGTACTGGATGCCGGCGTGGGACGACAACGGGAAGACCACCGAAGATCCGCAGTCCGAGATCTCGCTGATCTACTACCCGAACCGCGGCGGACTCGAGGACCGCGTGTTCCGCATCCGCACCGACCGCTCGTCCGCGACGTCGTTGCCCGAACCGCGTACCGGACACAACATCACCAACGTCGAGATCCTCGAGCGCCGCGGCACCGAGATCGACCTGCGCCACAATTGGTTCTCGCTGTACTTCCGCTACAACACGACGGACACGTACTTCGGCACGACGTTCATCACGCTCGATGTCTCGGGTGATCAGCCGGTGATCACGAAGAAGAAGATCGTCCTGAAGAACGACTACATCCACCACATCGTCGACGTCTACGTCGTCTAGTCCCCGATCGCGAAAGGAGGCTCGAGCACATGACGCACCAGGTGGCATTGAGCTTCGAGGACGGGGTCACCCGCTTCATCAAGGTCAAGCCGAACGAGACCGTCGCAGATGCATCGTACAAGGCGCGCATCAACATTCCGCTCGACTGCCGTGACGGCGCGTGCGGCACCTGTAAGGCATTCTGCGAGTCGGGCACCTATGACGGCGGCGATTACATCGAGGATGCACTGACCGACGAGGAAGCCGAACAGGGCTACTGTCTGCCGTGCCAGATGATGCCGGAGTCGGATCTGGTGGTGCAGATCGCCAGCACCTCGGATGTCGCGAAGACAGCGGCCGCCTCGTACACAGCGACGATCACCGAACTCAACCGCTTCTCCGAGAGCGTCGTCGGGTTCACCGTGGAGATCGACAACCGGGACGATCTGGTGTTCCTTCCCGGGCAGTACGTCAACATCGGGGCTCCCGGTAGCGATGACGGCACCGGCAAGCAGGCGACGCGGTCGTACTCGTTCAGCACCGGACCGCACGACAACGCCCTGGCGTTCCTGGTGAAGATCACCGAAGGTGGCCTGATGTCGGAATACCTGCGCGACCGCGCGCAGGTCGGCGACACCCTCGAATTCACCGGGCCCTTCGGCAGTTTCTTCCTCCGCGAGCGCAAGCGCCCGTCGCTGCTGCTGGCCGGCGGAACCGGACTCGCGCCGCTGCTGTCGATCCTGTCGAAGATCCAGAGCGAGGACACCGACCATCCGGTGCACCTCATCTACGGTGTCACGTTCGACCACGACCTCGTCGAACTCGAGAAGCTCCGGGCATACACAGAGTCGCTGCCGAACTTCACGTTCGACTACTGCGTCGCCGACAAGGAGTCGTCGGCCCCGAACAAGGGCTACGTGACCGGCCTGTTCGAGCCGCAGCATCTGGGTGACGGCGACGTCGACATCTACCTCTGCGGCCCGCCCCCGATGGTGGAAGCAGTGCGTAACCACCTGTCGGAGCACAACATCACTCCAGCCAACTTCTACTTCGAGAAGTTCAACACCTCCGCCACCCCGGGCGGCGCGACCACCCCGGCACCCACCGACGCGGAGAAGGCCGCCGCCGAGAAAGCGGCCGTGGAAACGGGACGGCCCGTCGCACTCGAGACCCCCGCATCGCCGGGCAACTACGAGATCGGTGAGGAGCACCCGCCCGTCGCCGAGTCCGACGAGCAGTTCGACGCCCGCATGGCGCTCGAACTCGGTGTCCTCGAACTCACCATCGGCCGGCTCACTCCGGAGCAGCTCATCGAGTTCCGGATTCTCGCGGAGGCATCCGGCGCGTCCGTCGAGGGCGACCACTTCACGGACGCCGCGGCATTCACCGACACCACCGCCGCGTTCCACGAGTTCCTGTTCCGTTGCTGCACCAACCCGGTACTGCTCGAGGCATACAACCGCCTCGAAGTGACGCAGCTGATGTACCGGATCCTCCGCGACGCACACTGGATCGAAGGGCACATCGTGGACGAGCACATGCAGCTCGTCGAGGCCTACGAGAAGGGCGACAAGGCTGCTGCCCGCGAGCTGATCATCGCCCACTCCGGCCACGCCAAGGAGACCATGCGGCGGGCGATCGCCGAAGGCGCGACAGCAGGTGCGCGATGAGCGAGACGACGATCTTCCCCGGCCGATTCGACGGCAAATGCCTGACGGTCACCGGTGCCGCACAAGGCATCGGTCTCGCGGTCGCGACACGCGTCGCGGCCGAAGGCGGGGAGGTCGTCCTCGTCGACCGCGCCGAACTCGTCCACGAAGTCGCCGAGTCCCTGCGCGCCGACGGCGGCAAGGCACATTCGGTGACCGCCGACCTCGAGACCTTCGAGGGCGCCGAGGAGGCACTCGCGGTCGCGGTGCAGGCGGCCGGGCGACTCGACGTGCTCATCAATGTGGTCGGCGGAACGATCTGGGCCAAGCCGTACGAGCACTACGCGCCCGACGAGATCGAGAAGGAAATCCGCCGGTCGCTGTTCCCCACCCTGTGGTCGTGCCGCGCGGCAGCGCCCTATCTGATCGATCAGCAGTCCGGGACGATCGTCAACGTGTCGTCCGTGGCGACCCACGGCGTCAACCGTGTGCCGTATGCAGCGGCGAAGGGCGGCGTCAATGCCATCACCTCGGCGCTCGCGCTCGAACTGTCGCAGTACGGGGTACGCGTGGTCGCGACCGCGCCGGGCGGCACCGTCGCGCCGGAGCGACGGGTCGCGCGGGGTCCGGCACCGCACTCCGACCGGGAAAAGGCCTGGTATCAGCAGATCGTGGACCAAACTGTCGATTCCTCGTTACTCAAGCGGTACGGCACGCTCGACGAGCAGGCCGCAGCGGTCACCTTCCTGGCCTCCGACGAGGCCTCGTACATCACCGGCTCGGTACTGCCCGTCGCCGGCGGCGACCAGGGCTGACCAACCTGTCGCCGGGCCTCGCCAGAGGACCTTTCCCGCTGGTGAGGCCCCTTTTTGCGCGAACCCAATTGTGTTACCCCACACACATCGGAGCCTGTCATGACCCGAACCACACAGACCTGGGCCAGTCCACAGCACAAGCGGAGCGTCATCTGGATCGTCACTCTCGCCACCCTCGCGATCATCTTCGACGGATACGACCTCGTCGTATACGGGACGGTCGTCCCGACACTCATGGCCGACCCCACCCAGCTCGGCGAGATCTCCGCGCAACAGGCCGGTGCACTCGGCTCCTACGCCTTGATCGGCGTCATGGTCGGTGCCCTGGTCACCGGCGCGTTCGGCGACCGCGTCGGCCGGCGCAAGATGATGCTCATCAACATCGTGTGGTTCTCGGTCGGTATGGGCGCTGCCGCCTTCTCCACGAGCATCGCGATGTTCGGTGGTCTCCGGTTCTTCACCGGCATCGGTGTCGGCGGGCTGGTCGCCACCGCGGGCGCCGTGGTGGCGGAGTTCGCCCCTCCCGGCAAGCGCAACTTGTTCAACGCCATCGTCTACAGCGGTGTCCCCGCCGGCGGTGTGCTCGCCTCACTCCTCGCGATCCTGCTGCGTGACGCCATCGGGTGGCGCGGCCTGTTCCTCATCGGCGCCCTGCCACTGGTCATCCTGCTGCCCGTCGCGCTGGCCAAACTCCCGGAATCCCCGGCCTGGCTGGTATCCCGCGGCCACACCGGCAAAGCGAACGCCATCTGCGACAAGTTCGGTTTCCCGATGCCGACCGCCACACCCACCGCCCCCTCCGAGAAGATCGGATTCGCTGCACTCGCCACCAGGAAGTATGCGCTCGGCACCGGTCTGCTGGGCATGATGAGCTTCGCCGGACTACTCCTGACCTACGGCCTGAACACGTGGCTGCCGAAGATCATGGCCGATGCCGGCTACAACGCCGACGGCTCGCTCGCATTCCTGCTCGTCCTCAACGGCGGTGCGATCATCGGCGGCATCATCGCATCGAAGATCGCTGACGGCCGCGGTCCGCAGGCCGTCATCGTGACCACCTTCTTCCTCGCTGCCGTCGCCCTGGTGATACTCACGCTCGGGTTCCCGCTGCCAGTGCTCCTCAGCGCCGTCGCGATCGCCGGTGTCGGCACGATCGGCACGCAGGTGCTCGTCTACGGATTCGTCTCCAACTACTACGACACCCCCGCTCGCGCAGCCGGTGTTGCATGGTGTGCCGGATTCGGTCGACTCGGTGGGATCTTCGGCCCGCTCATCGGTGGCCTGTTGATCGGCGCCGGCTTCGCGAACAACGTGAACTTCTACATCTTCGCGGTGATCGCGCTCGCCGGTGGCCTCGTCACCTTCTTCGTTCCCCGACCACGGCAGCACAACACGCGGATCGACGTTCCCGGCACCTCGACCGGGACTACCGTGGGTGCGTGACGGACACTTCGATGTTGGTTGGACGTGAAACCGAGCTTTCGCAGCTCGACCGACTCCTCGGCGGGGCGCGTGCGGGAGCTCCCGTGCTCGCCCTCGTCGAGGGTCCACCCGGCATCGGGAAAAGCGCTCTCGTACGGTCTTTCACGAGTAGGCACCGTGATATACACGCACAGACTGCTTCCGGGGCACCGTGGGAGTCGAACCATCCGTGGGCGGTGCTCGAACAGTTGACACACGCCCCGGCACCCGAGGCCGACCCCATCGATGCGGCCCATGCGTACCTGGACACGATCCACGACACCACGATCCTCGTGGTCGATGACGCGCACTGGTCCGATATCGAATCCCTGCAGGCGCTTTCGTCGATGATCCGCCACGCGCACCAGCGCCCGATCCTGATGCTGTGGGTGGTCCCCGACGTCCTTCCCGACGGCATCGACGACACCACCGCACGAATCCTGTCGTCGCATCGGGCCGACACCGTCCGTGTCCGCGCCCTCACCTCCGGCGACGTCGCCCAGCTCGCGCTTCTCCGCGCGGGCGTGGACCTGTCGCCCTGGACGGCTCGACGCCTGCACGAGCACACCCTCGGGAGTCCCCGGCCGGTGTTGCAGCTCCTCGACGAGATCCCGCACGCCCAATGGCATCGGTGGCAGGCACGGTTCCCCGCACCTGCGCAACACGCCGCGACGGTACGACGTGCCCTCACCGCATGCTCACCCGAGACACGCGCCCTGATCGAAGCGGCGGCGATCCTGGGCACCGGATCGTCGCTCGCTCCGGCTGCTGCACTCGCCGAGGTCGACGACCCCACACCGTTGCTCGACGAAGCACACACCGCCGGTCTGCTGACGATGCGGGAGCGACAGGGCATCGTCACGCTGCTGTTCCCCGACCCGATGACCAGCGCCGCCGTCACCGACGAGATCGGGCCGGCGCGGTGGCGTGAACTGCATGCGCATGCGGCTACACTCGTCGACGACGAGGGCGACGCCCTGTTCCATCTGGTGTCGGCTACGCCCGCCGCCGACGACGCACTCGCAGACCGGCTCGATCGGTTCGCTCGACAACGCGCTGCGGACGGCGCGTGGGCGCAGGCCGCCGAGGCGCTCATCACGGCGGGCCGCATCACCCCCGAACGAGACCTCCGCACACAGCGTTTGATCCGCGGGGTCGACGCACTCACCGGCGCCGCCGACCTCCCCCAGGCTCAGACCTTCGTTCCCGAAATCGAAAGCACTCCCGGCGGCCCGATGCGCAACGCGGTCCTCGGCTACCTCGCCATCCAGCGAGGTCGCGTCGCCGAAGCGCACTATCTGCTGTCGGAAGCCTGGGCCATGGTCGACGAATCGGCGACCGACCCCGAGCTAGCGGCGATGATCTGCCAGCGGATGGTCCTGCACTCACTGGCCAGGATGCGCGGCGACGAACTCGTGGCCTGGGCCGATCGCGCTTCGTCGCTGGTTCCGGGTGATGCACCGGCCGTCGTGGAGTCCAACGCCATCCGAGGTCTCGGTTTGGGCATGACCGGACGCATCGACGATGCCCGCGCTTCGTACGCCGGCCTTGCCGACCACGTCCGCCTCGGGGCACAGAGCCAGCGCATCCGCATGGCAGAAGGCTGGCTCGCGTTGGCGTTGGATGCGCCCGACCGTGCCCGTACCGAACTGGAGGCCTCCGAACCCACCACGTTCCGCGGTGGCTCTCTCCGGATCTCCCTGTGGGCGCAAGCGTGGCTCGCCCGCACACAGTTCACCCTGGGGGCGTGGAACGAGGCCCTGCGCACCGTGGATCGGGCAGCTGCACAACTCGATTCGACCGGTCTGGATCTGCTGCGGCCACTCGTCCATTGGACGGGCGCTCAGGTGCATGCACTGCGCGGCAATTGGGATGCTGCGCGCGAACACCTGCGACACGGCCGCGCCGGCAGCAACGACTACACGCTCATGCTCGTCCCCTCCTGCATCTCCGCAGCCCAGTGCGCAGAAGTAGCAGCAGATTACGACGGAGTACTCCGCCAACTCGATCCCCTCGTGACCCTGCGGCACCGAGAAGCCCTCGACGAACCCGGTTTCTGGCCCTGGCCCGACCTCTACGGCAACGCGCTGGTGATGACCGGTCGAGTCGACGACGCCGACGCCTTCCTACGCCCTCACGAAGAACGCGCCGCCGAGCGAGGTCACCGTTCCGCGAAAGCGCGACTCGGATACGTGCGCGGACGTATTCACGGTGCGCGCGGCGACATCGATTCGGCCCGCGACTCCTTCGAGAGGGCACTGTCCGAAATCTCCACCCTGCCATTGCCGTACGATCGCGCACGCATCAATTTCGCGTACGGACAGACGTTGCGCCGCGCCGGACGGCGGCGTGATGCCGACAGCGTGATCCGCACTGCGCGGGAGCTGTATGCCGTACTCGGCGCGGGCTCGATCGTCGCGCGCTGCGACCGCGAGCTCAAAGCGGGTGGGTTGAAATCCGGTGACGCCGTGAGCACTCGGAACCGCACCGACGTGTCGGCGTTGACACCGCAGGAACGCGCGGTCGCAACCCTGGTTGCCGCGGGGCACACCAACAAGGAAGTGGCCGCGGAGCTATTCCTCTCGGTCAAAACGGTCCAGTACCACCTGACCCGCGTCTACGCAAAGTTCGGCATCCGCTCACGCAGCGAACTCGCGGCACATTTCCGCCGAGAACAGTAAGGAAGACGTAGCCCGATGACAGCCATCGACGACGCCACACCCCCCGACACCGACTTGTTCGAGCGACCCTCCCGGCCATGGATCAGACCCGCGGAGGTGTTGCGTGACTTCGGACCGGGGTACGCGTCGAACGGACTCGTCGGGCTGATCTTCTCGTGCACCGGTCCCGTTGCGGTGATCCTCGCCGCCGGCGCCGCCGGCGGACTGTCGCAGGCGGAGCTGGCGTCGTGGATCGCCGGGGCCTTCGTTCTCAACGGCATCCTCACGATCGCGATGAGCCTCGCCTACCGTCAGCCGCTGGGCTTCTTCTGGACCATCCCCGGCACGATCCTCGTCGGCAGTTCTCTCACCCACCTGAGCTGGGCGGAGGTGCTCGGGGCCTTCTTCGTCACGGCCGCGCTGGTCACCGTGTTGGGAGTGACCGGCCTCGTCCGCCGCGTCATGGAGGCGCTACCCATGCCCATCGTCATGGCGATGGTCGCGGGTGTGTTCCTGTCGTTCGGCACAAACCTGGTGAAAGCGCTCGGCTCCGACTTCGCGATCGCGGTGCCGATGATCGTGGTGTTCCTGCTGCTCAGCGCTGCGGGAAAGCTCGGTCGCTGGATGCCGCCGATCCTGGGTGCTCTGCTCGTCGGCGCCGCCGCCGTCGCGCTCTCGGGCCGCTTCGAGCCCGAACCAGGCAACGGGAGCATTCTTGCTGCCCCGGTGTTCACGGCGCCGACCTTCACGTGGTCGGCGATCGTCGAACTGGTGATTCCCCTCGCGATCACCGTCATCGTCGTGCAGAACGGGCAGGGCGTCGCCGTGTTGCGATCCGCCGGACACAACCCGCCCATCAACGTCTCCACGATCGTGTGTGGTCTGTGGTCGTTCCCCGCGGCGTGCGTCGGAGCGGTGTCGACGTGCCTGACCGGACCGACCAACGCGCTGTTGACCGCCTCGGGCACGCGGTCACGGCAGTACACCGCGGCGCTGACGTGCGGCGGGCTGGCGATCGTCTTCGGCCTGTTCGCACCGCTGTTCGTGCGGTGGATGATTGCGGCACCCGCATCATTCGTCGCAGTGCTCGGTGGTCTCGCGATGCTCAAGGCCCTGCAGGGCGCGTTCGTCGCCGGGTTCGGTCGCCGCTACACGATGGGGGCACTGATCGCGTTCATCGTCACCGCATCCGACGTGATGTTCTGGGGTATCGGTGCGGCGTTCTGGGGGATCGTCGGCGGTGTCGCGGTGTCGTGGCTGCTCGAACGCCACGATTGGACGGATCCTCACGGCGATTAGGCACACCGCCCTGGCACCATGCCCGCATGACCTCGCGGGCACGCACCACGAGGCGATCCCAGGGATCGTCGACGGGCTCCGTGCCGAGGGTTACCACTTCGTGACGGTGTCCGAACTACTCGGCCGGTGAACTCACGAGAGTCCCAACACTGAGTTCCGTGTGGCGTGGACCGCGCGATCTGCCACGGCGACGCCCTGCGCCGGCTCGATGAACGGCGCATCAGGATCCGGCGGCGTGTGGTACCCGCCGACGACGATGTACCGGTCGTATCGCGCGGTCGTGTAACTGTCGGATCCACCGTGCGCGAGGTAGTTGCCCGAATGGACCGAGAAGGCGTCACCGTCGGTGGGCTCCGCGGGAGAACCCCACAGTGTGTTGTTCGGCGACACGGACGGAACCACCAGACCGTCGACGGGCACGTCGCACCCGTAGGTCAGGTCCTTCACGGTCTCGAATGCAGCATCTGCGGCCTCGGGCGTGGCATATTCGAACACTTCCGCGCCCGCGGTGCCGGCCGGGCCGGTCAGATCGTGCGCAGCGAAACCGTCGACGACGTAGGTCCGGGCGCGGTGACCGACCGGGTCGCCGTACTGCGCATACACCTCCTGCGGCGCGCACAGGCTGCCGTATCGGGTCGGTATGCCCACGAGTTCACTGTGCATCCGGGGCGTGAGAAATCCGGCGTAGCCGAGGAGTGCGTCGGGCATGGACTCGGCGGGAATCGTTCCCGGACCGCCGTCGTGCACGGGCGGTTCCTGTGCATTCGCAGGTGCCGCACCGAGGACGGCAGACATCGCGATGGCGCCCGCACCGAGCGCGATCCGGGTCGGGATTCGTTCACGTTGTGCTGTAGCCATATTCGCTACGTCGAGCAACGAAGATCCGCTGTTACCGTCGGAGCGCGTGGAATGGCGCTCGAAATGCGGCGCAAACTGGAGAGATAACGATCGTGATACAGGCATGAAGTCGGGCAAACAGCACGCGCGACCGCGCAGCGCCTGACAGTCTGGTTCTTCGAACACCACCGACGGAAGGATTCCGATGGCACGTCCGGTTCGCGTCGTCGTTCTCGGCTCGGGATCGTGGGGCACCACGGTCGCGGGACTCGCCGCACGCAACACCCCGACCCTGTTGTGGGCGCGCAACCCCGACACGGCGGCCGAGATCAACGAAACCCACCGCAACAGTCGCTACCTCGGCGACCGCGCACTGCCGGAGGGCCTGCGTGCGACGTCGGATCTCGTCGAGGCGGCGCACGAGGCCGACGTGATGGTGGTGGGTGTGCCGTCGCATGCTGTGCGCGCCACTCTCGAACCGATCGCCGACGAAGTACGGGCCTGGGTGCCGTTGCTGTCGCTCGCGAAAGGACTCGAACCGGGCACCCGGCTGCGACCGAGCCAGGTGGTATCGGAATGCCTGCCCGGGCATCCCGTGGGTCTCCTGTCGGGGCCGAACATCGCCATTGAGATCGCCGACGGTATGGCCGCGGCGACAGTGGTGGCGATGCAGGCCGATTCGGTGGCAACTGCGTTGCAGCCGCTATTCGCGTCGAAAGTGTTTCGCGTGTACCGAAATACCGATGTGCTCGGTTGCGAACTCGGCGGTGTGCTGAAGAACATCATCGCGATTGCCGCGGGGATGGCCGAAGGATTGCGAGTGGGTGACAACACCCGCGCGATGGTGTTGGCCCGCGGTCTCGCCGAGATGACCCGGCTCGGGGAGGCGATGGGCGCGAACCCGCGTACATTCGCGGGTCTGACAGGTATGGGTGATCTGATCGCCACGTGCATGAGCCCGGCGTCGCGGAACCGGCGCGTGGGTGAAGCTCTTGCACAGGGCCTGTCGCTCGACGAGGCGCTCGGCAAGCTCGGGCAGGTGGCGGAGGGGGTGAAAACTGCCCCCACTGTGATGGAACTGGCGCGCGAGTACGACATCGAGATGCCCATCGCAGCCGAGGTCGAGGCGGTCGTCGCGGGCCGGCATTCACCAGCAGAGGCGTATCGGGGGCTGCGTCGGATCGCGCCCGGGAACGAGGATGACATCGTGTGACTCGTCCGCGTCACACACCATTCCGTAGCCGTGTCACGACGGCAGTCAATGCGTCTGCCTCCGCTACGTCCAGCATGATTCCGAGTTCTCGGACGGCATCGACGACTTCGGCGACCGACAGTTCCGTGTGTTCGGTCGCACGGCCGGATGCGCGGACAGTGCGCGCACCTTCGGTGAGAGTCACATGAGCGTGCGGCATGTGTCGCATCACCATGAGGTGATTCACGAACGGCGAATTCTCTTCCCTCGACGTGACGAAGTAGGCCTGTCGCGCCTGCATGAGAACTCGTGCAGTCTCGCACGACCACGACAAAGTGGGTCGCGGATATCGAAATATCCCCATCTCTCGGCTGGCGGTTAGACAGCTATAGAAAGAGTAATGCGCCAGGTGGTCATCAGGGGACATCAACCCTGAACGATCGCTAACTCTTCGCTTGTGCCATCGTGGTCGGCATGACCAGCAACGCAGAGATGTTGTCGACTCTCCTCGACTCCCGCTACAGCTGCCGCGGCTTCCTCGACAAGATGGTTCCGCGCGAGGACATCGAACGCATGCTGAAGATGGGACAGCGCACCGCGTCGTGGTGCAACTCCCAACCGTGGCGCGTGCACCTGATCAGCGGAGATGCCATCGAGCGCCTCCGTGAAGCCCTGTACGCCCAGGCAGCGTCGGGTCAGCTCGACCCCGACATCCCTGGACCGACCGAATACCGGGGCGAGTACGCCGAACGCCGCCGCGGCGCCGGATACGCGCTGTACAACGCGCTCGGCATCGCCCGCGACGACTACGCACGCCGCACCGAGCAGATGCTCGCAAACTACCGGTTCTTCGGCGCACCCCACGTCGCGATCATCACCACCGACAAGGCGCTCGGCGTGTACGGCGCGGTCGACTGCGGTGGCTACGTCTCGACCCTGCTGCTCGCCGCCGAATCCCTCGGCATTGCTGCCGTTCCGCAGGCCGCCGTGCCCATGGCCGGGTCAGCATTGCGCCGCGAACTGAACATCGGCGACGACCGCGACGCCGTCTGTGCGATCGCGTTCGGATACGCCGACGACGCGCATCCGGCCAACACCTGCCGAACCGACCGGGCATCGCTCGAGGACACCGTGGTGTGGGTGGACGAATAACCCACCCGAGGGTCGGTATTGCGCGGCCGCGCCGCGGCGGAAGGTAGTGGAACATCCACACCACCCGAGAGGACCACCGCCGTGGCCGACAAGAACACCGAACTCCTGCTCCGCCACTGGGTGCCGCGCGCCGTCGCCGGCGAGCCGCACGCCGTCGGTACCGTGGTGAGTTGTGTACGCCCGCACGTCCTGCAGTTCTGCACTGCCCGCATGGATGAGCAGACCCGGGCACACACACCCGTCGAAGACGTCGCGCAGGAGACCTGCCTGGCGCTGGTCCGTGCACTCCCCCGATACGACGATCGAGGCGGGTCGGTGTTGCGGTTCGCCTTCGCCATCGCAGCGAACAAGGTCGTCGACGCCCGGCGCAGTGCCACCCGCCCGGCGGCGGCTGTCCACGAAGTGGCCCAACCTGCACCTGACGAGGATGTACTCGACAGCGAACTCGCCGCCGCTGCACGTCGTTTCGTCGACATGCTTCCGGAGCAACAGCGCCAGATCGTGATTCTGCGAGTTTTCCGCGGCTACAGTGCCGAACGCACCGCACTCGTGCTGGGCACCACACCCGGCGCCGTGCGAGTGGCCCAGCACCGCGCGTTGACGCGACTACGCGCGCAGCTCAGTCTGTTTGAGCACGAAGGTACTTTCCGAAGTGGGGCACGGTGAAGCCGATGAATCCGCGCTCGGCGGAGTAGATCAGCCCCTTCTTGATGAGTCCGTCGCGGGCCGGCGACAGCGACGCCGGTTTACGTCCGAGCTCCACCGCGATCTTCGAGGTGGGCACGGGTCCGTCGTCGCCGGAGAGTTCCGCCATTGCGCGCATGTATTCGCGTTCGGCGGGCGTTGCCCGCTCGTAGCGGGAGCCGAAGAATCCGACGGCGAGTTCCGCTTCTGCGTCGGGGGACCCGACTCGTACGTCGTCGGGAGTGATCGGGCTGGCCGCAGCGACATCCCATGTGGCCTTCCCGTATGCCTGCACGAAATACGGGTATCCTTCGGCCATGTCGTACAGCACGTCGAGCGCTTCCGGGGTGAACTCGACGTCTTCGAGTTCCGCGGGCGCGATCAGCGCGTAGTCTGCCGCCTCACGGTCGAGACGGTCGATGCGGTGATAGGTGAACAGGCGCTCGGAGTACGACTTCGACGCCGACAGCACGGCAGGGAGGTGCGGCAGTCCCGCACCGACCACGATGAGCGGCGCTGCATCCTGACTCAGCTCATGGCATGCCCCGCAGATCGCGGAGACGTCGTCGGGCCCGAGATCCTGCATCTCGTCGATGAACAGGGCGATTCCCACACCGACGTCGCGCGCGAGGCCGGCAGCATCGACGAGCAGTTCGACGAGGTCGATCTCGATGTCGCCGGAATCGGCGCGACCTTTGACCGCGGGAGCGTCGATGCCGGGTTGCCAACGTTCGCGCATGCCCTTGTCTGCAGTGGCGCGCAGCGCGAACGATTTGAGCACACCGAGTAAATGGTCGACGGATTCGGGGTCGGGATGCCCCGCCGCGATCTCGCGAACCGCCATGTGGAGCGCGGACGACAGGGGGCGACGCAGCCCCTGGTCGGGGCGGGCCTCGATCTTCCCGGTGCCCCAACTCTTGGCGATCGCGAGTGAGCGCAGTTGGTTGAGCAGCACCGTCTTGCCGACGCCGCGGAGGCCGGTGAGCACGACACTGCGTTCAGGCCGCTCCCGCGCGATGCGTTCGAGCACCACGTCGAAAGCCTCGAGTTGCCGTTCGCGGCCGGCGAGTGCGGGTGGGCGCTGTCCCGCGCCGGGAGCGTACGGGTTGCGGACCGGGTCCATCGGTCGATGGTAGCCACGACGTCAGTAGTTTCTGAGATTCTCTAGCGCGTGTCGTAGAGAGATGAATGCACACGTACGCATTATCTACTTTGACATTCGTTTTCATTACTGGCTGAATGTCCCACCATGAAACCGTTCCATCACGGCGGCCTCGCGCTGTCTGCAGCGCTCGCGGCCGCACTGGTCGCCGGGTGCTCCTCGCCATCCGACGACAGCGCGGAGGCCGCACCGAGCAGCACGCCGAGAGCAGCCGAAGTCACCTCCCCCGAGCCGCGGCTGACTCTCACGTATGACGGCGGCCTGCTCGTGGTCGACGCGACCGAACTCGACGTCCTCACCGACCTGCCCCTCGAGGGATTCAACCGACTCAGTCCTGCAGGCGACGACCGCCACGTGCTCGTCTCCACCACCGGCGGCTTCCGTGCACTCGACACCGGCAGCTGGAGCGACGCTCACGGCGACCACAGCCACCACTACGCGGGCACACCCGCCCTCACCGACCTCGTGTATTCCGCCGACAAACCCGGGCATGTCGTCGTGCACGCGGGCACCACCGCACTGTTCGACGACGGCACCGGCCAGGTGTCGCTGCTCGACCCCGAGGAGCTCGACCCCACCGGCCCACTTCCCGCGACCGACACCTACACGACGTCCGACGCCCACCACGGCGTGGCTGTGCCCCTGGAAGACGGATCGCTCCTCGTCACCGATGGAGACAGTGAAAGTCGCAGTAGCGTCGTTCTTCTCGATGTCGATCGCAATGAAGCCGCGCGAACCGACGAGTGCCCCGGGGTGCACGGCGAAGCCGTCGCAGCCGACTCGGTCGTGTTCGGATGCGAGGACGGCATGGTGATCTTCCGCGACGGCACCTTCACGAAGGTCACCGCCCCCGACGCGTACGGACGGCTCGGGAACCAGGCCGGATCCGACGAATCCCCGATCGTCCTGGGCGACTACAAGACCGACCCCGATGCCGAACTCGAACGCCCCGAACGTGTCGCCCTCGTCGATACCCGCACCGCACAGATGCAACTCGTCGATCTGGGAACGAGTTACACATTTCGGTCGCTGGGGCGGGGACCGTACGGTGAGGCTCTGGTGCTCGGCACAGATGGTGCGCTGCACGTAATCGACCCGGAAAGCGGCGACGTCGTCAACCGCATCGACGTCCTCGATCCGTGGAGTGAACCCGACGAATGGCAGTCTCCGCGACCGGCGCTCGAGGTGCTGGACCACACCGCGTATGTGACGGACCCTGCCACGGATTCGTTGCACGCCGTCGACCTCGAGTCGGGAGAAGTCCGCACAGCGACTCTGCCGCGCACCCCGAACGAGATCAGCACCACCTGATCCACCGCAACCGCGCGGGACGAAGGCACACACACCGCGTCGACCCGGTGTTCATGCCACCGTCATGCGCGGATGCAGGTTGTCCACAGGCGCGCACTTCATCCACAGAACTGTCACCCGGGCACGAAACCACCAGAAGTCGCCGCACGGGACTGCGACGCTGCCAACCATGGACGAACCGAAACTGCTGATCCGCTCCGAGCTCCTGGCTTCCGGAACGACCGTCGACGAGATCCGTCAGGCACTGCGCATCGGGACGTTGCGGCGTGTCGCGCGGGGTATCTACATCGACGGCACGACAGATCTCGGCCCCATGGCCCTGCATCGCGTTCGGGTGCTGGGTCTTCGTGGGAAACTGAGCGACGGCGCCGCTGTCAGCCATGTCTCGGCTGCGGTACTGCACGGTGTGGCGCTCTGGGACGTCGACCTCTCCCGCATCCATATCAGTCGCAACCGTGCGTCGGGTGGTCGACGCCTCGACACCCTGCACGTCCACACGACCTCCCGTCCGGCGAAGTCGGCACTGTGTCCGGGGTGCCGGTGACATCCGTCGCGCGGACCGTCGTCGATCTGGCTCGAACGCTGCCGACCGATCATGCGGTGGTCGCCGGAGACTCGGCGCTGCGGATGTATCCCGACGCGCTACCGCTCTTACCCGACGCCGTGAGCACTGCCCGCACGAGGACGGGCATCGCGGCGGCGCGTCGAATTGTGGGGTTCCTCGACGGACGGAGCGAGAGTCCCGGTGAATCGCTGAGCCGCCTGCGAATCGCCGCCGCCGGGCTACCCGCCCCGGAGCTGCAGTACGAACTGCGCACCGATTCCGGAGCATTCGTCGCTCGGCCCGACTTCTACTGGAAGGACGTCGGTGTCGTCGGGGAGTTCGACGGCCGAGGAAAGTACGGCGCCGATAACCGCGCGGCGCGCGGGCAGATCCACACCGCCGACAGACGGCATCTGTCCACGCACTGCGCGGCTGTGTGGCTTCCAGTTGTCAGCTCAGGTGATGAACTTCCTGCAGGCCGTACACGGGTGTGGGGATGCCCTCGTAACGCGCCTTCAGTTGCAGCGCGAGATAGAGCGAGTAATGCCGAGACTGGTGCAGGTTGCCGCCGTGGAACCACAGTCCATCCTGCTGCGTCGGCTTCCACATGTTGCGCTGCTCACCCTCCCACGGACCGGGGTCCTTGGTAGTGTCCGAGCCCAGGCCCCAGCACTTTCCGACCTTGTCGGCCACGTCCTGCCCGATCAGGTCGGCGACCCAGCCGTTCATCGAGCCGTACCCCGTCGCATACACGACAAGGTCGGCATCGAGTTCGGTACCGTCGTCGAGGATCACGGAGTGTTCGGTCAGTTCACGCACGTTGCCGTGGGCGAGCTTGACGTCACCGTTCGCGACAAGCTCGGAGGCGCCGACGTCGATGTAGTAGCCGGAGGCACGACGCAGGTACTTCATGAACAGTCCCGACCCGTCGTCACCGAAGTCGTGGAGGAATCCGGCCTTCTCCAGGCGCTCGTAGAATTCGGCATCGCGTTCGGCGATCTTCTGATAGATCGGGATCTGGAACTCGTGCATGATGCGGTATGGCAGCGACGCGAACGTGAGATCCGCCTTGTGGGTGGTCATGCCGTTCGCGAGTGCCCGCTCGGAATAGAGGTCGCCGAGACCGAGATCCATGAGTGAATCGGACTTGACGATATGCGTCGACGAGCGCTGCACCATCGTCACGTCGGCGCCGACCTCCCACAACGCACCACAGATGTCGTGCGCAGAGTTGTTCGCTCCGATCACCACGACCTTCTTACCTGCGTAGGCGTCCGGCCCGGGGTGTGCGCTCGAGTGATGCTGCTCGCCCTGGAACACGTCCATACCCGGGAAGCTCGGCATGTTGGGTTTGCCCGACATACCCGTCGCGATCACCAGCTGCTTCGGACGCAGCACGAGGGGGTCACCGTCGCGTTCCACGTGGACGGCCCACTCCCCCGTCGCGTCATCGTAGGACGCCGACGTGCACAGCGTCTTCGACCAGTACGGAACCTCCATGACGCGGGTGTACATCTCGAGCCAGTCGCCGATCTTGTCTTTCGGCGCGAACACCGGCCAGTTCTCCGGAAACGGCAGATACGGGAGGTGGTCGTACCAGACCGGATCGTGCAGGCACAGCGACTTGTACCGTCCACGCCACTGGTCGCCGGGACGATCGTGGCTGTCGAGAACCAGCGCGGGGATCCCGAGTTGCCGCATGCGTGCACCGAGCGCGATGCCACCCTGCCCGCCACCGACGATGACGACGTAGGGCTGCCTGCTGTAGCCGAGTTCCGTCTCTTCCGCGTCACGCTGCTCCGACCAGGTGACCCGGTGTTTGTCGGCACCGTGCCTCGTGCCGCGTGGACGATTCTCCTTCTTCCCTTCCTCATGCCCCTTCAGTTCCTGCAACGTGGTGAGCAGAGTCCATGCGCCTTCGTCGTTCAGGCGCAGGTGGCCCTCACCACGACCGACGGCGGTCTCGAACGCGATCCAGGCACTGACCACACCGTCGTCTTCGGTGGGGGCGTCCGTGGTGCGGAAGCCACTCGGATCGATGCCGTCGAGACGCTCACGCAGCATGCCCGCGACACCGTCGCGCCCCTCGACGGTCTTGAGGTTCCAGGTGAAGGAGACGAGATCGCGCCAAAAACTGTCGGTGGCGAACATGCCTGCAGCCGCCTCTACGTCACGCGCAGCGAGCGCCGCCTCGAAATCTCGCAGCCACGCGTCCACCCGCTGCTGTGTGTCGGTCACGTGATCGGAGGAGTGCTCGAGAATGTCGGTCATGGCCGATCCTTTCCGGTCGTCGATGTGATCCAGCACACTCCCGATACGGCGGCACAGCAAGCGTTGCATCACGTTGCGTGTGGCGCGCAGCACAGTGTGGACCTATGCTGCGAAGACCGGCAGGAAGACGGAGGGACAGTGGCGCGGAAGGACAGGAGTACGTTCAGCGCGATCACACCCGGCACCGATTTGTCCCGATATGCCCGCGATCTGATGCGAATGCACGACACGGTCATCGGTGGTGGTACGCCGACGATGCAACCGCGCAGCGTCGTCGCGAGGTCCTGGTCCCGAGTGCTACGCACCGGCCTCGACCCGGTGGGCAGCAACGCGCGAGTTCCATACTCGCTCGAGGTGACCGAACAACGTCGCCGGTCGTCGCCGCTCTCCGCGATCATCGGCGACCTCGAACAAGTGATCTCGCCGGTCGCCGATGCATCCCAGATGCTGCTCGTCGTAACAGACGCGGACGGCGTCATCCTGTGGCGTAACGGTTCGGCGCGTATGCGGTCGCGGGCCGATACGCTGGGGTTCTGCGTCGGGTCCGTCTGGACGGAAATGACGGTGGGCACGAACGCAATCGGTACCGCACTGGCCGAGACCGCACCGGTGCAATTGTTCTCCGGCGAACATTTCGAGCAGTCACAACACCCCTGGTACTGCACGGCCGCGCCCATCCACGACCCGATCAGCGGCGATCTGCTGGGCATAGTCGACGTCAGCGGCCCGGCGATGACGCTGCATCCCGCAATCGGGGCGCTGGTCGACACCGCGGTGCGCCTCGCCGAGT
Organism: Rhodococcus ruitaii; assembly: GCF_055230935.1. Taxonomy (NCBI): domain Bacteria; kingdom Bacillati; phylum Actinomycetota; class Actinomycetes; order Mycobacteriales; family Nocardiaceae; genus Rhodococcus; species Rhodococcus ruitaii. Next base: position 424,510 of record NZ_JBUYWC010000004.1, on the reverse strand, counting down.
CGCAGCTGTGGCGGCAGCACGAGCAACGCCTCGACCGGCTGCGCAACGATGCCGCACCACTGCTCGCCTCGGTCAGCGGACCGGTTCTGCTGGTCGACGACCACGGCTGGGTCGCGCACGCGTCCGGTGTCGCCGCAACCCGTCGCGTCGGAGCCCCCCGCGCCGATCGTGCCCTGACGATTCCCGGACTGGGGCTGTGCGTGCCGGAACAGTTGCCGCACGGCTGGATGATCCGGCCGTCCGAATCCGTGGCGATGATCCGCATGACGTTGCAGTTGTCGTCGTCGCCGACAATCGAGGTCACGGGCACCGGCCACCAGTGGCGCAGCGCAGTGACGGTTCGACACGCCGAGATCCTGCTGCTGTTGCACATGCACGGGCGCATCGGGATGTCGGTGACGGAGTTGAGTCACACGCTCTTCGGCGACGCCGAGCATGCCGTCGCCGTGCGCGCGGAGGTGTCGCGGTTGCGTCGCGCGTTGGGCTCGGTCGTCGAGAGCCGGCCGTATCGACTTGCCGAATCGGTGGAGTTGTCGCTGGATCTCGGTGGCGCCGAACGCCTCAGCGAGTGCGCGTTCGTGCTGCGCTGCGCGGGGCTCGGCGTTCGGGCTGCGATCTCAGAGAAGTATTCAGCAGTCTAGCGATAGACCAATAGATCGAAATAATCATGGGACAAGTGCCTGCCTTCCGCTTTCTACCGGCATCTACCAGAAACTCGAGAGAGTGAAATACCCCGGATATCCGGGGACTGTGAAGTGAAAAACCCTTAAATGGGATGAAACGACCATTCTATGCGGAAGAACGGACCTGGACCGCGCTGCGCCGTACAACATTTGTGTAACGTGACCAACGGGGTCGCCCCGACGGGATCCCGAAACATCGTCGTCCCCCGGAGGTCTACCCCGTGCTGTTGTCCGAAGTCCGCACAAGGCCCGTGCACTCCGCACTGATCGCCATCGGACTCCTGATCACGGCGTACGCGGTGGCGGGGTACATCCAGGACGCATTCACCGAATACCTCATGGATCTCGACGTTTTCCGCGACGCCGGGCACGCCTTCCTCAATCACACCCCCCTGTACACGGAGGGCTTCTACAGCCACTCGGGCTTCCGATTCATCTATCCGCCGTTCGCCGCGTTCCTGTTCGCGCCGATGGCACTGATCGGCAGCACGACACTGCAGGTGCTGTGGACGGCCGGGCTCATTGCGCTCACCTGGTGGATCCTCAAGGTGGTCTACCAGCGCCTCGACGTCACCCGGGCGAGTCTCGTCGCATCCGCATCCCTGGGTGTGGTGCTGCTGCTCGAGCCGTTCCGGTCGAACTTCGCGTTCGGTCAGATCAACATCATCCTCATGGCGCTCGTCGTCGCCGACGTCCTCGGTGTGATCCCCTCGCGTTTCCGCGGCGTCGGCATCGCGGTGGCCGCGGCAATCAAGGTGACACCGGCAGCGTTCGGGCTCCTGCTCCTGCTCCGGAAAGACATTCCCTCCGTGGCCCGCGCGTTCGGGGCGTTCTTCGCGACCGCCGCATTCGGCTACTGGCTGCGGCCCGACTCCTCGATCTACTTCTGGACCGACGAATTCTTCGCGACCGACCGCGCCGGCGACCAGGAGTACTTCCGCAACCAGGGGCTCACCGGCCTGCTCGCTCGGTTCGACTTGTCCGAGGGCACCAGCAAGATCCTCTGGATCGTCGGTGCCGCGCTCGTCGTCGCCGCAACCGCGTGGGCAGCGCACCGCTTCCTCCGCGCCGGCGAAACCGTACCCGCTCTCGCGCTGGTGGGTCTCGCGACGCTCCTCGTCGCACCGATCGCCGTCACCCACCACTGGGTGTACTCGCTGTTCCTCGTGCCGCTGCTCGTCGCCCCGCGCTACCGCCACTGGTGGCCGGTGCTCCTGCCCGCGACGTTGATCTTCCTGTTCGGGCCCAACAAGCTGCTCACCGATGCGTCGTCGCGCGGCTGGGTGGAACAGTTCGTGCTGGAGACGCTCGGTAACTCACAGGCCATCATCGCGGTCGTCGTGTTCGTCGCCGGGGTCTTCGCGGCGCGCAGCCGTCGGGGAGAGGCCATGACCCCGATCCCGCCGGTCACCACCTCGACAGCGGACGCTCAGCCCCAGAAGGCCGACGCCGCCAAGTAGAGACCGGTTCCCGCCACGGTGCTCAGCGCCGCGTTGCGCCGCCACAGGTGCATCGCGATCGTGCCGGCCAACCCGATCGTCGCAGGTAGCCACGTCGCCGCACCCACGTCGCGCAGCGTGTACATGACGAGGATGATCATGACTCCGACCGGCATCGTCCGGCCCAGGAAGTCGATGACGGCCGAGTGCTTCAGCGCAGACAGCGCCAGAAACGGCGCGGCGCGCAGCGCGACCGTCACGACGAACATCACCAGCAGAGCTCCGAGCACGTATCCGGCACCGGGGACCGATTCAGGCACTGGCAGCCCTGTTCCGATAGACGAACCGCGCAAGCAGGCACGCGACGAACAACCCGAGCCCGACGACGAGCATCTGTTCCTTCGCGATCAACATCGCCACGAGCCCGCACACCACCGCGAGCACCGCAGCGGGCACGTCGCGGTTGACACGGAACGCGTCGATCGCGAGCACCGTGAACAGTGCGGTGAGCGCGAACTCGAGGCCCGTGAGACCGGCGGGCAGCACCGCACCGACGAGTGCGCCGACGGTGCCCGACACCACCCACATGGCCTGGCACAACACCTGCACCGTCAGCACACGGGTACCGGACAGCTCCTGACCGGCCTTCGGGGCGACGATCGCGTAGGACTCGTCGGTGAGCGCGTAGACGCCGTAGAGGCGGCCGATTCTGCTGCGGATCGAGTGCAAGGGAAACGACAGTCCGTAGAACACGTGCCGGAAGTTCACGAGCAGCGTCGCCGCGGCGATCGACGCGAACGGTGTCACCGCGCTGACGAGACCGATCGCCAGAAACTCCATCGATCCGGCGTAGATCACGATCGAGAAGACCGGCGCCCACCACCACTCGAATCCGCCCTGAGTGAGTACTACGCCGAACGCGAGGCCGAGCGGGATCAGTCCGAGTCCGACGGCCCACGAGTCCGCAATACCCGCTCGGACTGCGAGGGCACGACCATCAGGCATGCTCATGAGGCTATCGGGGCCTGCGACGTGTCGTGCCTCGCCTGTACCCGACGAAAGGTGACCAGTGACGTCGAGCCCCGACTCCTCCACGAACGCAGCGTCGTTCACGAATGTGCTGGACTCCGCGTGGCAGGCCGTCTCGGCCGTCGACGCACCCGCGTCGACGGCCCTGGTGATGATCACAGCGGCGATTGCGCTGATCCTCGTGACCGTGCGGCCGCTGTGGCTGAAGACCCGACATGTGATCACGCAGGCGCACGAGGGTTCGCATGCGCTCGTCGCGGCATTGGTGGGACGCAAGCTGTCGGGCATCCGATTGCACAGCGACACGTCGGGGGTCACGGTGTCGTCCGGCAATCCACGCGGCCCCGGTATGGTCGCGACGGCGTTCGCCGGGTACACAGGCCCGGCGGTGCTCGGGTTCGCCGCAGCCACATTACTGACCCTGAACCGACCGGCGGCGGTGTTGTGGTCGATTCTCGCGGCGTTGGCGGTGCTGCTCCTACTCATCCGGAACCTGTACGGATTCGTCACGGTCGTGATCGCGGGTGCACTCGTGGGTGCCGCGGCCTATTTCGGTGATCCGGTCGTGCGATATGCCGCGGCGTACCTGATCACCTGGGTGCTGCTGCTCGGCGCGACACGTCCGGTGTTCGAACTGGCCCGCACCCACATGCGTGGCCGCGGCCAGGGTTCGGACGCCGACCAGCTGAGGTGGCTGACAAGAGTTCCTGCGGGGGTGTGGATCGTCCTGTTCGGCGTGATCACGGCGGGGACCGCGGTGTACGGGACGGCACGTGTCGTGGTGACGCACCTGCCGTGAAGATCCCGACCCGCAGTTGGCCCCGGGTAGCGGGCCTGGTCTATTCGAGTCCGTACGTGACAGCGAAGGGGTCCCACTCGGGGTCGGTGTGAAGTTCGAGCTCGATCTCGTCAGCCGCCCGTTTGCTCCGTTCCGGGCCGAACAGGTGGGAGAGAAGCGCCCCGGTCATGTCGATGCCGGCGGCAACGCCCGACGAGGTCCACCGATCACGATCGTGGACCCATCGTGCGTGTGGTGCCCAGTCGACATTCCGCCCATGACCTGCGACCCACTGGAAGGCGAGCTTGTTCGATGTAGCTCGGTATCCGTCCAGTAGTCCGGCAGCGGCCAAGACTGCCGATCCGGTACATACCGACGTGATCAGTTGCGCCTTCGCGGCCCAGTCACGCAGCCACGCGAGGAATTCGGCGTCCTGGGTAAGGTGCCGTGTGCCCATGCCACCTGGCACCATCACGATGTCGGATACCCGAGCCTCCCGGTAGCTCACGGTTGCGATGACATCGGTTCCTTGACTGCTGCGTACAACGCCCTCGCGCGGGCCGAGGAGCGTGACCTCGATGTTGTCGGTGAACCGGCTGAGCAGCGCGACGGGACCGAAGACGTCGAGCAGTTCGAATCCGTCGAACAATACGATCGCTGTCGTGAGTGTCGCTGCCTGAGCCACCTGGAGAGTCTCGCACAATCAGCACGGTTCGTAGTGCGCCACGTGCAGCAGCACTCGCGTCCTTCATATTATACGTATATCCATAGTTCAATGGCTTATTGCGTAATATTGCCTCTGGCTGCCATAGTGATAGCAGAGCCACAACTCACAGCGAGAAGAGGTAGCCGATGCACTGCACACCGGGCGCTCTCAACGGACTTCGCATCGTAGATCTGACAACGGTGATCATGGGGCCTTTCGCCACCGCCACCTTGGCTGACCTGGGCGCCGACGTCATCAAGGTAGAAAACCTCGAAGGTGACATGAGCCGAGGCGTCGGCGCACAACGCCACAACGGCATGAGCGCGCTGACGATGAACCTCCAACGGAACAAGCGCAGCATTGCGGTCGACCTCGCGACAACGGAAGGCCGTGAGGTCCTCGACGATCTGGTTCGCACCGCCGACGTGCTCGTCACGAATCTGCGGCCGCGATCACGTGACAAACTCGGAATCACCTACGACCGCTTGTCCCGGCTCAATCCCGGCCTGATCTTGTGCACCGCACAGGCTTACGGATCGGACACCGCACATCGCGACTATCCGGCCTACGACGACATCGTGCAGGCCGCATCCGGCGCAGCCAAGCTTTCCGAACTCGTCGACGGCGCACCACGATTCGCTCCGTACGTGATTGCAGACAAGGTTGTCGGCCTCTACATCGTGATCGCGATTCTCGCTGCGGCGATCGAGAAGAAGGGCACCGGGCTAGGCCAGGAGATCGATGTGCCGATGGTCGACTCCATGATCGGATTCAACCTGGTCGAGCACTTCGGCGGGCACACCTTCGCCCCTGCGGAAGGCGACTTCGGTTGGGGCCGCGTCCTCACCCCGGAACGGACGCCGCACCGGACCGCGGACGGCTGGATCTGCATCATGCCGTACTCGACGCAGAACTGGATCGACTTCTTCACCCAAGCCGGTCACGACGACATGGCCGGAAACCCTCGGTATGCCACCGTGAACGACCGTCATCGTCACATGGGAGAACTTCTGTCTGCCATCAGGGAGGTTGCCCCGACCCGGACCACCGGCGAATGGCTCACACTGTGCGAAGCACATGGAATTCCCGCATCGGATCTCCTGGACCTCGCGCACGCACACGAGGACGAGTATGTCCTCGAGCAGGGGTTGATCACCGAGCGCACCCATCCGACCGAGGGCCACTATTACGCAACACGGACACCGTTCACCATGTCGCGCACCCCGGTCTCGTTCACCCGCCACGCCCCACACCTCGGGGAGGACACCGCAGCCGTGCTCGAAGAACTCGGCTACTCCGACAACCGAATCCACACCCTGGCCGAGTCCGCTGTTGTCAAGACCGCTGTCGCCGATACGACCCCGGCCTGATTGGAGAGAATGATGACCGACCTCAGATTGGTACCGCCGGTCTCTTCCGATCCACACGCACTCGACGTCCTGCGCGGCGAGGTACGTGCCTTCCTCGCCGAAGAGCTCTCCGCCGGCCGGATCGTCCGCTCCGTCGACTGCTGGCTCACCGGGTGGGACGAAGATTTCACGCGCGCTCTCGCCGCCCGCGGCTGGCTCGGAATGACGATGCCCATCGAGTACGGGGGCCACGGCCGCTCGCATCAGGAACGGTTCGTCGTGACCGAAGAGCTCCTCGCCGCCGGAGCCCCGGTGGCTGCGCACTGGATCGCCGACCGCCAGATCGTGCCGTCGCTACTGAAGTTCGGCACCGAACTCCAGAAACAGGCTTATCTTCCGGCCATCGCGAAGGGCGAATGCTATTTCGCGATCGGAATGAGCGAACCCGATTCGGGTTCCGACCTCGCAAGTGTGCGCATGAAGGCCACCAGGGTCGACGGCGGCTGGTCCATCACCGGCACGAAAGTGTGGACCTCGGGAGCACATCGTGCACACGCGTTCATCTGCCTCGCCCGGACCACACCCCGCGATCCGGCGCACCGACACGGCGGACTGAGCCAGTTCATCGTCGACCTACGCGGGCCCGGCGTCGACATCCGTCCGATCGTCTCGATGAACGGCCGGCACCATTTCAACGAGGTCATCCTCGACGATGTGTTCGTCGCAGACGACATGGTCTTCGGCACCATCGGGAACGGCTGGCAGCAGGTCACCTCCGAGTTGGCCTTCGAACGCAGTGGCCCGGAACGCTTCCTGTCGACATTCCCTCTCCTGGCCGACACCGCCGAACTGATGCGCGATCGGTCCGTGCCCCGCAACGGTGACCTGGGGCGATACGTGGCACGCATTGCCGGGCTGCACCAGATGTCGACAGCCGTCGCCGGGGCACTCGAACGCCATGAACCCGCCGACACCGCCGCGGCCGTCGTCAAGGTCCTGGGCACCTCCACAGAGGGCGACATCGCCGATTTCGCCGATCTGCTCGCCGGTGAGTACACACCCGACCGTGCCGACTATCTCTCGCAGATCGACCTCGCCGTCGCTCAACGCCCCGGATTCACACTCCGCGGCGGAACCAACGAAGTTCTGCGCGGCGTGATCGCGCGGGGATTGGGGATGCGCTGATGTCCACACCGACGCCCGTCGACCGCGATCTGGTCGAGATGATGTCCGCGGTCTTCGCCACCCACCGCGAACAGCACGAGCCTGGGACCGAGGTCGCGAGCTGGGATGCCGGCCTGTGGGCTCGGCTCACCGAGCTGGGTCTCGCCCGCCTCACCGGCTCCGAACAGCACGGCGGGAGCGGCGCAGGCTGGTTCGAGGCCGCCGAACTGATCGGTGCCGCTGTCCGCCACGGTGTTCGCATTCCCCTGGCCGAACACGATCTGCTCGCCGGTTGGCTCCTGGAGGCATCCGGGCTACGAGGTAACGACGCCCGCCGGACCGTCGCCGTCCTCGACACCGTTGGCACCGCACACGGCGTACCGTGGGCAGCCCAGTCCGAGCGAATCACGCTGGTGTGGCACGACGGGGACACCCATCGGGTCGCCGACGTCCCGACCGACGCGCTCGAGGTCACGGCCGGCGCCAATCGCGCAGGCGAACCACGCGACACCGTCATCTCACCTGTCTCGGTCCTCTCCGGTACCGCCCTCGACGATGCCGTCATCGTCCAGTTGCGGATGCGCGGCGCCCTCGTGCGAGCCGTGCAGGTGTGTGCGGCACTCGACAGCATCGTCGAGATGTCGATCGCGCACACGACCGAACGAATACAGTTCGGTCGTCCGCTCGCGAAGTTCCAGGCCGTCCAGTACCTCGTCGCGGACATTGCCGCCGAAGCCTCGCTTGCGCGCGCCGCGACCGAGGCTGCGCTCGCCGAAGCCGTTCGGACCGACTGGGCCGGAGCGAATCTCGAGTTCTTCGTTGCCGTTGCCCGGTCCTGCGCCGGGCACGCCGCTTCTGTTGTCGTGCGCAATGCCCACCAGGTACACGGCGCGATCGGAACCACCATGGAGCACCGGCTGCACGAGTTCACTCAGCCCGCACTCGCATGGCGCTCGGAGTACGGCTCGATCCGACACTGGGACGAGGTTCTCACCACCGCCGCCCTTGCCGCCGGCCGCGACGGCCTGTGGGCCCTCATCACCGCATGACAAGGCCGGTACACCCGATGTTCTCTGTTTGACCGTACACGCCAACGCTATTCCTGAACCACCCGGCTCCCGAAAATCACCCGACGCCCGAAATGGAATCCTCATGGCTGACCTCGATTACACCGTCAAGGACGGTATCGGCACCATTCACCTGAACCGACCGCACCGCAAGAACGCCTTCACGCTCGACATGCTCGACCAGTGGGCCGAGGCGCTGCGCTCGGCCCGTATCGATTCTGACGTGCGTGTCGTGCTCGTCACCGGCACTGGCGGCTCTTTCTGCTCGGGCGTCGACCTCGATGACTTCGCCGACATCACCACTACCCTTGCGCGTCAGGAAGTACTGCAGAACAGAGTGCACCGAGTGGCGTCCGCCGCCCTCGACCTCGACAAGCCACTGATCGCCGCGGTGGACGGCGTCGCCGTCGGTGCCGGTATGGACATGGCATTGGCGTGCGATATCCGACTGATCTCGACCCGCGCACGCTTCTCCGAAGGCTACATCCGCGTCGGGCTCATTCCCGGTGACGGAGGCGCACACCTGCTACCACGGATCGTCGGGCAAGCCCGAGCACTCGAACTGCTGTGGACCGGAAGGTTCGTCGATGCCGACGAGGCGTTGAGACTCGGATTGGCATTGTCGGTCCACGCACCGGAAGACCTTGCCTCGGCGGCCGACGACCTGTGCCGGAAGTTGGCCGCGGGCCCGCCCGTCGCGATCCGCGCAATCAAGCGTTTGGTTCGCAACGGCGAGCGCGTCGATTTCGCGACCTCACTATCGATGGTTGCCGCCGAGCAGGCCGTCGTTCAATCCACACAAGACTCTGCGGAGGCCATCGCAGCATTCCGGGAGAAGAGATCGCCTGAGTTCGTCGGATATTGATACGTGGCACAGCATTTCGCTATACAGTAGGACACCCGACTGCGGATGCAGTATGGCGTGACGGGCTATGCATCGAAGGATGTGACCATGTTCGACGACCTCGTGCTCGCCCGGCAGTACGGGCAAATCCTGATACTGACACTCAACAACCCCGATCGGCGTAATGCCCTCAGCCTGGCAATGCGCGAGCAACTGCGCTCGAGACTCGAGAGCACCACGGACGACGTGGCCGGGATCGTCCTGACCGGGGCAGGATCCTATTTCTGTAGTGGTGGCGACCTGCGCGACCCCGCGGGCATGAATGCGGACCCAGCCCGATTCGATCATCTAGCCGCAATCATTCACTCGATCGCCACGAATCGACGCCCCGTCATCGCGGCGTTGGAAGGGGGTGCGGCCGGCTCCGGACTCGGGCTGGCTCTCGCCTGCGACCACGTGGTCTGCGGACAGGGAGCAAAGCTGGGTACTCCGTTCAGCAGAGTGGGCCTCTCCGCTGACGCCGGGCTCACCTGGTCGCTGCCGCGACGGATCGGTGCAGCGCGAGCGAACCGCCTGCTCATCGGCGCGGCGCCCCTCGATGCCGGCACCGCATGGGAATGGGGAATGGTTGACGAGCTGGCCGATGACGGAGACGTCGAAGCCGCTGCCGTAACGCGGATGGAAGCCTGGCTGCAGAACGCCCCCCTCGCCATCGCCGCGAGCAAATCTGCCATGGTCGCGCCTCCGGCCTCGCTGACCGACGCACTGGAGATGGAAAAGGCAAGGCAGTTGCGCTTGCTGGGCACCGACGATGCCAAGGAAGCGATTGCCGCCTTTGTCGACCGCCGATCCCCACAGTTCCGTGGTCGATGACCGGCGACATGTCGATCTCGATTCGGTTGTCTTGCAACGTAATACGGTTTCGTCACCACATGTCGCGCCCGCTTCTCATTGCTTGTGCAGTAACAGTGGGAGCGTCCCCTCCGGACGGATTCACAGGCGCTTCCACACGAACGGCCACACATGGCGTGGCAACAGCGCCGGCACGACATTGACAGTGATACCTATCACACGGTAACTTCTAGGAAGTTACGTATATCAATATCCTATTCCGTGGACAGGGATGATTCATGATCTCGTCAAGCCCTTCGCGCAGCACGTCGCCGCGCCGAGGTACCCGTGGCCGCACCCGCTGTCGACGCGGGGGACCAATTCTGCAGATGGTGTCCGCCGCAGTTGTGAGCGCCTTTGCACTCACCGCCTGCGGCGCACCGGGAGTGCCTCACGATGACGATGGAAACGTCGTGCTGAGGATGGCCGACAGCTTCACGTCCACCCACCCCCTCGGCCGCAGTGGCACCAAGGTGTTCCTGGAGACGCTCCACAACGAGGGCCCGGCCGCAGGATTGGAACTCGAGTACTTCGCCTCCGGCCAACTCGGAAAGCAAAGCGACATGCCGGCCCTACTGCGCACTGGGGTCACACAGATCGCCGCAGTGTCCCCGGCCTACGTCGGAACTCTATTGCCGCTGTCCAATGTCGGCGATCTGCCGGGGCTCACGGAGGATGCGTGCGTAGGCGGTGACGCCATGCGCGCACTGATGCAGCCCGGAACAACGTTGTTCGAGACAGAACTGGAGAAGAACGACGTACACCCGTTGTGGGTGGCGGTCATTCCGGGGTACGAGGCAATGAGCGGCAACTTCCCGATTCGCAGCGCTGCCGACCTCGAAGGACGGATCATGCGCTCCACCGGAGGCGTCGCCGACCGCATCGTCGACGCCGCCGGCGCAGCCGGGGTGTCGATGCCCCTCGGCGACCTCTACGAGGCGATCTCACGCGGCACGGTCGAGGGGACGCTCGCCAGCCCGCTGAGCATGACTCCGTACAAGCTCGAAGAAGTACTGCACTACTCCACCGAGGGCGCCCACCTGGGTTCGTTCACCGCCACCTACTCGATCTCTCACCACGTGTGGCAGGAACTCAGCCCCGAACAGCAGGACGTGCTGACGATGGCCTCCGATCGCGCCCAGGAAGCGGCATGCCTGGAAATCAACCGCACCGTCGTGGAGTCGCTCGAGACGATGCGGGATGCAGGCGTCCAGATGGACCCGGTCACCGAAGAGACCCGCCCCGCGTGGGATGCGATCGCCGAGGAGGTACGCATCAGTTGGGTCAGCGACCTCGAAAGTATTGGACTTCCTGCCCAGCAGGTGCTGAACGAGACGATAGCGGCCTTCGAGGCCGCCGCAGAGCAGAGGGCGGGTGACACCCGATGAAAGATGTGACACACGAATTGCCTGCTGAGGCAATCGTTTACCAACAGGGCCAAACACCTGCGAAGCACACTCTGTTCGGGCACATCACCGAGGACCATCCACAACTCGACCGAGTGCAGAACGCGATTTCCGGGTTCTGTGGTGTCCTCTCCGGATTAGCGATCGTCATCATCGCAACCTTGACGACGATCGAGGTGGTCGCCCGCGTCGGCTTCGGATCCCCGCTGGGATGGAACGTCGGCGTGGTCGAGCAATACCTCATGATGACGATCGCCTTCTTCGGGACGGTCACCGCCTACCGCTCCGGCGCCCATATCGCGGTCGTAACAATCTTCGAAAGGCTTCCCACCCCAGCGCGAAAGCTGTTGCTGATCCTCGCCTACGTGATCGTTCTGATATCACTGGCGCTGCTGATCTACTCGGGAACCCGGGCAGCGCACTTCGCGTATGCGACCGGCCAGCGGCCGCCTCCGGGCATGGCGGAACTCTCGCTGCCCTCCTGGTGGTGGAAGTCGATCATCCCGGTGGCTGCTTCTCTCGGCTTCGTGGTCGTGGCGATCGACCTGTATCGAGAACTGATCACGCCGCTACGAATAGTCAGCACCGACTACGAAGCCGGCCACACGGCGGAAGGACACTGACATGATCGCTGCCGCAATCGTGCTGCTCTTGCTGGTGCTGATTCTCTTCCGCGTTCCGGTCTCGTTCGCGATTCTCGGCGCAGGTATCGTCGGCCTTGCGCTGATCGGTGGACCGCATGTCGTCGACGGCGTCATGCAGACCGTACCGGCGTCGTCGGTGATGAGTTATTCGCTCTCTGCTGTGCCCCTGTTCATCCTCATGGCGCACCTCATCATGCTGTCCGGCCTGATGGACTCCTTGTTCGGCGCAACCCGCGCAATAGTCGGTCGCATTCGCGGCGGAACGGCAGTGGCGTCCATCTTTGCCGGCACCGCCTTCTCTTCGGTCTCCGGCTCATCCACCGCAGCCGCGGCGACACTCGCCCAGACCTCGACGGTCAAGATGATCGACGAAGGCTACAACCCGAGGATGGCCGGCGGCGTGGTCGCAGTGGTCGGCACGTTGGCCGCGATGATTCCGCCCTCGATCATCCTGGTGTTCTATGCCATCACGGCAGAAACCAGCGTCGGTGATCAGCTGATTGCCGGAGCGATTCCCGGCATTATCATCGCATTGTCGATGGTCGCCACTTTGTACATCTCGATGCTTCGTAACCCGCAACAGGTTCCAGGCGGAATGAAAGCGTCCTGGGCAGACAAGGGGCGGGCTCTGCGTACCGCCTCACCTCTGGCCATCGTCTTCATCGCTGTCGTGGGGTCCATCTACACGGGCCTCGCCACGGCGACCGAAGCAGCGGCACTCGGGTGTGTGGCAGCATTGATACTCGTCGTCGCCAAGGGCAGGTTCTCGCTCCCGGGTCTCGGACGGACCTTGGTGGAAACTACCAAGACGACCGCCATGATCTTCGCAATCCTCATCGGCGCGCATGTGTTCGGACACGCCCTCACCGAGACTCGCGTGACCCCGACGATCGTCGACTGGGTGGGTGGATTGGCGTTCCCGCCCTTGGTCATCATGCTTTTCCTCACGGTGATCTACGTGGTGCTGGGCTTCTTCATGGACCAGATCGCGATCATCGCCCTCACCGTGCCGGTGGTACTGCCACTCGCTGTGGAACTGGGGTACGACCCCATATGGTTCGGCATCTACATCGTGTTGCTCGCAGAGATCGGCTTGGTCACCCCGCCGATGGGCCTCAACGTGTTCGTCGTGGCGAAGTCCGCCGGCCAACGCATCGAAGATGTGTTCCGTGGCGCTGCGCCCTACGTCGTCGCCATGCTCGTCGTAGCGATGCTGTTCCTGTTCGTGCCGTCCATCGTGATGTGGCTCCCGAATTCCATGTAGCGATGCCGCGGATGGGCTATCCGTCGCGACCTCAGCGAAACGCTGGAGACGCTCGTTCACACAGGAACGGGCGTCTCCAGCGACGCGGATCAGCGCATTCCCCAGCTTTCGGCGTGGCGAAGGCACACTTCCAACAGCGCGTCACGGCGGTCGGCGATGTCTGCCCTCATGCCCACCACACCGAGGACTGCGATTGTACGACCGGCTTCGCGTAGGGCAACCGACACACCGTCGACATCGTCGTCGTCGGCGACCGCGGGACTGACACAGACTGCGGTCTCGCGCAGTTCGGTCAGGCGTGCCAGGAAGGAATCGACAACCTGCCCGTCCTCGATGGCCTGCGAGTTCAGGTATGCCCAGATGTCTCGCTGCTCCCGGTCGGCCAGGTGCAGCCAACCGGCGGATGTACGCAACAGGGAGCGCCGGAGATGTTTCTCGGCAAAGTACGAATACCGCGGATCGGAGGAGACATGATCGACGTAGATGAGATGATCCCCCACTGCAGCCGACAACACGGTTGTCACGCCGGCCTCGGCATACACCGCTTGAAGCTGATCGTGCGTCACGCCGGCGACCGGTGGCCTGCCGGCGAGGACGTTGAGCATGTAGGGAGCGACACCGAGGGTGTAGACGCGCTCGCGCTCGTCGAGGTAGCCGACGGCCACCAACCCGTTGACGAGCCCCTGCGTAGAACTGACCGGAGCCCCGAGCGCCTTGGCCAGTTCGGTGAGGGTGAGACCATTGCCCGATCTGGCGACGGTTTCCATGATCGATGCGACTCGGTCGACCATGCGGTGGCGCGGCCGATCGAGCGACTTGCCGCGGCGCTTCGGTTCGATCCCGGACTCATCCACTCGGCCGACAGCAGAATCGGTCTCGGAAGATGTTGCAGCATCTGCTATCTCAGCAGATCGCGAAGTCGCGTCCACCATGGCCACACCCTACCAATCCCATCGACAAACACGTAATACCATACTGTAATATGATATTACGTAACAGCGTAGCTTGGTCATAGTCGCTTCCCCGATGGGCAACGCGGCTCCAGCCACGATTCGATTCAGCGCATCACTGGCGCGCAAGTCATCTACTGCAGATTCACCGGTGCAGGTCCGGCACCTGGTAACCGAAGGAGCACGCAATGCCCCCAGCATTCGACGGTATCCGAGTCCTGGAACTCGGCCAGATCTACAACGGCCCCTACTGCGGTCTGTTACTGGCGCAACTCGGCGCTGACGTCCTCAAGATCGAGCCTCCGCAGGGCGAGACGCTCCGGTTCCGATCCAAGCAAGAGACGGAGTCGCACGAGTTCCTCATGCTGAACTCGAACAAGCGCAGCGTCGTGCTCGATCTCAAATCAGAGCAAGGACATGCTGCCCTGCTCGATCTGGTGCGCACCGCGGACGTCCTCATCGAGAACTACGCGCCCGGGGCAATGGACCGCCTGAACCTGAATCTGGAGATGCTTCGACAACTGAATCCGAGACTGATCACCGCCTCCGGTAAGGGATACGGCTCCACCGGGCCGTACGCCCACATGTCGGCAATGGACATCACCGTGCAGGCCATGTCCGGCAGTATCTCGAGCACCGGAAGCCCGGACGGGCCACCTACGAAATCCGGTCTGGCCTTCGTCGACTTCTCCGGCGGCATCCATCTGTACGCAGCTATCGTCTCGGCTCTCTACCAGCGCGAACACACCGGACGCGGACAGGGCGTGGAAGTGTCGATGCACGACACCATCTACCCGATGCTGGCATCCGGACTCGGTGCACTCCACAACTTCCCTGATCGCAGTACCCCTGAACGCACCGGGAACCGGCATTCCGGGCTCGGTATCGTCCCCTACAACGTCTACCCTGCGGCGGACGGCTGGATCGCGCTGATCTGCATGGTTGAACGCCATTGGCACGGCGTCATCGACACCATCGGACGCCCCGAGCTCCACTCCGATCCACGATTCGCGACCGAGAAGGAGCGGGTCCGCCACGTCGACGAAGTCGACGGGCTCATCTCGGATTGGAGCAGGACCCAGCCACGCGACGAGTTGATCGCCGCCCTCTCTGCAGCAGGAGTCCCCTGCGCTCCTGTCAAGTCACTGCGGGAGGTCGACACTGACCCGCAGCTCATCGAACGCGGCATGATCCGCTATGTCGACCACCCGGTGAGGGGTTCGGTTCCCGTCCCCGGATGCGCACTCCATCTGAGCGATTCACCGATCGCCGACCTGACGGTCGCTCCCGAACTGGGCAACGCCACCGACGACATCCTCACCGAGTTGCGGACCGCGACCGAAGCTACCCTCGCAGCACAACGACAGTCGACGACCGACAGCGCTGAATGACGTACCCCCGTGACTGCGGCTGCTACGGCAGCGGCTCTTCATACGACCTCCGACATCGAGCGTCCGACATCGTCGCCTCCTCGGGTCTGAGCAACCGGGCATAAGCGTTCCCGGTCGGAGGTTCTGCGGTCGAGTGGGACCCCGCGGTGCGCGGCGCGAATCGATGTCGCAAGATGTGTGCGTGGGCGCCCCCGACCTCCCGAACACCGCGACTCGACTCGTCGTCGACGTGGACACCGGCATCGACGATGCACTCGCGCTGCTGTATCTGCTCGCGAGTCCAGAAGCCGACATCGCCGCTGTGTTGTGCACGGCCGGCAATGTACCTGCCGATCAGGTGAGCACGAATACCCTTGCGGTGCTGGATATGTGCGGCCGCACCGACATAGAGGTCGCGGTCGGGGCGAAAGTCCCACTCGTCGCACCACTGATGACCACCGAGGACACCCACGGACCGCTGGGGGTCGGGTATGCCGAGTTTCCGGCGGCGTCGAGGGCGCCGTCGTCTCGCTCCGCGGCCGAGGCATGGGTCGAGCTCACCCGCGAGCACCCGGGCGAGTTGACGGGGCTGGTCACCGGGCCGATGACGAATCTTGCGCTGGCTGTGAGGATGGATCCGGAGCTGCCGCAGCGGTTACGGCGCCTGGTGATCATGGGCGGCTGTTTCAACCATCCCGGCAACACGACGCCGACGTCCGAGTGGAATGTGGCGGTCGATCCGGAGGCCGCGCGTGAGGTGTTCGACGCGTTCTCCGGTCTGCCCGCTCTGCGGCATCCGATCGTGTGCCCGCTGGACACCACCGAGAGCATCGAGATGCGACCCGTGCACGTGGACCGCATCGCGGAGGTCGCCGAAAGTACTCCCGCCGAATCGTTGTCGCCGGACGACCCACTCGGGAAGAGGTCGCGCGCGTCGAATCAGGTGGTGCGAGCGTTGTCGGATGCATTGCGCTTCTACATGGAGTTCCACCGCGAGCAGAACCTCGGTTATCTCGCTCACGTCCACGACCCGTTCGCGGCGGCCGTGGCGCTGAACACCGTTCCGTACACGACGACGCCCGCGACGGTGGACGTCGAACTCGAGGGGCGGCTCACGCGAGGTACCACGATCGCAGACTGGACTGGGATCTGGCGGCGTGAACCGAATGCCGCTATCGTCACCGCAACCCATCCTGAAGTATTTTTCGAGCACTTCACGCTCCGGGTTGGTGCATTCGCCCGGAATTTGAAGCTACCCTCCAGTAACAACTAGCCTCTGGTTGAAAGTTCGGGGACAAGGAGACAGCGTGGCACAGCAGGTGCGTGTCGAGTACTACGACGACATCGACGGTGAGCCGATCACCGACGGCCTGGCGCAATCGTTCAGGATCACCGTCGACGATATCGAGTACGAGATCGATCTTCGCCCCTCCAACGCGGACAAGTTCTGGGCGGTCCTGCAGCCGTGGCTGGACGAATCGAAGCGCAACCGGACACCGAAGCTGCCGAGCATCCCCCCGACAGCACATACGGTCACCCCCGTTCCGGTTCGGACGCGAAAGACCCGCAACCGCAAGGTAATTCCCGGTCGTTCACCAGAGCAGCTCGCTGCGGTTCGCCACTGGGCGCGAGGACAAGGATTCGACGTCAGCTCGCGCGGACGCATTCCGTCGCACATTCTCGAGAGTTTCGAGGCAGCTCACGCGTGACCTCGATCAGGTGAGCGCGGTCGCCGCGCTGAATGCTCAGCGCGGCAACGACCACACCGACCACCACACCGATGAGAGTGTCGACGACACGACTGGCCGCCACATCCGGCCCGATACTGCTACCGAGCCCCGTGAGCATCAATGCCATGGCGGTAACGAAGACAGACGCGACAGCATAATTGCGAGTGACGACCATTTCCGTGGCGATCTGCAACACTACGATCGCGACGACCAGCGGCCAATAGCCAGGGTCGAGGACCAGCAGTACTGCCGCGAGCACCGCCCCGAGCGCATTGCCGATCAGACGCTGAATCGCGCGCTGAACAGTATGCCGGTAGTTCGCACCCTGTAGCGTCGCCACCGCCCCCATCGTGGCCCAGAGCGGATGCGCCATACCGAGTGCCGCCGCAATCCACCCCGCAAGCAGCGATGCCACCACAACCCGTGCGACGCCGATCACGATGCTGTGGTCGGCCAACCGTTGCACACCGTCACCGACGAAGCCGAAGTACCTGTCGGCCACCCCCACACTCCGAGTGGCATCGGGCAATGCTTCGGATCGGGGAATATCGATGTCGCGCCGCACCTTACGCAGTTCCGCTTCGAAGCGCAGAAAGTCGGTACGGTGCGCACGAACCGTATCGTGCGCACCACCGTCGACGACCTTCTCCGCAGCATCGAGCAGCGCGACGAGTTCGTGGCTGTGATGCCGCATCCGGCGATCCCCACCGAGTGCGATGACCTCGCGAGCACGGGTGATGTTCTGCCGGGCAGTAGCCACGCCCCCAGCGCCGTGCGATTCGACCGCAGCGACGGAGGCCAGTGCGCGGGCAACTGCGATGCGCGCCGGACTCTGTGGATGAGACAGCACGGGAAGCATCGCAACGCTCCAGCCGATGACAGATCCGATGAAGGCGGACGCGGCGACGAGACCCACGTCGGCCGCGCTGTCGGCGAAGCCGGCCGCACCGGCGGCGGCAAAAACAAGAATGACGGGGCCCGGCCCGGTGATCTCGAAAGCGGTGAACAGCCAGAACGACATCCCGGCCCCGATGGAGAGCAGGAAGATCTGCAGCCACGTCGTCACCCCGACGGCACCGAGTAGGGCGCCGAACGCCGCGAATGCAGTCACACCGAGCCCGATACACGCCAGCTTCGTCGCACGCCACGAGAACGGCTCGTAGCGCAGGAACGCTGACGACAACGCGCCGAGAGCGACGAATCCCGCGGCCTCCGGGTAGCCGAGGAGGCCGCCTCCGACCAGCGCGATCAGGGTTGCCAGTCCAACCCGAAGCGCCACCGCAATGGTGGGCTCGGCCCGACGCATCTCGAGGGAGTCGCGCCACGCGGCGGCCGACAGCGAGTGCGCCAACGCGCTGCCCGAGGAACGCAGGCGGTTGTGGTCGGCAGGTCGGCGCGGTCGAAGCATCCTTCGATGCTATTACTTTGCAGGTAAATTATCTATTAAGTAGTTGACCTCTGGCCGTTAGAATGCACACATGTCCACGCCCCCCGCGCGCTCCGACTACGTCGAACACATCCGTCACGCATGGGCGACGCGCTTCCCCGAACTCGATGTTCGCCCCATCGATGTAATCGGTCGCATCACCCGCATCGGCTCGCTCGCCCTGAACCGGCTCGACCGGGAACTCGAGTCCAGTGGCGTCGGCCGCACCGAGTTCGAGGTGCTCAGCGCCCTCGCGCGCAGCGACTACCCGCTGCGCGCGAGCGAAGTCACCTCCGTCACCGGCACCTCCGGCGCCTCGACCACCAAGCACACCGAGCGGCTCGTGAAGATCGGCCTTGTCGAACGTCAGCGTCTCGAACGTGACGGACGCGTGGTGCTGCTCTCCCTCACCATCGCGGGGCGCGAACTCGTCGAGAGAGAACTGCCGCGGCGCCTCGAAAGCGAAAAGCAGATGCTCGACGGACTCAGCGACGACGAACTCGACGTCCTCACCGGACTACTCCAACGCATCGCCCGCAACGTCGAAGACCAGACACTGCACTGACGACGGTCACGGTGGGTTTCCCCCACCTCTACGGGTTTCCGTGGGTCGTCGATCCGAGGAAAACCGCAGGAGTCGAGGGAAGTTCAGTACGCTGCCTCAGGGCATCTCGACCGTTTCTGCCCGCTCGATCTCGGCGACAGCACGTCGCAGATACGGACCGGGAGCGGCTTTGCGCGCAGCAAGCAGCTCGGCCAGCACCAGCACTCCCGCGGTCGAGTAGTCGCCCGGTCGCGCCTTCGGAGCCTCGTCATCGTGCACTCCCAGAGTGCCGGTGAGCACGGCGACCACTGCGTCGGGCTGCAGCGACGGCAACCAGCGCATCCCGTCCCGAAGGGTGTTCTCGAGCACGCTCTGCACATCTTCACCCGTCAATCCCTCGGGGTGTAATTCCTCGAGCAACTCGCGCACCATGCCCGCGTGCACCGCGGTGACCTGCTCATACGGCAGACTGTTCAGCTCCGCGAGTGCTTCGTCGAACGCCGGCACTGTCTCGCTTCGGACCGCCGACAACGCGGTGTCGGTGTGGGTGGCGATCTGTCGGGTGATCGTCGGCCAGTGTTCGGGCCACACGGAAGGCTCCCTCGTAGTTCTCGGTACAGCAGTAGTTCTCGGTACAGCAGTCACAAGCGACGCTGTGCGAGGCCTTTCGGATAGAAGTCTCGCCCCGCCAACCTGGATACCGCCAACCGGAGATACCGATCCGTGCCGATGCCACGTTCCGAGCGTACGACTCACCCACCTACGGGCGAGTGACATTGATTCCCGCGCGAATCAACGTAACCGGTCCTATCCTGTGAATGCCGTCAAGATCGCGAAGTCATACGCAAGGAGCCGCTATGTCCGCGAATCGGGAGCCCTCGGTCGACCCGTTCCGCTCGTTGTTCAAGACAGTCTGGTGGGTGGTGCTGATCCGCGGCATCCTCGCAGTCCTCTTCGGCATCATCGCCCTGTTGTGGCCCGGAATCACGGTGTGGGCACTCGTCATCGTGTTCGCGGTGTACGCCATCGTCGACGGTGCCGTGCTCGTCTGGCATTCCATACGAGATCGCGCACGCATGGACGGCTGGGGGCTGTGGCTGGCGATGGGTATCGTCTCCGTGCTTGCCGGCCTGGTCGCACTCTTCTGGCCCGGGATCACCGCACTGGTGCTGCTGTACCTGATCGCGTTCTACGCCATCCTGTTCGGCATCATCGGTGTCGTCGGTGCCCTGCGTTTCCGCAAGGTTCCGGATTCGGGGTGGGTGTGGTCGCTGGTGGCGGGGGTCATCGCGGTCGTCTTCGGTGTAATCCTGCTGATCTTCCCCGGCTCGGGCATCCTCGGCCTGATCGTCCTGCTCGGCATCTACGCGATCCTGTTCGGTGTCCTGCTGATCATCGTGTCGTTCCAGGTGCGTGGCGCGGCGAAGAAGGCCGGCATCATGTGAGCAGTCGGACCTGCACAGTCCCTCGCAACGAAGTACACCGCCGCAGGACATCGGTCCTGCGGCGGCGCCCCGATCACTGATGCTGCTCGTTGGCACGCGCCTCGCGATACTCGTCCTGACGCTCGTCGGTGACGTGCGGGAGCGGTGGGAAGTCCAGCCAACCCGGCACGAACGGGCTCGCAAGCTCGCGATCTGTCGGAACCTCGACCAGCACCGGGGCCTTGGCATCGAATGCGCGCTTGAAGGTGGGCTCCAGGTCGGCGGGAGAATCGACTCGGAACGACTCGAGCCCGAACGACTTGCCGAGATCCTTGAAGCTCGGGCTGTAGGGCGAGCCATCGGGCCGGTTGAACTCGGTACCGATGATCCGATCCGTCGCATTGCGTTGCCCGCCACGAATCGAGATGTAGCCGGAATTGTCCTGCACCACGAACACGACGGGGATGTCGTGCTGGACGGCCACGCCGATCTCCTGGGCCGTCATCAGGAAGTCGCCGTCACCGGTAATGCAGGCGACCTGACGATCGGGTGCGGCCAACTTCGCACCGAGTGCTGCCGGGACAGGCCAGCCCATCGCCGAGAAACCACCGGTGGTCAGATGTGTGCGGGGCTCGTAGACCGGGAAAGTCTGCTTCACCGCACCTTGGGTGTTGCCGGATCCGGCGAGGACAATTCCGTCGCGATCCATGACGTTGCGGAGGGCCCCGAGCGGCCGTTGCAGTGTGAGCGGGAACCGGTCCGAATCACGCCGGGCGGACAGTGCTTCCTCCCATTCGGCCTTGCGTTCGACGATCTCCGCAATGTACTCGGAGCGAGCGGGAGTGATGGACGGCAGGCTGTCCACGATCGCGGCCACAGTGGGCTTTGCGTCTGCGGCGATACCGACCTCGGCCGGATAGATCTTGCCGATCTCGTGGGGATCGATGTCGATATGGATGAGCTTGGCGGGCGGGAAGGAGAATGACTTTCCTCGGCTGTAGCTGGAAGCGGACCAGTCGGTGAAGCGACAACCGATGGAAATGACCACGTCCGCGTTCGCTGCGAGGTAGTTGCCGTGAATCGTCCCCGTCTGGCCGACACTGCCGACAAAGAGCGGGTGGTCTTCCGGGAAGGCGCTCTTGCCGTTCCAGGTGGTGGCAACCGGGATGTTCTGCGCCTCGGCAAGCGCGAGAACCTCGTCCGTCGCATTCGCACTGATGACACCACCGCCGACGATGATCACCGGCCGTTCCGATCCGGAGAGGAGAGTGGACGCCCTGCTGACCGCCTCCGGATCCGGATACTGGAGGCCGACCGGGAGACGTCGTTCGAGGTCGTGGAAAGATACCTCGGCGGTTTCCGCGTGCAGGTCCCACGGCACCTCGATGTGCGCGGGGCCGCGTCGTCCCGTCAGCATCGCACTGAATGCGCGGTGCATGATGAACGGGAGGTCCTCGATGCTGTTGGCAACCCAGCTCCGCTTCGAGACCGCCTCTGCGACTTGCGGAAAACCGTTGTCCTTCTGCCGATCGAGTTCCTGCAGGACTCCCCGGCCACGCATATGTCGCGGTGGCCCACCGGTGATGACCAGGACACTGGTCGAGTCGCTGTACGCGGTGGCAAGACCGAGCACCGTGTTCGATGCACCGGCACCGATCGAGGTCACGGCAGCCATCGGCTGTCCGGACACGCGGTAGAACCCGTCGGCCAGGTGTACAGCACTCTGCTCGTGATAGGTCTGGATGAAGGGGATCTTCGACTCGTCCTCGTTGAAGGCGTCCATCAGGCCCCATATTCCGTGGCCGGGGATGCCGGCCACATAGGGCACACCGTATTGCTTCAGGATCCTGCCGATGACCTGCCCGCCGTTGAGCCTTGGCATTGCATTCCCTTTCGATGGTTTGTCCGTGCCGTCAGCGGACGGCACGGTTGCGACGTGCGCGGCGATCATCCGACTTCACTCCGGAGCACCCCGGTCATCTTCCGAATCCACAGGTCATGACCGCCGTCACAGATAATTGTTCCCCGTGCACTCCCCCAGCTGAAGGTTCAAGGTGTGCGTAATCAGCCCGCTTCCCTTCCCGTCGCGTTCGCCACACGTACCGCATCACGATGTCCGCTCGGGTCGCCTCGGCCGTCGTTCGATTCGGGGAGAACTGTTACCGTGCGGATTTCATTATCTCGGGCGCCACTCGCAACGCGTTTGCGGCGATGGTCAACGCCGGGTTGAGAGCCGCGGACGACGGGAAGAACGATCCGTCGACAACCCAGAGGTTGCCGATGTCGTGGCTTCGGCAGAACGGATCGAGAACACTCGCCGCCGGATCACTGCCGGCCACAGCCGTGCCACACATGTGGGAGTTCGTGGCGATTCCCATCCGTTCGGTGAGGATGATCGGATAGCCCGCTTTCCTCACGGCCGACGACACCCGTCGCACCAGTTCACTGTGCGGCTCGACGTTGTTGGGTGTCCAGTCGACGATGATCTTCTCGCCGTCGACCCGAACCCTGTTGGTGAAAGCGGGAAGGTCCTCTGTCGTCAAGTAGATGTCGAGACTGCGATCGGTGAAAATCTCCAGCGCCCACAACGGTGCCCATGAGCGCACTCCCTTTGCGTGTACGGCCTGCAACTTGCCGAGCATCTGGAGGTTGCCGAGCGGATACTCGTTCTCCGGTCCGGTCTCGTACCAGTCGTTGACCCCGAGAGTCTTCTGCCACGCGGTCGTATTCTTCCGGCGGGGATCGACGCCGACGAAGAACGTGCTGTTGTGGACCATGTAGTTGCGCCCGAGCAGACCCGACGAGTTGCCGAGTCCCGTGGGGCTCTTGTCGGATGCAGAGCGCAGAAGCAGGGCCGCGGTGTTCACGGCACCGGCAGAGACGACGAACTGATTCGCGACGATCCGAATCGTACGACCGCGGTAGTCCGCCTCTGCTGCGGTGATCCGCGCTCCGCCCGGATCGGTGATCAGACGAGTCACCTTCGCCTGGGTCAGTAGACGCACGTTCTCGGATTCCAGCGCAGGCCGGAGGGTTCGGTTCTCGGCTTCGCTCTTGTGGTCGGTCTGGGACGGGGTGCCGTCCGACGCTGTCGACTGGCGGCGCTGTTCCTGGGTCGTCAGGTTCATTCCGTTGGGTGTGTGGAATGGATGCAGACCTTGTTTGCGGAGCGATGCCGCGAAGCGTTCGATGGTCGGTTCGTGCGGCAGCGGGGGCGATGGATACGGGGTGGAGTGCGGCGGCTCCGTAGGGTCTTCGTCCACGCTGCCGTGCACCTGGTAGATGCGCTCGGCTTCCCCGTAGAAGGGCTCGAGATCGGAATAGCGGAACGGCCACCGGGGCGAGATGCCGTCGTAGTGCTGCGTCTGCTCGAAGTCGGACTCGCGGAACCGAGGCAGGCTCGCGCCGTAGAATTTCGTGTTGCCGCCGACCCAGTAGTAGACACCGGGTTGGAACGTCTTTCCGGTGCTCCCGTCGTACCAGGGCTCCGCGGTCTTGTACCGGCCGGCGAGGAACATCTCCGCGGCCTGCGAATTCTGCACTTCGCGAGGCAGGAAGCCGCCCCGCTCGACCACCAGGACGTCCAGGCCACTGTCGCGCAGCGCCCAGGCGAGTGTCGATCCTCCCATGCCGGATCCGACGACGACGACATCTGCGGTGATGGTGTCGGCGTCGCCGATCTCCACCACGGCACCCTGGCGCAGGGGCTGGTAGGGGTCGATCGTGTCGTGGCCGTACACCCGTGTGCCGAACCGCAACCCGTTGCGCTGTGCCATGTCTGTGCTCCTGTCTCGATGCGACGTCAGTCGGCCGAACGGACCGCGTAACGAAGACCCTGCTTGGTGAGTCGGCGGATGCTGGGGTTCGCCAGGTCGGCGGGCGTGTGCCCGATGGAGTGGTAGAAGACCCTGCCGGAACCCCAGTTACGCACCCACGCCACCGGACTGCGCAGGCCGTCGAGCCACGGAAGGTGCTCGCCGGTGAACTCCGTCTCGGCGAGTACGTGATTGTTCGGGTCGACGTGCATGTAGTACTGCTCGGATGCCACGTCGAAGTCCTCGACCTCTGCTGCGACCTCGTGGTCCCTGTCGGTGATGGTGACGCGATACGGCTGAGGGTATGCCTCCCCACCGGGATGCTCGATGAAGTCGCCACCGAGAAGGAAATGGTATTTCAGGCTCGCGCGAAACGCCGCACCGGCGCCGTGCCACGCCGCCACCCCGGTGCCCGCAGCGACGGCGTCGAGCAGGTTCTTCTCCTGCGAATCGCTGAGATCTTCGGTAGTCAGCGCATTGTTCCAGCCGAATACGATGAGGTCATATCCGCTCAGATCACGGTCGAGAGTGAAGATGTCCTGGGACTCCTCCACATCGAAGCCGAGTTCGTCGAACAATTCGCGCGACCAGGCGGCGATGTCGTAGGGAAAGTGGCCGGGCCAGCCACCGTAGAGGTACAGAACGTTCGCCATGCCTTCTCCTCCGCGAAGTGAAACGATTAACCTTCTAAGGTGAATCGTATCACCACACTCGGGGACGTCAAGGTCGGTGAGACTCATCGACATGCTGCACCCTTACGATCGTGGGCGCGGCTCTCGTCGACGAGTACGCGGAAGGAGCCGGACGTGGTCACGATGAAAGACGTCGCCAAGGCGGCGGGGGTATCGGTCGCATCTGTGTCGTATGCGTACAGCAATTCACCGAAAGTATCGGATTCGCAACGCGTCCATATCTATTCCGTGGCAAATCAGCTCGGATATGCCGGTCCGCAGGTGGCCGGCAGCAGCTTGCGCTCAGGACGCATCGGTGCGGTCGGCGTCGTGGTCGCGGATTCCCCCGTGCATGCACTGGAGGATCCCTCGGTAACCCTGCTGATGAAGGGCATCGCCGAGATCGGGAACGATGCGGACATCGCCCTCACCCTTTTCCCGGCATCCCGAGAAGGAGCCACCGGCCGGCCGGTGAACTCTCTCGTATTGCGCGGATTGGTCGACGGCGTCGTGATACACAATGTCCCCGAAGCACATCCACTCGTGGAAGCGGTGATGGCCCGGCGCATCCCAGCCGTAGTCGTGGACTCCCCGAGAGGCTCGGGGTTGCCGTACGTGGCGATCGACGATCAGAACGGTGCCCGGACGGCAATGACCCACCTGTTGTCCTTGGGGCACCGACGAATCGGAATCATTGTCGACAGACTCACCGCCGGTTCGGTATGCGGGTTGGCGACTGCGAAAGACCTCCGCAGCGTCACCGAACACAACGCCCGAGAGCGCCTCGCGGGATATCTCGGTGCCGCCGAAGACTACGGCCTGTCGACGTCCGACGTGGTGGTGGCCGTCGCGGGCGATGTCGACGAAACTTCCGGAACCGCGGCGGCACACCTCCTTCTGGACGCCGCCGAACTCACCGCGGTGGTTGCAATGTCGGACGTACATGCATTGGGCGCACTCCACGCACTTCGAGAGCGGGGATTGACTGCTCCACAAGATATTTCAGTTGTGGGATTTGACGATTCCCCCGCCGCAGCACTGGTGGGGTTGACCACCGTGGCGCAGCCGATCGTCGAGAAGGGACGTGCCGCAGCAAGTATCCTGCTCGATCGTATCTCCGGAGGAACCCGACAACGTTCACTGTTCCGAACGTCCTTCGTGGTTCGCAACAGCACAGCACCACCACGTGAATGACACCTATCCGGAGAAGTGCACTGCGGCCGGACTCGTCACGAGTCCGGCCGCAGTGCCGTTCTTGCCTTTCCGGATCAGCCAGCCGAAACGCTCTGTCGCGGAGAGTTCAGGGTGGGCTCGTGGTACCGAGGAACCAACCGCATCAGCACGGGACCTCCGGCCGCGATGAGGACGAGCAACACTGCCGGCAGCACCGGCATCCACCCGATACCCACCCGGTCGACGATGAGGGTGACCGATGCGGGACCGACAAGCATTCCGAGGTATCCGATCGCGTTGACGAGTCCGATATTGCGTCCGGCATTCTCCGGATCACGACGCCCCGCGGCAGACAGCATCAGAGGGGCCATGGAGGCCAGGCCGAGTCCGAGAAGGCCGAACCCGACGAGCGCGACTGCGGCCGAACCTGCGAAAACTGCGACCATCGCTCCGATCGAGCCGATGATGCCGCTGGCTGCCACGATGAACCGGGCACCGAACCGTTCGGCCAACTTGTCGCCGAAGAGTCGACCGACGAACTGAGCACCCGAGTAGACGGTGACAGCGGTTGCCGCAAGACCAGCCGACGTTCCCACCGCGCGCCGAACGTATTCCTGCCCCCAGTCCAGGATCGCGTTCTCGCTGAGCATCGACGCGAGCAGTAGGACACCGAAACCGATCATGATCAGCAGTGTCGCTGTGGTGGCGTGGCGCTTCCCCGTCGAGCCCACGCAGGACGTGTCTTCCTTGTCTGCAGGGAGCAATTCGTCCTTGTTGAGCAGCCACCGACCGAATACGAGCCCGAGCACAGCCATCGTCCCCCCCAACGTCAGGTAGGCGACAGCCGGACTGTCCGTGAACTGGCGGGCAAATGCGCTGCCGACGAGACCCAGGATGAATCCTCCCGCGGGATAGGCCGCGTGGAATGCAGACATGATCGGGCGACCGTAGTACCGCTCGACCTGTACCCCGTGCACGTTGAAGGCGGTGTCGGCGGCACCACGCAGCAACCCGATCAGCACTCCGATGAACACAGCACCGACGAGTCCGTCCATGAAGGCGAGAGGAAGGTAGCAAAGCGGATAGAGGATCAAGGTCGGTGTGGCTGTCCTCCGAGGTCCGTACCGGTCGAGCAGCGGACCGATAGCGAAGCATCCCACCGATGCGCCGATACCGATCGCGAGTGCGAGAATCCCGAACTCGGTGTCGCCTGCTGCGCCTTCCCACCCGTTGCTGACGCGCAGCGACGATGTGCTCGTCGACCACATCAGCATGACGGCGCCGAGTTGGAAGAAGGCGAAGAATGTGGCGATACGCGCCTTCCTCACCCGAAGATGATCAGCCGGACGGACGGTCGCGGGTTCATGTGTTGCCATAGTCTGTCGTGTCCTCGGGTAATGCACTGGGCTTGGGCTCGGTGATGCGCGGTGGAGAGCGCGGCCCGGAAGCCGTCACGTGCGTGAATGTTGCGTGAACGTCACACGGACGCTGAAGTCGTGTGCATCACATTACGAACCTCGCGCTCGACACTGAAGTGACAGACTGTGCAGCTTCGCCGGCTGTCCTGCACGTATCGTGTACTTGCAGGTCTCGGCTACCGACGAATTCTTCTATTTCCGGCGAATATGACGTGCGATGACCGAAGAACCTTCGAGCAGATCCAGCCCCTTCACTGCCACCAGCAGGCTCTGCCGAGTGGGGGCGTCATCGAGCGACTTACCGAGGATCGACGAGATCCGGTCGAGCCGGTTGTACAGAGTTCTGCGCTGAATGAACAATGCCTCCGCCGCCTCGGTCTTGCGGCCGTCGACTTCCAGAAAGGTCCGCAACGTCGGAAGAAGCGGCGCGGACGACTTCGCATCCTTCGCGAGAAGCGGTCCGATCTCATCTTCGACATAGGCGGCCAGTTCGGGGCCCTGCGCAAGCGTCACCAACAGTCGTTCGATGCCCAATTCGTCGAAGTGCAACACGGGCGAGCCGCTCAGCGTCCGAGCCACCGCCGCTGCGCTGTTCGCCTGGGTGACCGCCACCGGGAGAGCCTGCGCAGACACAGCGCGGCTGATACCGACCCCGTGGTGTCCGGTACCGAGGACACCGAGCAGGGCGCTGCGCTTCGTACGCTCCGACGCGACCACAACGATGTAGTCACCCATGTCGGCACTGATCACCGCGGCATCGTCATGGCGGTGTGGACGCGACGGTGCGGTGTCGTCACGACGCGCCTTGTTCGCCACTGCGACGACGTAGCGGCTCGAACCGAGCTGGTACCCGAGCCGCGCGGCCTGCTCGACGAATTCGACGCCGGCGAGGTCACCCAGAAGCAATCGCGTGATAAGCGAGGTGCTGCGTTGGTCGTCTCGCGCCTCACGGCTGCGGTCGCTCAGCAGTGAGATCGCAACTGCCGCTGCTGCACGCTCCGCCGCGAACACGATTGCGTCGCGATCTCCGTTGCTGATGCCGAGGACGTGAATCCAGCCCCAGGGTTGCCCGCGCATCAGAACGGTGCGCCGGACGCAGTCCTGATCGTCGTCGTTGTGGAGGCTGCGCGCGTGGCCTTCCCACTCCTCGAAGACCACACTGTCGAATTCACCGGCGACTGCAGTCACCCGGTGCACGATGTTTTCCAGGATCACCGGCTTTTCCGTCAGCCGCGAGAGAGTTTGCACGATGGACAACGCGTCCGCTCCCGTCAGCAGGAGATCCGAGAAGGTCGACTCGATCTCCCGCTCCCGAGTCAATGCACGGAGACGGATATCCGTCAGGATCTCGTGGACTCGGGCCGACACACCTGCGAACGGCACCTCCTGAGCCAGTGCCACGACCGGCAGACCGCATGCACTTCCTTCCGTGACGACAGCGTCCGGCACGCGATCGAACATCCGGCCGGATTCCTCGATGACGAGCGCTGCCGCACCCGCCCGGGCCACGGCACGAACGAAGACCTGTTGCAGAGCGGCGGTTCGTCCCATTCCGAGTCCCGCGGTCAGCAGCATTTCGCCACCGCGAAGAAAGCGCGCGATATCGGATATCTCGGACGAATGGACCCAGCGCACCTCACTGTCGAGGTTGTCGGCGCCGGTCAGAACTCTGGCACCCGCCCTCTTCAGGAGGTCGATTTCGAGTGCGTCGGCGACTGTGAAGACCACACCCCACGATACACACAATGTGTAGTCATCTCGGCAAACTGTTCCCGAGTTGCTTCTGTTGTCGGGGCTCCGGCGTCGCGATGCTTGATTGCAGCATCATCGCCCAGGCCTCAAGGGAGCACTCATGGCATTCGTACTCAAGGCGGCGACCGGGAAACCGGCGCAGCGATCCGGCAACCCCGCAGTCGTGGACACGGTGGCGAACGTGATCGACGATATCCGCGCGAATGGCGAGTCCGCCGTTCGAAAATACTCCGAGAAGTTCGACAACTGGTCGCCGGAGTCGTTCCGGCTCACGAAGGACCAGGTCCGTTCGATCGTCTCCTCCGTGCCGGACACCGTCCTCGACGATCTGAGATTCGCGCAGCGCCAGATCCGCAACTTCGCTCAGGCTCAGCGGGACTCGATCCACGACATTGAGATCGAAACCCTCCCGGGTGTCTTCCTCGGGCACCGCAATGTGCCGATCGACGCTGCAGCGGCGTACGTTCCCGGCGGACGGTACCCGCTGACCGCTTCGGCGCACATGACCGTCCTGACCGCGAAGGTAGCCGGAGTCGAGCGTGTCGCCGCGACGACACCACCGAATGCCGGTGAGGCACCTCCGATCAGCGTCGCTGCGATGCACCTGGCCGGCGCCGACGAGATCTTCGTATTGGGCGGCGTCCAGGCGATCGCAGCGCTCGCCCTCGGCACCGAGACGATCGATCCCGTCTCCATCCTGACCGGCCCCGGCAACGCGTACGTGGCCGAAGCCAAACGGCAACTGTTCGGCGAAGTGGGTATCGATCTGTTTGCCGGGCCGACCGAAACGCTGATCGTGGCGGACGATCACGCCGACCCGTTCACCATCGCGGTCGACCTGCTGAGTCAGGCCGAGCACGGTCCGGATTCACCGTGCATACTGATCACCACTTCCGAGGCCGTGGGGCAGGCAGCCCTCGACCACATCGACGCGCTGCTACCCGGGCTCGTGACAAACGCGATCGCCGGCCCAGCCTGGCGTGATCACGGTGAGGTGCACGTCGTCGACACCGTCGCCGAGGCGTACCGACTCGCCGACAGCTTCGCGTCCGAACACGTGCAGATCCTCACCGAGGAGCCACGCAAAGCACTCACCGCAATGCGCAACTACGGCGCCCTGTTCCTCGGAGAAGGAACCTGCGTTCCCTACGGCGACAAGTTGATCGGAACCAACCATGTACTTCCGACCCTCGGCGCCGGTCGGTACACCGGCGGACTCTGGGTGGGAAAATTCCTGAAGACCCTCACCTACCAGGAGGTTCGCAACCCGGAGACCAGCGCGCAGCTGGGCGAGATCTGCGGCCGGGTGGCGCGGCTGGAGCGCTTCGAAGGACATGCCCGGTCGGGTGATCTTCGCGCAGCCAAGTTCAGTGGCGCGCCGCTACCGTGGGGCGACATTCCGACCCGGGTGGCATCGGACCGATGACCCGTATCGAGCACGATCTCCTGGGTGATCGGGAGGTTCCCGGTGACGCCTACTATGGCGTCCATACCTTGCGAGCGGTCGAGAACTTCCCGATCACCGGAATTCCTCTGTCCCATCACACCGACCTCGTCGATGCCCTGGCTATGGTCAAGCAGGCTGCAGCACAAGCGAACACCGATCTCGATCTACTCGATCCGGAGTTGGGCCGAGTCATCGGTACCGCGTGTGAGGAGATCCGCATCGGCGGATTACACGATCACTTCGTCGTGGATGTCATCCAGGGCGGCGCCGGCACGTCGACGAACATGAACGCGAACGAGGTGATCGCGAATCGGGCACTGGAACTGCTGGGCCACTCCCGAGGCGAATACGATCATCTTCATCCGCTCGAGCACGTCAACCTCGGCCAGAGCACGAACGACGTGTACCCGACCGCGATCAAGATCGGCCTGCAGGTGGCGTTGGTGCGGCTGCGGGCGGCGGTGACCGACCTCGCCGAAGCCTTCGCGCTCAAATCCGCCGAGTTCGCCGGCATCTTGAAGATCGGCCGGACCCAGCTGCAGGACGCTGTCCCGATGACTCTCGGACAGGAAGTCGGGGCGTTCGCGTTGATGCTGGGTGAGGACGCACAACGATTGAGTGAAGCCGGCCTGTTGATCGCGGAGATCAACCTGGGTGGCACAGCGATCGGGACCGGACTCAACACCCACCCCGAGTACGCAGCGCTCGTGCGCGATCATCTTGCCTCGATCAGTGGTCTCGACGTGATCACCTCGCCGGACCTCGTCGAGGCCACCCAGGATGTGGGCGCGTTCGTGCAATTGTCGGGTGTCCTCAAACGTACCGCGGTCAAACTGTCGAAGATCTGCAATGATCTCCGACTGCTCTCGTCGGGTCCCCGTGCTGGATTCGGTGAGATCACGCTTCCGTCGGTACAGGCAGGTTCGTCGATCATGCCCGGCAAGGTGAACCCGGTGATCCCTGAGGTCGTCAACCAGATCGCGTTCCGCGCCATCGGGAACGACCTGACAGTGACCATGGCTGCAGAGGGCGGTCAGCTCCAGCTCAACGCCTTCGAGCCGATCATCGCGCACAGCCTGTTCGAAACGATCGAACTCCTAACCCGAGGCTGCACGGTTCTTCGTGAGCGCTGTGTCGTAGGCATCGGCGCCAATGTCGAGCACCTGCGGGCAACGGTGGAGTCGTCCATCGGTGTGGTGACCGCACTGAACCCCTACATCGGCTACGCGGCCGCCACGTCGGTCGCGGCAGAGGCACTCGAATCGGGGCGGAGCGTGGCAGCCCTCGTCCTCGAGCGTGGCCTCCTGAGCCGCGACGAACTCGACGATGTGCTGAATCCAAACCGGCTCACACGGTCCGTAACACGCTGAGCTACATCGACCCGGCCGCTCGATGCCGAGTTCGATACGTTTGACCGAAAGCACCGCCTGTCTTGCCCTCGGTGTCCGACCATGGAAGGCGACAACAACGCCGGTCGAGGAAAGCAGGAACCATGCCGAAATACCTGTGGCAGGTCACCTACACCGCAGAGGGCGCGAAAGGACTCCTGAGCGACGGCGGCAGTGCCCGTCGGGACGCGATCGTCGCGATGGTCGAAAGCGTCGGCGGTACCGTCGAGTCCGTGCACTTCGCCCTGGGCGGGCACGACCTGTATGTGCTCGGTGAGGTGCCCGACGAGATCGCCGCCGCCACCCTCGAACTCCGCACCATCGCGTCGGGTGCCGCGCGATCGAGGCCGATCGCGCTGCTCACCCCGGAACAGGTCGACGAAGCCGCTCGGCGGGACGCCTCCTACCGAGCGCCCGGTAGCTGAGTCGAGGGACCAGCAGGCGCTCGTGGCTGTCATGCCGGTCCCCGTCCGCACCAGCCTTCAGGCTCAGCTGCCTTCTCATACCGGCAGGTAGCGTCTGAGCAGAAAATCCTAATCACGAACAAGGAGCCGCGCTATGGGCCTCTCCAACGCGTCACCGGTCGGCGACGCCGATCATCTCCGCGTCGTGTGGCCTCAATGGCAGGGTGCCGGCATCTCCAGTGTCCAATCGTTCGCGCCTGAGTTCCCCCTCGATGTCGCCCGTCGCGGGTATGCGGTGGGCACGGCAGTCCTCGAAGCGGTTCTCCCACCTCATAACGGACCGGCGGTGACAGTGCCGGTCACGATGTCGGACAGAGGTCTGGATGAGCAAGACGGGGTCGAAGCCAAAGAAATCGTCCTCAGACAGCTCAGGGACGCGCTGGATTCGATCCGCCGACACAATCCAGCACGTATCACGACCCTGGGAGGCGAGTGCTCAGTGAGCGTGGCACCATTCACTGAGCTCGCCAACCGCTACGGACACGACCTCGCGGTGATCTGGATCGACTCACACCCCGATATCGGCACTCCTGAGAGCGAGTATCCCGGCTATCACGCAATGGCCTTGGCCAATGTCACCGGGCACGGCGACCCCGATATCCAGAATCTACTCTCTGCGACCGTCTCCCCCGACCGAGCAGCCCTGGTAGGCCTGCACTCCTGGACCGACGACGACTTCCCGAACGTGGCCGCATGGGGAATCCGAACCTTCGGTCCGGACGACCTCCGCACAACCAGCGCGCCTCTGCTCGACTGGCTCGCCGCTACCGGCTGCTCACACGTCGCCATCCACTTCGACGTCGATGCCGTCGACAGCAACGAAGTCGTCCTGGGTCTCGGGATCGAGCCGGGCGGGCTCACGAGCACCGAGATCAGCCGCATCGCCAACGACATCAGCAACGCTGCAGACGTCGTCGGCACCACGATCGCGGAGTTCATTCCCCGTCAGGTGATGCGCCTCCAACGAATTGTCGACGACTTTCCGCTGATCGCAACGCCGGAGAGCTGACGTCGGGCTGTCTTCTGGAACCGAGGACCCCGCCGGTGCGCTACCCGCGCCGAGGCGAATCGGCGATCAGTCGAAGGTCATGCCGGCGTCGGCGCCTCGTTGCATGGTGGTGTTCGCACCATCCAGCGCCTCTCGGATGATGTCGGCATGCCCGCTGTGGTGAGCAGTTTCGCGGATAATGTGCAGCAACACCTTTCGCGCACTCCACCATTCCCGCTCCGGCGCCCACGGTGCGGTCGGGAGCGGAACCTGCAGGTCGAGGTCGAGGCCCGCGACGAAAGCCTCGGTCGCAGCTGCCACCTTCGCGTACTCGTCGAGCAAGCCGGTGAGGGTGTCGTCGTCGCTCATGTAATACGACACCATCGCCGAGTCCATGTCGAAGACGGCGTTCTCGTCCAGTTCACGAATCCTGTCGATCCAGCCGCTCTCGGTGGCCGATACGTGCTTGATGAGTCCGCCCAGGGTGAGGTCGCTGGCGGTGCTTCGGGCGCGAGCGCCCGCGTCGTCGAGTTCGCGCACGGTGATGAGAAGCATGTCTCGTTGTTCCGCGAGCATGGCCAGAATGTCGGTGGCTTCGACGGTCATGTTTTCGGTCATGTGCTCAAGGTATAAGCGATTGAGGACACCTTCGGTCCGCAATTAATACAGTGCCGAAATCAGGCCGCGAAACCCACCGCGCCGATCACCGGGACAATCGTCATGAATACGATCGCGACGACGAACAGCGTGATCGTCAGTTTCCTGTCCCACTTGGCTCTCGCTCCACTTGCGGCGGCGAGAAAGAACACGAATCCAACGCAGATCGAGCCGATGCCGATGATCACGGGTGTTTCGAGCATGCCCCCATCTTCCCGCATACCCACCCCGGCGACATCACCGGTTGACCCGAACCACCTCGGCCACACAATCAGAATCTGCGTCATGCAACCTTGGGGTTGCAGCGAGGACGCTGGGATGCAACCCTAGAGTTGCACCTAGCGAGGAGGAACCATGGCCGTCGAACTCGACCGCATCAACCGACAGATCACCATCAATGCCCCGGCGGCACGAGTGTGGGAACTTGTCTCGGAACCCGGGTGGTACATCAACGAGAGCGAAATCACCGAACACCGACTCGAACGGAACGGCGAACTCACTGTCGTCCACGACCCGATCCACGGCGCCTTCGCATTCCGCACCGTCACCCTGGACGAACCCGACTACGCGGCATTCCGCTGGCTGTCCGACCACACAGACCCCGACAGCCCGTCCACCCTCGTCGAGTTCCGGATCCAGGCCGTCTCCGACACTTCGACTGTCCTACATGTGACGGAAACCGGATTCGAGTCGCTCCCAGGTGATGCCGCCGAGCGTCGTGCCAAGTACGAGGAGAATACCGAAGGCTGGACCATCGAGCTGGATCTCGCCAGGGTTCACCTCGAGAAGGGAGAAACAGTTGCCGCACAGCGAGCCCAATGAGACGTCCGATACCACACGCGTGTTCGCTGCCCTTGCCGACGACACGCGGTGGCAGATCCTTCAACGCCTCGGACGATCGCCCGCTTCGGCGTCGGGCCTCGCATCCGAGTTCACGGTGTCGCGCCAGGCCATTGCCAAACACCTGGCGGTACTGCAGGAATGTGGACTCGTCACATCCGAACGCATCGGTCGTGAACTCCGGTTCGCTGCCGCCGGTTCACGATTGAGCGCGGTGGGCCGGACATTGGACGCCGTGGGCTCAGGTTGGGACCGCAGGCTCGACGCTATCAAGAGGGCCGCGGAATACCCTCGCTGAACTCAGCAGCAACGTGACGAGCCGGAACTTGCCGGCATCGAACAACTCACTCTCCCACAAGTTTCGCACTATCCCATGGGGATCGCGCGCACACCGAGCGCCCAGGGCACCCCCGCGGCGGAGCCGGCGTCCGTGGTGATCTGGGTGATCATTTCACGCGGAGGGATGTGGTCGGGTAGCGCCGCCAAGTAGACCTCGTGTGCCTCCAATGAGGCGATGCCCTTCTCCACCGACTCGGCGCGCAGCGCGATCGCATGTGTATCGACCGCGCCCGTGACGAACAACCACCGAGTCGACCATGCCTCGAGGCCCTCGTCGGTGAACAATTCTCGGTAGAGCCAGGGATTGTCGGCGTCGCGGATCGCGTCGACCGTCGCGAGCCCGGTTGCGCGATGATCCGCGTGGTTGAGACCCCACGGCACTTCGAGGTCCCAGGTTGTGCACATGACCGCATCCGGGCGGAACTGGCGGATCCGGCGAGCGATGTGACGGCGGGTGTCGACGTCTGCTTGCAGCAACCCGTCGGGTAGATCGAGGATGCTCAGGTCCGTTACACCCACGAGTGCGCAGGATCGCCGCTGTTCTTCTGCCCGAAGCGGCCCGACCTCTGCCGGATCACGATCCCGAATCCCCGCTTCCCCAGCCGTCAGCAACAGGTATGCAACTTCTACACCGTGCGCTGTCCACTCGGCGACAGCTGCGGACGCGCCGTACTCCATATCGTCAGGATGCGCGACGACACACAGGACGCGACGGATGTCGGCGCCGTCGAACAACTCCAGGGTCATATCGGTCATACCGCCAACCTACCGCCCTCCCGAAGTACTGGAGGCGTCCGTCGATCCTCCGGTGTTCCGTGCGACCCGCGCTTTACGCTCCGTGACGCGACCGTTGGTGTCCGAAATGATGGTTGGCGGCCGATATTTCGATACACCAACCATCATTTCGGGCACAAGCACTCGTCAGACCGGGTACTCACCCACCATGGGCGGGAGAACGGGTCAACGCACCTACTTGCGACCCGCCTGCCACTGCATACCCCATCCGTACTGGCGGTCGAGGTCGGACTGGCTGCCGTTGACGTACTCGACGAGACGCTGGACGGTCACACCCTGCCCGGTGCTCTGCAGCATCGCGATAGCGCAGATGCGGGCGCCGTTGTTCGGCGAATCGAGGCGCACCTCGATTTCCGGTCCCGACGGCTGGGTGAGGGTGACGACACCGTCGACGGCAGCCCAGTTGGCGGCACCCTCGTAGATCATGGCGAAGATCAGCACCCGCTTGAACAGCTCGGGGCGTTCGAGGTTGATGTGCATGTTCTCGCCACCCTGAGCGGAACCGGTGCGGTCGTCGCCGTCGAGGTGAATGTACGGCGGCGTATTCAACGACCCGAAGCTGTTCCCGAGCGCCTGGATGACACCCTTCGAGCCGTCGGTCAGCTCGTACAGGCAGCCGAGGTCCAGGTCGACTCCGCCGGCGGCTCCGGTGAGTTTGGCGAGGAATCCCTTCTTCTGTTCACCGCGCGACCAGTTGAGATTGACCCGGGTCATGCCCTGACCTGCGCCGCCTTTGCTGAGGCTGACGGTGGGAGATTCCTTGGTGAGGTTGATCTTGCTGAGGTTGACTCCCCCGGATCCCTGCTCGGGCTTCTTGTTGTAGTCGATGGCCATGTACGTGCCTTTCGTGACGTGATGCCGGGATATGGAGATGGGAGCCTCCTGCCCGAGAACAGGTCGAAGGCTCCCATCGGTCGAGCTCGATCAGGCTGCTACTTCCGCCTTGGCTTCCTTGCGGTTGCGGTAGATGCTCGATCCGAACGCCGCACCGATCAGGACGATGCCGACCATTCCGGTGATGAGCTCGGGAACGTGCGTGCCGATCGAGTACAGCAGGATCAGTGCGAGTGCACCGATCGCCCAGTGGGCGCCATGCTCGAGGTAGACGTACTCGTTGAGCGTGCCCTTCCGAACCAGGAAGATGGTTATCGAACGGACGAACATGGCACCGATGAAGCCGAGACCCAGCGCGATGATGATCGGGTCGGACGTGATCGCGAATGCGCCGATGACACCGTCGAACGAGAACGAGGCGTCGAGGACCTCGAGGTAGAGGAACAGGAAGAAACCTGCCTTACCCGTGGCTTTCGCCAGGCCGCTCGGCCCACCGGTCGGCTCCTCACCTTCCTCGGGGATGTGGAACATCTCGCCGAGACCGTTGACGGCGATGTACGTGATCATGCCGAGTGCACCGGCGATCATCACCGTCGAGACTGCGTCGTCCGGTGCAATCACCGTGGCGGTGACGAGGAGCAGACCCGTCGCGATGACGACCTCGAGCTGATCGAGTTTGCCTGCCTTCGCCAGCGGGCGTTCGATCCACTGCAGCCACTTGATCTCACGGTCTTCCAAAATGAAGTGCAGGAACAGCATCAGCAGGAACATTCCACCGAACGCCGCGATCTGCGGATGCGCGTCGGTGATCAGTGTTTCGTAGCTGGGAT
This sequence comes from Rhodococcus ruitaii, assembly GCF_055230935.1. NCBI lineage: Bacteria > Bacillati > Actinomycetota > Actinomycetes > Mycobacteriales > Nocardiaceae > Rhodococcus > Rhodococcus ruitaii. The sequence goes on along the minus strand of NZ_JBUYWC010000004.1, from coordinate 386,391 downwards.
CACCGTTCGCGAAGTACGGCGCGCCGTCGGGTGGAGGATTGAGCGCCAGATCGAGCGCGGCGACCGGACCGAGACCTGATGCGACCCAGACGATGAGCAAGGGGAACACCAGGCGCATGCCGAAGACGGCGATGAGGATACCGATGGTGAGGAAGATCTTCTGCCAGAACTCGCTCATCCGCCGCAGCACGGTCGCGTTGATGACCGCGTTGTCGAACGAGAGCGATACCTCGAGGATGCCGAGGATCACGCAGAGGAAAAGAGCTTGGGGACCGCCGTAGAGGAACGCGACGACCAGCGCCGCTACGGTGACGGCGAATGACGCACCGAATATTCGCAGAACCACGAAGCGTGGCCTTTCTTTTTCGAAGTCAGGGCTTTGCAGGGTGGTTACTGCAATACGACAGATGCGGATCCGGCCCCCGGCTCCACGGCCCGGGACCGGATCCGATCCGGAGGATACTTAGACGTTGACGCCGTAGTCGCGGGCGATGCCCGACAGACCCGAGGCGTAGCCCTGGCCGATCGCGCGGAACTTCCACTCGGCGCCGTTGCGGTAGAGCTCGCCGAACACCATCGCGGTCTCGGTGGAGGCGTCCTCACTGAGGTCGTAGCGAGCCAGCTCGTTGCCGTTGGCGCGGTCGACGACGCGGATGTAAGCGTTGCGAACCTGCCCGAACGACTGGCTGCGTGCGTCGCCGTCGTAGATCGACACCGGGAAGAAGATGGACTCGATGTTCGCCGGAACAGCAGCCAGGTCGACGTTGATGACCTCGTCGTCGCCGTCGCCTTCACCGGTGCGGTTGTCGCCGGTGTGCTCGATAGCGCCGTCGGGCGACTTCATGTTGTTGAAGAAGATGAAGTGCTGGTCGGAGACGACCTTCTTGTCGGCGCCCGTGGCGATTGCGCTGGCGTCGAGGTCGAAGTCGGTGCCGGTGGTGGTGCGCACGTCCCAGCCGAGGCCGACAGCGACTGCCGTCAGGTTCGGTGCTTCCTTCGTGAGGGAGACGTTGCCGCCCTTGGTCAAGCTGACGCCCATGCGGGGTCCTTTCGATCGGTCGTCGACGCACCGGAAGGTACGTCCGATTCAGCGCGTGTCACACCACAGTAATAGGTGGGAATGAAGTACGCTCCTGCCCACTATGCCCAGTGTCCGCGGCCCACGGTGTCCGCGACCGCGCGACCAGTACCATTCGGTCTTGTGGCGAGCCGATGGACGCGCCGCCTCTTCGGCGGCGAGCACTCCGAAGACCCCGCGGCTCGTCGTGCCCATGACGCGATGGTGGCCGCATTCCTCGACATGGATCGACGTCAATCGGTCGCCGAGGCGGGCGTTGCCGAATCACACGAGCTCGCGCCCGAACGAAACCTACTCCGGCAGTGGGAGCCGATCCGGCAGACCTGCTATCTCGCGGCCGAAGGGTATCTGCGACTCGCACGCACCGAGCCCGAGCAGGATTTGGCGCCCGTTGCCGACTACGACCACGCCATTCGTCAGATAGGTGACGCAACAAGAATTCTCGATGAATTCTACGAGAACAACCGCGGACATCTCGAACACATGGCTGCACTCGCGCAGACAGTTCCTCAACTCGCACATCGGGTTCGGGCCGAAGCTCAGGTCGCTTTCGAATCTCTACTGGCCCCTGAGCGAGCACAGTTCGCGCACTATCGATCGATCCGCACCGCCGCCGAATCGCTCGAGGCTGCGCTGCGCTCCCTGGACTCCGCTGCCGGCACCGGCGCCCTGCGCACGAGAGCTCACGAGGTCGAGGAAGCAACGAAAGCTCTACGGCAGGCCCTGACCGACGCACCCGGACGGCAGAGTGAAGCGCGCAACACTGTGGCGTCGGTCACGACCCGGATGAACGCGGTTCGTACCCGAATCGAGGGCCTGCCACCTGCGTTTTCGTCGTTGCTTCGTGAGTTCAACGCCGCGAGCTCGGCCGATCTGTCGGGTAACGAGCAGCAAGCCGAGACGCTCCTCGAGCACGCGGGCACGCACCTCGACGACGCACGCAGGGCAGTGGACGATGCCCGGCCCGAGCTCGCACTCGATCTCGCGAACGAGGTGCGCGTCGATCTTGCTGCCGCCGAGCAACTGGTCGATGCGGTGACCGGCCGACTGGCGACATTGCGTGCGGTCCGGAAGAATCCGGAGGCCAAGGTCGACGAAGTCCGGTTCCGGCTGCGCGATGCGCAGCTTCTCGCCGTACAACGCGACCTGACAGAAGAGTGGGGGTCGGTTCTCGATGCCCAATTGAACCGAATCGACAGAGCCGTCGACGCGCTCACCGGAGTCCATCCGGACTATTGGGCCTACGTCCGCGATCTCGACGCGGTATCGGATTTCATCGCCGGAGTGGTGGATCGACTGAGAGGACGGGCCGACAGGCAATGACGGGGGCAACCTTCACCGCGGCGCAGACGATGCGCCATTTCCGTCATCTGGATGGAGCAACCCTCGACAGGTTGTTCTTCCAGGTACCGCAGCCGTTCGGTGACGGCGACGACCGCGCCCGTCTCGCGGTCGCACTGGGTGCGACGCTGTACGTGCCCGCGACACGCGACGACCTGACCTCGACGATCCTGCGCCGAGCCGACGAAGGCGTCACGTCGATGGTCCTCGACCTCGAAGACGCCGTCGCCGACGACGAAGTCGAGCGGGGTATGAGCAACGCCGTCGCCACGCTCGGCGAGCTCGCCGCCCGGGGAGACGCCCCGATGCTCCTGTTCGTCCGCGTCCGCACACCCGCCGGTATCGACCGCATCGCCGCCACCCTCGGTGACGGCGTGCGAGTTTTCGCCGGATTCGTGCTACCCAAGTTCACCTCCGCCAGTGGCCGCGAATTCCTCGATGCAGTGACCTGCGCATCCGAACAGCTCGGCAAGCATCTGTACGCGATGCCGGTCATCGAATCCTCCTCGGTCGTGCACCGCGAGACTCGCGACGACGAACTGCGCGCCATCTCGCAGCTGCTCGCCGAGTACCGGACCCAGGTGCTGGCGGTGCGCGTCGGCGCGACCGACATGTGCGCGACCTTCGGCATCCGGCGCGACCGCGATCTGACCATCTACGACGTGCGCGTCGTTGTCGACGTGATCGCCGCCATCGTCAACTATCTGGGCCGCACCGACGGCACCGGATTCGTCATCACCGGCCCGGTCTGGGAGTACTTCGCCGACCACGAACGCATGTTCCGCCCGATGCTGCGCGCCACCCCGTTCGAAGAGCAGGACGCCGTGCTGTTCCGGCAGCAACTCGTCAGCCGCGACCTGGACGGGCTGCTTCGCGAGATCGCACTCGACCGCGCCAACGGTATCCAGGGCAAGACCGTCATCCATCCGTCGCACGTCGCCGCAGTGCATGCACTGTCCGCGGTGACCCACGAGGAGTATCACGACGCCCTCGACATTCTCGACGCGAATACCGGCGGGGTGCGCGCGTCGGGGTACGGCAACAAGATGAACGAACGACGACCGCACCGCACCTGGGCACAGCAGACTGTGCTGCGCGCGTCGGTGTTCGGCATCACCAAGAAGGGGGTCACGTTCGTGGACCTGCTGACAGCACTGGTGGACCGGTGACCAACACACTTCAACCCATGTGGGCAACAGAGGAATTCGGGCTGGTGTTGCACCACGGCACTACGTCGACGGGGTACACCGTGCCCGAGCTGATCGAACCGGGCCTGCGCCGGAATCCGCGACGCGCGCACCTGCTGGTCTCGACCGTGCTCGGCAAGCACCTTCCCACCGATCCCACGACGGTGCTGGCTGCGGGTCGACGGCTGGGTCGGCTTGCCGCAGAGGCGCTCGGACCGGATGCCGGCGACGCGGTTGTCCTCGGATTCGCTGAAACCGCAACGGGTCTCGGACACTGCGTCGCCGACACCATCGGAGCCGCATGCTATCTGCACTCCACGCGTCGCCACGTTCCGGGTGCCGACGTCTTCGCCGGATTCGAGGAAGGCCACTCGCACGCGACGTCACATCTGCTACAGCCCACGTCGCCCGAGCTCTTCGCGAACCCGGCACCGCTGGTGCTCGTCGACGACGAGATCTCCACCGGCGCCACCGCGCTCGACGCGATCCGGGCACTGCACCGGCAGCAACCACGGACACGTTACGTCGTGGCGTCGCTCGTCGATATGCGCTCGGATGAGCACCGAGGGCTCACCACCGCTGCCGCCGCCGAGCTCGGTACCCGCATCGATCACGTGAGCCTTGCCGCTGGACACGCGGAGATTCCCGACGGGCTGACTGCGCGAGTGACGACGCTCCCGGATCCGGAACTGAATCCGATTGCTCCGCAACGGGGAGAACACCGCTTCGTGACACTGCCGTGGCCGAATCACGTTCCCGACGGCGGCCGCCACGGGGTACTGGACTCCGACGGCGCGAGCTTCGACGCCGCCGTCGAGGCCGCCACCGACACACTTGCAGACGCACGCGATGCTGCGCGACCGGCGATCGTGATCGGGCACGAAGAGTTGATGTACCTGCCGCTACGGCTCGCAGATGCGCTCGCCGCGCGCGGAACACCTGCGAGGTTCCAGACGACGACCCGGTCGCCGGCGTATGTCCTCGATGTCCCCGGCTACCCTCTTCGACGCGGATTCACTTTTTCTGCACCGGAATACATCTCGGAAAACCTCGAGCCCGAGGCGCCTCGGTTCCTGTACAACGCGCGGTGGCCCGGCGCCCACTCACGTTCCGAACTGATCCTGGTGATCGACGGCCCGGCCGATACCGACCGCTTGCGCGCACCCGGCGGCCTCCTCGACGTGCTCACGGCCGCGGGTGAAGACGTGTTGGTCGCCGTCGTGCCCTCCACGGACCCGCTGACATTGCGGGAAGCCAGGGCAGGCCGCACCAGAAAGGAGAACACGTGACCACACCGTTGACCGGACCCGATTTCGGGTCGTACGGAGCCGACGAAGTGCGCTGGCTCCTCAAAGATCTCTCGCACCTCGACCTCGAGGGTGGCATCGCCGAACGCGAAGCCCGGATCCAGGCCGGTCTCGCGCACTACGCCGAATCGCTCCCCGTCGAGTACCAACCCGACGCCGCCTACCGGGAACTGTTCGACAAGGCCCTCGCCGCTACCGCGCCCCGTCTCGCGCAGGCCGTCGGCACCGTCACCGAACTACTGATCGCCGAACGCGGCACCGATCTCACGCTCGTGTCGCTCGCCCGAGCCGGCACTCCGATCGGAATCCTGATCCGACGCTGGGCCAACCAGCACCACGGTCTCGATCTCCCGCACTACGCGGTCTCGATCGTCCGCGGACGCGGAATCGACAGGACTGCCCTCGATTACATAGCGGCGCATCACCATCCGAAATCTGTGGTGTTCGTCGACGGCTGGACCGGCAAGGGCGCCATCGCGCGGGAACTTGCCGCAGCGCTCGCCGAGTACAGCGCCTCCGGTGGACACACCCTGTCGAGTGATCTTGCGGTACTCGCCGACCCGGGGCACTGCGTACGCACGTTCGGTACCCGTGACGATTTCCTCATCGCATCGGCCTGCCTGAACTCGACCGTATCCGGGCTCGTGTCGCGCACCGTACTCAACGACGATTTCATCGCACCGGGCGAGTTCCACGGTGCCAAGTTCTACGCCGAACTCGCTGACGACGACGTCTCCGGAATCCTTCTCGACACCGTGGCCGCCGAGTTCGACGATCGCGGAGCCGCCGTCGCACAGGCCCGGATGATTCTCGACTCCGACCGCGAACCCACCTGGGCAGGTTGGGAATCCGTCGAACGGATCCGTACCCAGTTCGGTATCTCGAGCGTCAACTTCGTCAAGCCCGGCGTAGGCGAAACCACCCGGGTGCTGCTGCGCCGGGTACCGTGGAAGGTGCTCGTGCGCGACAGCCACGCCGACGAACACGCTCACATCAGGATGCTCGCTGCGGCTCGCGATGTTCCTGTCGAGGAAGTACCCGAACTCGCCTATTCGTGCATGGGCCTGATCAAGGACCTGCCGTGACTCCCGCACTCATCGCGACCGATCTCGACCGCACGATGATCTACTCGCGCGGCGCGATGGGCGAGAGACGATTCGCAGAGGGCGGGTTGCTGTGTGTCGAGTACTACGAGGGGGCCCCGCTGTCGTACGTGTCCGAGGGCGCCGCCACCAGGCTCCGCGATCTCGCCGCGTCGCATCCCGTGGTACCGACCACCACCCGCACACCCGAACAGTTCCACCGGATCGACCTCCCCGGCGGGCCGTGGCCCTACGCCATCACCAGCAACGGGGGAGCGATTCTCGTCGAGGGCCGAGCCGATGTGAGTTGGCGTCGCAGCATCGACGCCATGGTGCGGTCGTCGTCCGCATACCTCGGCGAGGTCACCACCGAGCTGCAACGTCGCATCTCATCCGAGTGGGTGTCGAAGTTCCGGATCGCCGAGGAGTTGTTCTGCTATCTCGTCGTCGACACCGACGCCCAACCTGACGATTTCCTGGACCACTGGAGCGTGTGGTGCACCGAGCACGGCTGGAACGTCTCGCAACAGGGCCGCAAGATCTACACCATGCCCAATCCGGTGTGCAAGAGTCGCGCGGTCGCTGAGGTGCGCCGACGATTGACCGAGGCGGGGCTGCTCGCTCCCGACTCGGCAGTGCTGGCGGCCGGCGACGGCGCTCTCGATGCCGAGATGCTTGCCGCCGCCGATGCGGCGATCCGCCCGCGACACGGCGAGCTCGAATCCCTGAACTGGCAGCATCCGACCCTCACGATCACCGAGCACGAGGGGATCACCGCCGGTGAGGAAATCCTCGACTGGTTCACCCGGTCGGCCGGCGTGCCGGTCGCTTCGTAGAGTTGACACCGACCGACCGTCCATCTACCGCAGACACAGTGAGGACTTCGATTTGTCCAGCTCGCTCGCCAAAGGCCAGAACGGCCCCCTCAGCGCACACGACGTCGTCGTTTCCCTGGAACTGACGACGCCGGCAGACCTCTCTGCGTTGCTGGTCACAGCCGATGGCAAGGTCCGGTCCGACGCTGATTTCGTGTTCTTCAACCAGCCCGCGGGCCCCGGTGTGAACCTCGTGCCGGGCGCGCCCGGACAGGCCGCATCTCTGGCAGTGTCGCTCGGTGCGGTGCCGGCCGACATCGAGCAGGTTCGCGCGGTGATCACCCTCGACGATGCGTCGAGCAATTTCGGGCGCTTCGCTCCGCCCACAGCGCGGGTGTCCGACACGAACGGCACCGTGCTGTACGAATACCGGATCGAGGGTCTGAGCAGCGAATCCATTGTGATCGCCCTCGAGCTGTACCGTCGCCAGGGCGCTTGGAAGGTCCGCGCCGTTGGGCAGGGATACGCCGGCGGGTTCGCGGCGCTGGTGACCGACCACGGCGTCTCCGTCGACGATGCGCCTGCACCGGCTGCTCCTGCCGCACCGGCTGCACCTGCCGCACCGCCGGCCCCCGCTCGGCCCGTTGCCCCGCCGCCGCCCGCGCAGCCGTTCAACCAGGCGCCACCCACACAGCCGTTCAACCAAGCGCAGTACAACCAGGCGCCCGCGCAGGCGCAGTACAACCAGGCACCTCCGGCCCCTGGGGGTCCGCCCGAGGTGAGCCTGACGAAGAGTCGTCCGGTGAGTCTCGTCAAGGGCCAGAAGGTCACGCTCCGCAAGGACGGCGGCGTCGCGCTCACCTTCCTGCGGATGGGTCTCGGCTGGGATCCCATCGAGAAGCGTGGGCTGTTCGGCAACCGCGCTCCGAACATCGACCTCGATGCGACAGCAGTGATGTTCGCCGATCAGAACATCATCGATGTCGTCTACTACGGGCAGCTCACGGCGAAGGACGGCTCGATCCAGCATCAGGGCGACAACCTGACCGGGGAAGGCGCCGGCGACGACGAGGTGATCCTGGTGGACCTCACCCGGGTCCCCCCGCACATCAACACGGTGATGTTCATCGTCACGTCGTACAAGGGCCACACGTTCGAGCAGGTGCAGAACGCGTTCTGCCGCCTCGTCGACGGCACCACCAACGACGAGCTCGCCCGCTACACGTTGCAGGGTGGTATGCCCTTCACAGGCATGGTCATGGCGAAGGTGTACCGCCAGGGCAGCGAGTGGAAGCTGCAGGCCATCGGTGAAGGCATCCAGGCGAAGCATCCGGGTGAGGCTGCACCGCAGCTCGGCCGCTTCCTGGTGTCGTGACCGTGAACGGAGTGTTCACTCCGGGGCAGAACGCTCCGTTGACGGCCCGGACTGTTCGTTTCTCGGTCTCCGCCACCGTTCCGGTCGACCTGTGCGCGTTCGTGGTCGACGACCGTCTACAGGTCGCATCGTCGGATGACGTGGTGTTCTACAACCAGCCCCGAACGCAGGGCATTCGACTCGATGGGGACGCGATCGTCGTCGAGTTGGGTGCGCTGCGTGCGGGTGCTCGTGTGCTGTGTGCGGCGAGTACGGATCCCGACGCTGCTGTTGTCACGTCGCTGGCAGATTTTTCCGGTGCTCCCCTCGCGTCGTTCGAGTTGGATCCGTCCGGCACCGAAACCGCCCTGTTGTGCTGGGAGCTCTACCCGCACAACGGCGGCTGGAAACTTCGAGCCCTCGGCCAGGGCTATGCGGGCGGCCTCGGCGAGATGTTCACTGCGCACGGCGTCGAAGTCGACGACGCTCCCGTGCCGGCCGCGCAACCGCCGCAATCTCAGCCTTGGGCCCCGGCCCCGGGTGACGTCACACCGTCGTTCGAGTGGCTGTGGAAGATCTTCGAGGACGCCGCGCGCGCAACCGCGGCCTACGTGTCTGCCCGCGAGTACGCGCAGCGCCGCCTCGACGACGAACTCTCCGCCGCCGTGGCCGATCCGGCGACCCGCACCGGCCCTGCGGCCGATGCCGCACGCGCGCATGCGCACCGACGATGCGAAGAACTCAACTCTGCTGCGGAGCAACGCTATCGGGAGGATACGTCGCGACTCACCGACGAGCTGAACACCATCGACAGCCTGTTGCCCGCATCGTTGGCCACGTGGACGTCCGCCTCCTGGAGTGGATCCTGCTCGCCGAGCGACGGAATTCGGGTGGGCGATCTCTGCTCCCCGCGCGCGACGCTCCGCGTGCCACTGTGCGTGCCGCTACCGATGCGGCGGCCACTGTGGATCGATGGTGACGCCTCGGCGGCACAGCACGTCGTCACCGCACTCGCATTGCGTCTGCTCGCTGCACAGCCCGGTGCACGTATCGACATCGTCGATCCCGGGGGAGCGCTCGTCGAACTTCGGGAATTGACCGGGCCCTTGCTCGCCGGACCGCCGGTGCTCGACATCGGTGGCGTGGCAGCCAAACTGAAGGGTCTGGCCGACAGCGCCGACCTGGCAACCCTCGCGATGTCCGCCGACCCTGCGACGGCACACCTGGAACCACGTGTCCTCGTGCTCGCCGGCATTCCGCACGGTTTCAGTGGCGACGACCTCGTCCACGTCGTCAGGCTCACCCAACTACCCGGTGCGCAGCACATCTCGATCGTGATCGCCGGCGCCGCCGACACAGTGATCGATGATCCGGCCCTGCAGATTCTGTTCGAGCAATCCCAGCATCTACCCACGACGGACGCGGGGCATTTCGCCGACCCGTGGACGCGGAACGACTGGACCTTCACTCCTGACGAGCTTCCCGCCGACGCCGTCCTGCTGCAGCGTGTGATCGCCACCCTCGGGGCCGTCTGACGCGGACTCCGTACGCCGTCAGTGAACGGAGTTCCCGAAAGCCTTCTTGCGCAGGAACTCTGCGGTCAATCGGATTGTTTCGAGGCTTTCGGGAAGCAGGCCGTCGAGTACGGGGAAGGCGTGTACTTGACGTCGCCACACGTGCGTTTCGACGGTGCCACCGACATTACCCAGCCGATCGGTGAGGTCGAGGATGTCGTGCTCGAACATCTCTGCCGCGCCCGCGGTGAGGAAGGCGGGAGGGAACACCGCGGGGTCGACACCCAGGATCGAACGTTGCCCGCGCAGTTCGACCGGTCCGCGGGTCCACTTCCGCTTGACCCGCCGATAGGCCGACACCGGCATGAGCGCATCGCGCCGAATGAGGTCGTGATCGCGCAGATCTGCATCGAGATTCAGGTGCGGCGAGAAGCCGACGTACGCAGCGGGGGGCTGCACTTCGTCGAGGTCCGCCAATTCGCATATCTTGGCGGCAAGGTATCCGCCCGACGAATCTCCAGCAACGACGACCTTGGTCGGGTCGGGGCAGATCTCCAGGAGATGCCGATACGCCGTGCAGGCGTCGTGCACCGCGGAACCCACCCCGGCGTGCGGAAGCTTCCGGTAGATCGGGGAGTACACCGGAACCGACAGGACCTGCGCAATCCTGCTGGCCACCCTGCGGTGGGTGCCGGCACCGCAGAATGTGAATCCGCCGCCGTGCAGGTACAGCACGCTCGCTCCGGCCAGTTCGTCGGTGGACGAGGTGTGCGGCAGGTAACACTCGGTCGGCACCGCTCCCAACTCGGTGACCGAGTGTTCGACGTCGCGCAGCACCGGAAGTCGGCCTATCGCCGAGTCGATCGTGGCCAGCGCGCTGATGCCGGTATCGCCGAGAGGCCAGGTCCGATAGCACTGCTTGCCGACCCCCCGCGCGAGGACGTAGACGAGGCCCGCCCGCAGGCTCGCGTCGTCGTGCAGGATCGGTTCCACCTGCAGCGGGGCACGGTGGCCCGGACTGCCGGGTGCGGTGTCGGTGGCCACGGCGGCTCCCTCGGGTCAACTGGCCGGACACGATCTGACACTGATGTGTGTCAGATCAAGGACTGGCACAGTATGTCACGGAACAATCGTCGAAGGGACCGAGCCGAACAATGGCATCTGCACGAAAACGAAGCACCGGACGCCGCTATTCCGGATTGGACGCCGACGAGCGCGCGCAAGCTCGTCGAGCAGCGATCCTCGAAGCGGCCCTGGAGCTGTTCGGCACGCGCGGGTATGCGACGACCTCGGTCAAACAGATCTGCAGCACGGCGGCACTCACCGAGCGGTACTTCTACGAGTCGTTCCAGGACCGACAGGCGGCCCTGGCCGGTGTCTACGGGATGCTCGTAGCCGAGCTGCAGGCCGCAACGACGAGTGCGATCACCGCCGCGAACGACGGCATCGAGACCAGGATTCGATCTGGCCTGACGGCGTTCGTGGGCTATCTGACCGATGACCCGCGCCGCGCGCGCGTCGTGCTCATCGAGATTGTCGGCGTCTCCCCCGAACTCGAGGAGCTGCGGCACGGCGTGCTGCGCGGATTCGCGGATCTGACCAGCTCGGTGTGGTCGACGCAGTCCGGGTTCGACTCTGCTGCCGAACCCACGAAACTGACCGCGATCGCCCTCTCCGGAGCAGTCAACAACTTGCTCGTGGACTGGATGATGACCGGACGACGTCAGGAGCCGGAGGTGCTGGTCGACGTGTGCACGACACTCTTCGTCTCCGCACTGACAGGTCTCGTCACGCCCGACCTGCCGAAGTAGCCGCACGAAGGTTCACACAGCCCCTGAGCTGTGTCATACTCGACACACAATGTGACACGCCGACATGTCACATATCGTTGCGACTGCCACCCGAGGAGGCCCTGTGCCCTCAAAGAACCGACCGGTAACGCGCGTGATCGCGGTGACCGGCGCCGCGCGCGGAATCGGTCTGTCCATCGCCCGTCACCTCGCAACGGAAGGCGCTCGGGTTGCAATCGGCGACCTCGACGCACAGCAGGCGTCCGCGGCTGCCGCGGAGCTCCCCGGTGAGGCCGCCGGATTTGCGCTCGACGTCACCGACACCGCCTCGTTCACCCGCTTCCTCGACGCCGTCGAAGCGAAGTGGGGCCCGATCGATGTCCTCGTCAACAATGCCGGTGTGATGTGGGTCGGGCGCTTCGACGAGGAGCCCGAGAAGGCCACCCGTCGCCAACTCGAGGTGAACCTCCACGGCGTCATCCGCGGGGTACGTCTGACCGCGCCGCGGATGCGCGCCCGCGGACGCGGTCATATCGTGACAGTTGCGTCGGCCGCCTCGCGGCTGGCACCGGCGGGCGAGGCCACCTACGCCGCCACCAAGCACGGGGTACTCGGCTATCTGAGCGCGGTCCGCACCGAATTGCGCGGCAGCGGTGTCGATCTCTCGGTCGTGATGCCGACCGTGGTGGATACCGAACTCGCTGCCGGAACCTCGTCGGGATCGGTCAACATGCTGACCCCCGACGACGTCGCCAAGGCGGTGTCGCGCGTGATCGCACGACCACGATTCGAGGTGTCCGTCCCGGGGTTCGTCAGCCCGCTTGCTCGCGTGATCGCCGCCCTGCCCGACCCGCTACGGGTCGCGTTGTACCGCCGCATGGTGCCGGATCAAGTCGTCACACTCGGCGACAACCGTTCCGCACGTGAGAAGTACGAGGGCGCAGCGCTCACCCATGGCGACAATCCGGGAACCTCTTCGTGACCTCCCGTCCACCGACACCGTCGCTCGACTCGGCACGCTCTCGTGACGCTACCCATCTATCGGAAGGAGAACGGCGCCTGTCTCTCCCTCGTGAATGAGGGCGTATCCGCGCCGAACATCAGATGACAACCGAACTCAACGATCCTCATCAGGACAGCGGTACCTCAGGCTCGGTGCGGCCCATTCCCGAATTCGACGGCGTCCACGACATCTGGCCTCGCGGCGACAGGCTCGAGGCCGTTCGCGACGCGGCCGCCCGCTATCGGGAGCGGTTCCTCAGCCAGGGGCAGGTCACCGCGATCAAGAGCATCGACATCGCCGCCGCGCCTTATCCCGCCCGATTCGCATTCCAGGGCTACTCACTGAACGTGAACCCGATGATCTCGATCATCAACCGGATGTTCGTGATCCAGTTCGAGGGGTTCGACGGCAAACTCAAGACGCTCGTCTGGGAGCCCACCGTCGCGGCAGGCTCGGCCGAGGCTCCCTTCTACCACAAGCTGCAGCAGTTCTCCCAGAAGCTCTACGCCGAGAAGGTCTTCGTCAAGTACTACAACGATCCCGATGCGGTCCTGCCGAGTCTCGGATTGACGAACGACGACGTCGACTACGTCAGCTTCGACCACCTGCACGTGCAGGACGTGCGGATGATCATGGGCAGCACCGAACCCATCGAGGGTGAACGTGAACCGCGAAAGCCACTGTTCCCCAATGCAAAACTGCTCGTGCATCGCCGCGAACTCGGCACCTTCGAATCCATGCACCCGATGCAGTGGGCCTGGTACGTCGACGGCGGGATGAACGGCGTGCCGCAGGATCGCCTCGAGGTCTTCGACGGGGACGTCGAACTCGGTGTCGGCGTCAGCCTGTTGTGGACCCCGGGGCACACCGACGGAAATCACTCGCTGGTGGTCAACACCCCGGACGGGGTGTGGGTCTCGTCGGAGAACGGCATGGCGGCCGACAGCTGGCAGCCCGAGCTGTCGAAGATCCCCGGAGTCAAGCAACAGGCCGCGTTCTACGGCCGTGAGGTCGTGCTCAACGGCAATACTCTCGAAGACTCCCTCGATCAGTACGACTCGATGGTCAAGGAAAAGACGATGGCCTCGAGGTCGCCGCGCGACCCGCGGTGGCTCCAGATCATCCCGTCGTCGGAATGCGCCGCGTGGAAGCGTCAGTGGCCCGTTGTACCGACCCACACCCACGGTGGACTCGATTACGGCACCATCGTCGGTCCGGATCGGGCCACGCCGTAGCCGGGTTCACGCTCGAGCAGGTTCGCCGATTCGATCCGATCCATGACCCGCACATTGTTCGCGACGCGTGCTCGCGCACCGGCTGGTGTGCGAGCACGCTCGACGATCGGGCGGAATCTCCGATGAAGGTTTGACACCTGTTGCTAAACGGTGCAATACACGGCCTCGGCGATGCGGATATAGGTCTGCGCGATGCCTCCCGCCTGCGTTACATCCAGATGCTGATCCGCTGCGCTCGCCTCGATACCGACGGCAGCGGTCACGAATGTCAGCGTCTCCTCGGGGGTACTGCCCAGCCCGGTTGCCGCACAGATGTAGTCAGCCGTCGAGAGTGCCATCGTGCCGTCGGCCGGCGGCACGATTCCCTCATTTCTCAATGCGTCCAGAAACAGCTGCGCTCGCGAAGCAGTGGCCGCAGGAGGATCACTCGGAAACGGCGCGCTGGTCTCCACCGGGCTGTGCGGTGACAGGCTATCCGGGATCGATTCTGCTACTGGAGGAGTCGACGAAGACGGTGTTGCGTTCGCTTCCGGAGGAGACACTTCTGGCGGCGGCGTGGCCGTCACCGTGTCGGTGGCCGACGACGTGATCGGGGCACGCGACGTGGCCGTGTCGGGCGATGCATCGGTTGCTGCCGGGTCACCGGAACACGCGACGAGCGCAGCACTCGCTACCGCAAGCAGGCCAACAGCTCCAGTGGGAGACAACGGAAAACGGTGGCATCGCTGATTCGACATACGCCTCCTCCGGTTCGGTACGGTCACCGTGCGTTGAGGGCTCCGAGGATTTGCGGTCGCGCCTGCCACAGCTCTGCCGACCAGTACGGCCACGAATGGGTTCCCGTTCCGTGGAACCTGAACTCCGCAGCCTGACCGAGAGTGGCGAGACGAACCTCGAATGCGCGGGTCGTGAGCATCGAGAGAAACTCCAGCCCCATACCCATCGCAGTGTTCCAGTATCCGATCGCATCCGACGGACGGTCGTACACCCCGGGAATCCCGTTTCCCGCTGAGACATAGAGCGACATGCCGGCCAGCTGCGGGGCGGACACGAACGGGTCGTTACGCAGCCATGCCGGATCCCAGGGGAATCCCCACATCGAGTCGGCGTTGTACCCCCCGGCATCGAGCATGGCAAGTCGGATGGCCTCCCGCATCCCGGGGGCGGTGGTATTGAGATACCCGGACAGTGAACCCGCGAAGCGGAACTGATCACGATGATATGCGGCCAGTGTCATCGCTGCCGTGCCACCCATCGAGATCCCCAGAATGCCGGTGTTCGTCCTGTCGACACCGAAACCGGCTAGATAATCGGGCAATTCGCGGGTCAGAAAGGTTTCCCACCGATAGGTGAACGGTTGCATGTTGAAATTGCTCGGAAAGTACCAATCGGTGTAGAAGCTCGACTCGCCCCCGACCGGCATCACCAGGGTGATGTTGTCGAGAGCAAACTGTTCCATCGCGTTGGTTTCGAAACTCCATGCGTTGCGGTCGTCACGGGCACGCAACCCGTCCAACAGATACAACGATGCGCTGCCACCACGTGCTGCCCACTGTACCTGCACCTTGATGTTGCCCATCGACGATGGCACCCAGAGCTCATCGTATCCCCGGTGGCTCACCGTCCGGGACGTTCCGACGTCGGCCGACGCCGCCGGAACGGCGAACAGGGAACTCACCATCAGCACGGCCATCACCAGAACGGCCGCGACCGGGTTCCGGTGCCCATTCTTTCGCTCTCGGGCGATCTGCATCGAGACTACTCCCTTGCCCACAACTCACCGCGCCGCGCCGGACAACATTCGCCGTCAGCGTCGGTGCGATTCAGAAAATCAAACGATCTCGGGTGTTATCGAAGCGCGAAGCCAGGTCGTTAGCGAAGGCATCATGTGGCCAATATCTCGACTCACGAATTATGAGAATTTCATGAGAGTTTCCAGGTCACAGCCGGTTTCATGAAATATTGTGCTAGATCGAGCCGAAGCATGCGCCCGGCGCCGAAAACCTGTCGATGCGAGGCCGGGAAGCGCGAGGAGCATCCCGATCGCAGACCAGTGCTCTCGTCGACATTTCTGCGACGGAGTCAGCTCAGGGGATGACCACCAGCTTTCCGGATGCGCTGCCCGCCTCCATGACGGCGAGCCGACGATCCGCCGGATCCTGGAGATGTTCTCCACCGCCTTGACCACTTCGTTCATCAGCCCCACAGCGTCGAGATTCACCGGGGCCGACCCGACACTTCGATGAACCCGGCCGCTCCTTCGACGAACTTCGTGGCCGGCCGCTGCCTGACAAAAGAGCCAGAACACGGCCAGCAGACCCGACGTGGGGAACAGCTCCCTCCCGATCATGAACCTCGGCTGTCGACGAGACCTGCACCAAACAACAAACGTCATCGCGACCAGGCCCGATCGTCGCCACTCCATGTGAGGTCCGCACCTCACATGCGACCGCAGCACTGCCGTTCATCCCACCGTCAGATCGAAGTCATCGAGCAGCGAAACGGCCATCGCCTCGCGTGCCCATCCATCGGCGTCGAGCGGTGCCGAGCGCACCACCGTCAGAGCCGGCACCGTTCGTCCGTCGATCAGCATGAGCGCGAGTTCGTTTCGTCCGTGCCGACACTCATATCGAAGCCCCTGCGCCGCGGGGGTGTTGGTCAGAATATCGGTCGCGGTTCGACGAGTCTGCCCGTAGTCCCGCCAGGTGCACGCCGTCAGGGAGGCATCCTGGCCGAGCCGGATCAGGTTCCGCTGCCCGTCCAGCACTGCGATGTCGAGGTCGTCGTCCAGCACGAGTTGCGTCAAGGACTTGCCGGCCATGAGCCGCTTTCGGATGATCAAGTCCGGTGGGATGTCCTGACCACGCAGGACGCCTTCGGCGACCACCGCACCCACGGACAATCCGAGATACAGGTAACCGCCCAGCGCGGAACCACCCGGGCACACGGCCGGGTCGTGAACCGGCTCGAAACGCCCCTGTGTCGGGATGACCGTCGTGCGGACGTCGAGGGTGCGTGCATCAACCCAGGGCGCGATGTTGCTGCGGTTGAAGGCGTTCGGAGGATATGCCGACGACGTCCAGTGCACCCGCCATACCGGTGTTCCCGCCGCGATGGTGTCGGTGTTCGCCGGATTGCCGTTGTAGGCCCCCACTCCCCTACATTCCCCGCTCGGCCATGCTGATCATGTTGTCGACGGCGACCTCGGTCAGATCGCCGTCCTCGAGTTCCTGCAACGGGGTGCGGCCGTCGAGGATGTCGGACGGGGTGCGCCACCAGGATGTGACCCCCCACGGGTCCTCGGCGGCCCCCAGCCTGCTGTTGGCGTACGCCACGACCGGCCACACCCGGTGGTGCACCGTGTCGAACTGGAACGCTGGGTAGTGATAGTCGGGGCGGCGCCCCAGCGGTAGGCCGAGCAACACGCCCTCGTCACGTAACTTTTTCACCAGGGTCCGCGATTCTCCCGCCCGCGGTGCCAGCACCCGGCTGGCCTCCCCTGCCTTGAGGGTGTCCACCTTGTCGAGCAACGACTGCCGCCGCTCGGCCGCCGCCGTCCGGTCCTCGGCTCGGGCCGCCGGTTCGGCGAACGCCTCATCGAGAAGCAGCTTCGCGATCAGCGCCCACTCCTGTCGCGGCGCATTCCGGGTCACGTACTCCACGAACCCGCCGGCCACGTCCACGCCACGGCTCTCGCCCGCGTGCGCGCCACTGAACCGGTGGCCCCGTCCCGCGACCACGCGCGATGCACCCCCGCTTTTCGAGGTCGGCGCCTTGATCACTTTCCGCCGTGTTCGATTCTCGGGCATCCCACACCTCCGATACGTCAAGTGCGTATATACAATCGTACTCCACGTACATTTCGGTGGACAGCCCCCTCTCGGTTCGAGGCCCGCCACACCCGGCGTCCCGCCGGCTCAACAGTGCGACGCGTCGGAACCGAGTTCAGCAACGCGTCCACATCGTCGCGATCGGTCAGCGAAGCGTCGAGTCACGGCCCGACGAAGGTATCCGGCAGGATCACCGGCGACCGGTCATGGATCCGGGCGGCCGCGTCGGTCGCCGGCCGCGTGAGCACAGTGCACGTCCACAACCACCGATCCGGATCATCTTCGGGCAGATCCAGATTCGGCACAACTCGTACAGGCCGGCCATCGACACCGGCCCGTCACCGTGCAGGAAGCACGGGATCTTGCCGTCCTCGCCCTTCATCCACTCGAAGTAACCATCAGCCGGCACCACGCAGCGTCGGCGCGCCGCGGCCACCGACGCGTCCGGTAATCCGGGACGGAAATAAGACCCTGAGCTGCACTGATGACACGTCCCCGCCGGGTTGCGCGGACTACCAAGGCAGAGTGCCCGAACGTGCAGGGGAAATCGCGGACTCATGTTACGTGGTCTGCAGCGCGGGCTACGACATGGAGCCACTCACGAATGAACCCCGATGCGGCCACCAATGATTCGGCCTTGTCATCCGCCAAGGCCAAATCAGTGAACGTGTGTGTACTGCCGATCGCGAGCACCCGCATCCCGGCCGACCGACCGGCAGCGACCCCCGCCGGAGCGTCCTCGACAACCAGCACATCAGCAGGCACGACACCAAGAAGCTCTGCCGCACGCAAATACCCTTCCAGACAGGGCTTTCCCGCGGTCACCTCCGTTCCATCGACGAGGACCACAGGTTCAGGAATCCTTGCTGCCCTGAACCGCGACAGTACTGTTGCCCGCCGTCCGCTCGTGACCACCCCCAACGCTCCTGCGGCAATGAAGCAAGCAGCGGGGCGGCGGCAGGAAATGCGGGGAACTGATCCCCGATGTTGTGCATCAGTTGCCTGAGCACCGCATATTCATGGACCGGGTCGAGATGCGGCGCGACTTCGGCGATCGTTTCGACAGGCCGTCGCCCATGAGTTGCTGACCAGACAGCTTCGAAGGGAACCGAGCGCATAGCGCACCAGCGATACCACACCTGCCGGTAGCCGCCATAGGAATCGATCAGGACGCCATCAACATCGAACAGTACGGCTCGCACTCGAGGATGGTAACCGTCGTCGACGGCACTATCACCGTCCTCATCACTGCGATACCTCCCCGACCCAGTGGCAAGATGGCGGGACAGCCTTGCGGCTGTCGATCCAGAAGCCGATGGAGTGAATCGGCGCCAGCCGGTGCTATCCGGGATCGGTGTCCTCGTTGAAGTCACCCAGATGCACAGCCACACTACTTCTGCCGTCGCCATCGAGAACGTCGGGCAGCAAATCCGCCATCCCCTTCGGCCGCACAGTCTCACCGGTGCCTGCCAGTTCGGTCACCGTCCACCAACGGTGACCGTACCGCGCTTCCATACTGTCTATCTGCATCCGGGCTACCTCAGCCGACGCCGCACGCATCCTCGCCGAGGAAGGTCACCCCAACCCGCGCCTGCACCATGACCATCGCGTCATCTCCCCGGGTCTGCGCGCGGCGCTGCTGCGCCTGTGGAAGCTGTGACCAGCGGCGGCGGCCATCACCTCCGGGCAGAGGACACATCGCAGCGACAGGCCCATAGCCCCCATAGGGGTTATAGGGATGGCGCTGACCGGGACTGACCCTGCCAGTGGAGTGCGACCGAAAACCGTGTGAACAGTGGTAATGACACGTCCCCCATAGGGATGATGACTGTGCCAGCCACTGCGCACATCACATTAACTCGTAATGTTCCATCCTACAACGAATTACGGCACTTGACGCAGTCCGCATCCGGGACCGGCGTGACCGGAATACCGGTCCCCTGCAATGCCTTCAGAAGCAACCGGCGCCCCCGACCATGATCAAGCGGAAGATCCAGCGGCAGCCCACGCCGATCGGTGACCACCTCGACAGCATCCGGGCAGTCCCACAGCGCCAACGCCCGACCGCCGTGGTACGCAGCCCGGTAGTGAATGCCCTCGACCTTCGCCGCGGCAGGCTGATCCTCATATATCGCGCGGGCCCACTGCTGAGTCAGCACGCGATTCTCGTTGCCGGACGCGAGCGCGGGCAACGCACCGATCGCCATCGCCGCACCCGGCCGGTCCAGGTTGTAGGTGTCGATCTCGCGCAGCGGACGCAACCGGGCAACGCGCCAGTTCGAGCACAGCGGCGCGACCCCAGCTTCGCCGAACACCTCACACGCGGACGTTGCGAGATCGACCGCCAGGTAGATCACCGACCGCCCATCCGCGTCGACCGCCGGCGCCGCGAAAGACGGGGTGTGGTGATCGAACCGGGCGAGCGGCCCGAACAGCCGGAACGTCGACCCGTTCGGGGTGAACTGATCGTGGTGGTAGATCCGGTACCACGGCGCTGCCGCGCCGTCGGCCGGCGTCCATGCCCACCGATGATCTGCAGCGGGCAACGGCCGCCCCGGTGCCTCGAGAGGCTTGGCCATCAGGCGGCTGCCAACGTTTCAACGATCGCGAACACGTGGTCACTGTCGCGGACCATCTCCTGCGCGGGCGTGCGACCGCCGAAGTTGTCGTTCGGCCGGCTCATCCACCGCGACAAGCTCACCACCCCACCAGGGAAGGCATCGACGAGCCGGCTCAGATCCGGCAGCATCGGCTCCGCATTGTCCGGGGTGAACTGCCACGCCGGGAACCGCCACTCACGCCCGTCCTTCAACCCGACGAGGCGATGCTGGGCAACCCACTCCGACACCGTCTGCGGAGAAATCCCCAGCACATCCGCCGCCTGCGCCCGAGAGAACGACACAGTCAACTGCTCGCGCCGCTGCTCGACCTGCAACTGCAGGTTGGCCTGTTCGAGCTCGGCGGCCTCCTCAGCAGACATAACCTGCCCCCAGCCGTCCTCGACACCGCCGACCTCGGTCGCGGCATCAGCTCTCGAGGTCGGAAAGCTGGCGGCCAGGTGCCGGATCGCACGCAACGCCGGAGCATCCTTGCCGAGCAACGTTTCGAACTCGGTGGCCAACTCGTCGAGGGTCTTCGACACCCGCGCCTGCGCCTCTGTCGACATCCCCTCTGGTCGTGTCGTCACGGAACTCACCTCCTGATCCCGCCACCAGGATACGCGGGATACGCAGGATACGCGGCACTGGCTCTCGCGGGGGTCATCACAGGAGTGTGACCTGCGCTCATGTCCCCATCGTTGTGCACTGCACACCGGATGCGGATCCGCACGACCGCCCAGTCCTACTTCCGATGCGCAGGTCACGGGCAGCGACGCCGGCTTCCCCGATGCGTCAGTCACGGCGGGCGACACCGGCCGCCTTGCGCTTGTCACGGTCATAGACCGTGTAGGTGAGCCACCTTCCCGGCGCGGCGGCGACCACGGCATTGATCGTCGCCGCAGTGAACTCCCGCAACGCAGGCGCCCGATCAGGCAACGGCTCGGCGCCGAACACCTCGTCGACCGCACGTGGTCCGGCTCGGCGGCCAGCTCGTTTTCGATGTAACAGCTGATCCGCCACCTCATACCTACGAGCGTTACGTGTACGCGAGGACTACGTGCACGCGGGGACGTAGCCGAGGGCAGCGGAGATGGACGTGGCGGTGCTCTTGACGAGGGGTCCGACGTCCGGGAGGACGCCTTCCATGCGCTCGGCTACACCGGCGACGCTGATCGCGGCGATGGGCTGGCCGGTGTGGTCGGAGATCGCGGCACCGCAGCAGCAGCTCGACGGGTCGAATTCTCGTGCGTCCTGGGACCATCCGCATCGGCGGGTTTGCTCGAGTTTCCGCGGAACGCATCGACGGTCGATTCGTCCACCGGTCTCACCCGATAACATGACCGGTGGTCCAATTCGCTCGTCGGCGTCCTCAACCCCGATGTGCTCCTGCAACACGTCCGGGTCAGACCGAACGGCTCGCCCACGCTGTGCACAGCCTCGTCGCGTCTGTCATCGGTACCCCCACCACCGACCGACGCTCATAGGTTTGCCCTATCGCTGGATGCGGCCGCAGGACTTTGTCGCCGTCGTCACACCCGTGATCGACTGGGATTCCCCGGACCGGTAGTCCGCGCGGACAGACGTCGATCAGGAGTGCCTCGTGAGCAAACTGCACCTTCCCAACCGCATCCGGCAGCTGGCGACCTCCCAGCCCTCGGCACCTGCCGTCACGGCAGAAGGCACGACCCTCACCTACGCGGAGTTCGACTCGTACACCAACAAAGTGGCCACGGCGCTGGCCGCACTGGCGCCGCCGTCTGGTCGGATCGGCGCGCTACTCCGAATGGGTCTGCCCGGCGCGGCAGCACTCGTCGGTTGCACGAAGGCCGGGCTCGTCTTCACCCCCATCAACTGGCGACTCACCCCTGACGAGATCGTATGGATCGCAACGGACGCACAGATCGGCGTGCTCATCGTCGAGGCGGACTTCGCCGACGCCGCTCGGGCTGTAGCGGCAGCACTACCGGAGGTGCGCATCATCGTCGTCGGTGATTCGCCTCCGGACGGCGCCACTACATGGGGTCAGCTCGTCGCCTCGGGCACCGACACCGATCCGGGCCTGGGGGACGACCCCGAGACCGCACTCCTCCAGCTCTACACCTCCGGCACCACCGGCAAGCCGAAAGGTGTTGTGGCTGTTCATCGCAACATCTACACCACCCCCGAAGTCCTCGAGCTCTACGAGTTCGGGAACGAGTCGGTGTCGCTGGATGCGCTGCCCCTGTTCCACATCGCCGGCAGCGGATGGCTCGGTACGTCCCTGTCGGCCGGGCTGCATGTGATCCTGCTCGGCGAGATGCGCCCCGCACAGGTGGCCGCGGCCATCGCCGAGTACGGAGTCACCCACGCCTTCCTCGTGCCCTCCGCGATCGGGATGCTCCTCGAACTCCCCGACCTCGACGAGTACGACCTGTCCAGTCTCGAAATCATCGCCTACGGAGCTTCCCCGATCACTCCGGCGCTGCTCGAGCAGACCATGGAGACCTTCCATTGCAGGCTCGTGCAGCGCTACGGAATGACCGAGACGATGGGGGCACTCACCGCTCTGCGTGCCGACGACCATGACCCGCGTGGGCCGCGGACCCATCTGCTGCGGTCTGCGGGGACACCACTTCCGGGTACCGAGGTGCAGATCCGCAACATCGTCACCGGAGAGGTACTGCCGCAAGGTGAGACAGGCGAAATCGTGTCGCGGTCGCGCAACAACGTCACGGGGTACTGGCAACGCGACGCAGAGACTGCCGCGTTGTACACCGACGACGGATTTCTGCGCACCGGCGACGCCGGGCACATCGACGAGAACGGCTACCTGTTCGTCACCGACCGCGTGAAAGACATGATCATCACCGGCGGGGAGAACGTGTACCCCGTCGAGGTCGAGGCCGCACTCGCCGAACACCCCGCCGTCGCGGAGGTCGCCGTGGTCGGTCTGCCCGACGAACGCTGGGGTGAGGCGGTCACCGCCGTCGTACGCCTCGTCGACGGCGTCGAAGCGCCGACGGAACGCGAACTCGTCGCGTTCACCACCGAGCGGCTCGCATCGTACAAGAAGCCGCAACGCATCCACATCGTCGCGGAACTGCCACGCAACGCGAGCGGCAAGATCCTGAAGCGCACCCTGCGGGACACCCTCGGGCATCGGGAGGACTCGACACCATGATCATCACCGAAGACATCGGCATCGTCCAGCGAGAAGCATGGGCAGCGAACCGACTACCTCCCGTCGAGGAGGTCCGGCCCGGGCTGTGGTCGATTCCCGTCCCGATGCCGCACGTCCCCCTGCGCTACGTGCTCTGCTACGCGCTCGCTCTGGACACCGGGCTGGCGCTGATCGATCCCGGCATGGACACCGAGGAGTCCTGGCAGGCGCTCGTCGACGGGATCTCGTCGACGAGCCACGACATCACCGATGTGCGGTACGCGGCCATCACCCATCTGCACCCCGACCACTTCGGTCTTGTCCCGCGGCTGCGGGAGACCACGGGCGCCGCGATCGCAATGCACGTCGCCGAGGCGACCGCGCTCGGGCATTTCACCCCGGCGGACGCCGCAGCCGACGTCGAGGCGTGGCGGGTGGATCTGACAGGCCTCGGCGCGCCGCCCGAGGTCGTCGAGGCACCCCGCTTCGACCTCGTCCGCTTCCCTCCCGGCACCTCCGCCGACGTCGTCCTCGAGGGCGGCGACCGCCTCGATCTGCCCGGATGGAACATCGAAGCGGTGTGGACCCCCGGGCACACACCGGGCCATCTCGCGTTCGTCGACCGCGACAACGACCTGCTGTTCAGCGGCGACCACATGCTCCCGCGCATCAGCCCCAACATCTCGTCGGGCCCGGGTGAACTCGACTCCCCGCTGCATCGCTATCTGTTGTCGCTTCATGCGACCACCGCGCTGCCGGACTGCGAGGTGCTCCCCGCACACGAGTACCGATTCCGAGGCGTCACCGACCGGGCACGAGAACTGATGGCACACCACGACGACCGCCTCGAAGAGATCCGCTGTGCCATCGACGTACACCCCGAGTCGACAGCGTGGGAGCTCACCACACGCATCACGTGGTCGCGGCCGATCCACGCAATGGACCCGAGGCTGCTCCGCCTCGCCGTCCGCGAGACGCAGGCCCACCTCATCGTTCTGGCCGACCGAAATGTCATTCTCTCTGATGGAGGGACTCCTTCCCGTTGGAGTCTCGCCACACCCGTCGCCGACCAGTAACGAAGGAAAAGCTGATATGAGTGTTGTTCTCACCGAGTTCGCCGACGGCATTGCCGTCTTCACTCTCAATCGCCCCGAGGCCAAGAACGCCGTCACGCTCGAGGTATCCGAGGCCCTCGCCGCCGCGATGGACGAATTCGAGGCACGCCCCGACCTGACCATCGGCATCCTCACCGGTGCCGGTGGAACTTTCTGCGCCGGCATGGATCTCAAGGCGTTCTCGCGCGGTGAGCGCCCGTCGATCCCTGGTCGCGGGTTCGGCGGCATCACCGAAGCTCCGCCCACGAAGCCGCTGATCGCCGCGGTCGAGGGCTGGGCACTCGCCGGCGGTTGCGAACTCGCACTGTCCGCCGACCTGATCGTCGCGTCGCGCGAAGCGAAGTTCGGAATTCCCGAGGTCAAGCGTGGCCTCGCTGCTGCAGCCGGCGGTCTGCTGCGGCTGCCGAAGATCCTCCCGTACCCGCTGGCAATGGAGATGGCCATCACCGGCGACCCCCTCACCGCCGAGGTCGCCTTCCAGCACGGTCTCGTCAACCGGGTCACCGAACCCGGCGAAGCATTGACCGTCGCGAAGGAACTCGCTGCACGCGTCGCTGCCAACGGACCGCTCGCGGTGAAGGCCACCAAGCAGGTCGTGGCGATGTCCGCGAAGTACACCGACCCCGACGCGTTCGTCGCGCAGCGCAAGTTCATCGACCCGGTGTTCGCGTCGAACGACGCTCAGGAGGGCGCCAAGGCATTCGCTGAGAAGCGGCCTCCCCTCTGGACCGGTGCGTAACCGACTCCGAACACAACGGTGTCCACCGTCGTTCACCTCAGCCGGTGGACACCGTCGTTCACCTCAGCCGGTGGACACCGTCGTTCATCAGCCGGTGATCGCGTGGGCGACCTCGTGGGCATCCCACAGACGCCGATACACCGCGCTCGACTCGAGTAGTTCGTCGTGCGTGCCCACTCCATCGACGCCACCGTTGTCGAGAACGACGATGCGGTCGGCGCCGCGAATGGTGTCGAGCCGATGCGCGACGACAAGCACCGTGCGTCCCGCAACGAGGTGCGACAACGCGAGCTGGATACGACGTTCGGTGGCCGGGTCGATCGAGGCGACTGCTTCGTCGAGCAAGAGGACATCGGGATCACGCAGGAGCGCGCGAGCAATCGAGAGCCGTTGCCGCTGCCCGCCGGACAGATCGTCGCCGGCTTCCGCCAGCACCGCGTCCAACCCGTCGGGTAGTACTCGGACGAAGTCGGCGGCCTGCGCGGATTCGAGAGCCGCCCACACTTGCTCGTCCGTCGCGCCGGGCGCCCCGATCGTGAGGTTGGACCGGATGGTGTCGGGGAACAGATAGACGTCTTGGTACACGGTCGTCACGGTGCGACGTAGATCGTCCTCGGTCACCTCACGCAGATCAGCTCCGCCGATGCGGATCGAACCCGAATCGACGTCCCAGAACCGCGCGACGAGGTCCGCGACCGTGGACTTGCCTGCGCCGGACGGCCCGACCAGAGCGGTGACCTTCCCGGATTCGGCCCGAAACGACACACCTGTCAGAGCTTCGTCGTGGTTGTAGGAGAATCGCACGTCGCGGAATTCGACGTCGGTGCCGGACATGAGCGCCGGATCGGTGGGTTCGGGAAGTTCGTCGATGTCCCACACACCACCGAGCTGCTCGGCGATGCGGTCCTGCTGGTGCCGGTACGTACTCAGCTCCAGGAGTTCCTGCAGCGGCCGGTACAGGTTAAGGGCGATCACCAGGAAGAGCAACAGCGTCGTCGCGGCAACGTCACCACCGAGGAACAAGGTACTCCCGAGCCACAGGAGGGCGACGAAGCCGAGTTCGAGCACCACTGTCGCCACCGCGGTCAGCGGGCTGGTTCGCACGGCCATTCCTACGCTCGAACGACGTAGTCGCTCGACTGCGGTGCGGTAACGGATGGCCTGGGGTGCGTCGGGGAACGCGCGAAGGACCGCAGCGCCGCGCACGAATTCGAGCAGTGCGGTGTTTGCCTCCCGGCGGGCATCGGTGACGTCGGTGCTGATTGCCGTCTGAGCCCGGTCTGCGACCACGAGTAGCCCGAGGAACACCGGGACCCCGATCAGTGCGGCCACGGCGAGTCTCCAGTCGAGAATGGCAAGCACGATCGTTGCGAGCACCGGTTGCACGACGGCGACCACAAGTTTGCCCGGCAGGTTGACGAAATCGACGAGGGCGAGATCGGAGACGACCAGGGTCGAGGTACGGCCCGCATCCATGCGGTCGAAGGCCCCGAGCGGCACGCGACGCAGCCGGTGCAGGACCGATCGCCGCAAGTCGGCGATTGCGCGCTGGGTCACCGGCCACCAGACCCGGGCGACATCCACACCGATGACCACGCGTGCGACGAACAGAACGAACAGTGCACCGCTGAGGGTGAGGACGTCGGAGGCCTCCACCGGTCCGTCGAGCGCGGTGAACAACGCGATGAACACCACGAGCATCGGGGCGGTCGTGAGCGCACCTTCGAGAAGCACCCGCCAGAGACCCTGACGGAAGAAGGTCGAGCGGTGCTGGCCGAGCATTGCGAACCATTGCGTCACCGGACCTTTCGACGCAAGATCCGCGACAGCGGGAGTGCGGTCCATACCGCTGGAGCCCGCCTCCTCTGCATCAGCAGCCGGCACGGCAGATCGGGACGAAGGTGTCGTCGCGTCGGTTGCATTGCCGGCCGGCTCCAGCCGCCATCCATCGACGGCGCGATAGTCCTCCCACAGCGACAGGTAGTCCTCGCTCGAAGCAAGCAGTTCCGTGTGCGTGCCGGCTGCCGCGATGCGCCCCGCGTCGAGCAGGAGGATGCGGTCGTATCCGGTGATCGACCCGAGGCGGTGCGCGACGGTGACGACTGTACGACCTTCGGCGAGGTCCGCCAGAGCACAGACGACGGCCTGTTCGTTCTCCGCATCGAGGAACGCGGTGGCCTCGTCGAGAAGGACCACCGGAGCGTCCTTCAGAAATGCGCGGGCGATCGAAATACGTTGCCGCTGACCACCGGAAAGCCGGCCTCCACCGGCGCCGAGACGCGTGTCCCAGCCGTCGTCGAGGTCGGGAAGAAACTCCGTGACGCGTGCGCGTCGGGCAGCCTCACGCACTTCGTCGTCGGTGGCACCCGGCCTGGCCAATCGGATGTTCTCGGTCACGGTGTCGTCGAAGACGTAGTCGTCCTGCTGGACGAATGCCACGAGTCCGGCCAATTCGATCGGGTCGATATCTCTCAGGTCGACACCACCGAGACGGACTGCCCCACCGGTCACGTCGGCGAAACGGGCCAGCAACCGCAGGAGCGTCGTCTTACCGGCACCGCTGCCACCCACAAGTGCGACCGAAGTTCCGGGGTCGATCGTGAGATCGATCCCGTCGAGAACCGTGTTGTCACCGTATGCGAAGCGGACGTCGACGAGTTCGATCCGGCTTCCGTCCGGGGAGCGCGGATCCGTGGCTCGTGGCAGATCCTCCTCCGCGAGAATCGCTCCGATGTTCTTCAGTCCTGCTTCCACCTGGTACTGCAGGACGGCCACACTGAGCGTCAGGCTCATCAAAGGCTGCGCGAATCCCACACCGACCAGCAGGAAGAACACGAGTTCGGCGACGTCGAGCGACCCGGTGTGCACGAAATAGAGCCCGAGCGGAAGCAGGAACAGCACGCTGACCGACGCGAACGCGGTCGCCGAGACCGCACCGACCCGGCCCCGGGACGTCTTGAGGTTCTCGATCGCCTCGCTGTCGGCCACCGCCCGCTCGACATCGACGAACGAACTCGCGGGACGGACGAACCCGCGGATCACCCGGATCCCTCGGACAAATGAGACAACCGATACATTCAGGGCGGTGCCGATCTCGGATTCACGGGGAGCGAGATCGGCGCTGCGTCCCACAGCCCAGGCAATACACGCGACGACACACACCACGATCGCGATCGCCGCGAGGCCCATTCGCCAGTCGATCCAGAACATCACGCCCAACGTGGCGAGGGGAACGGCGACGGAAGATGCAATGTCCGGGATCGCGTGCGACAAGCCGAGCTCGAGCTGCTCGACATCGTCCTGTACAACCTTCTTGAGTTCACCAGCACTTCGGGATCTAGCTCTTGCCAATGGCATCCGATCGATTCGGTCGGCGAGTTCGAGCCGCAGGTCGGCCAGCGCACGGTACGCGGTCACATGCGACAACCAATTCGCGATCGCCCGCAGAACAACTTTCGCGGCCACTCCCACTGCAGCCAGGACCACCAGGCTCGTGATGCGGTCGGTGCGCGGCGTCTCGGAGACGAAAAGATCAACTGCAACCAGGTAGACCACCACGAAGGGAACAAGGCCCGCGAGCGCACCCAGAATGGCGGCCACCGCGCTGACGATCAGCGAAACCCTTCGGCGTAAAAGAATTTCGGACACCGTAGGCCCGCGCCGTCCGGATTCGAGCGGCGGCTCGACTGTCGTACGACTGTTCATGATCAATAAGATAGCTTAGGCTCACCTCAAATGGGAATCCACGTCGATTCCCCGTAATTGCCACCGACGTTCGCATTGCGTTCTGACGCCCGGAGACCGATGTCCACCTCACCTCTTCCTGTCACCGACCCCGCCTCGGACCCGCCTTCGGCACCAATGTCCAGATCGCAGCGCCTGACGCTCGTCGCGCTGCTGTACTGCACACAGAACCTTTCGCTGGGCATGTTCACCTACGCATTCCTCACCATCGCGCAGGCAAACGGTGTCTCCCTAGCGACCATCGGCGCTGCGACCGGGCTCGCGACTCTCCTCGTTCTCAAATTTCTCTGGGCGCCACTCATCGACCGATACGGCTCGTCACGGTTGGGTCACTACCGCGGCTGGCTGCTCGCGACACAATCACTGCTCGCCGTCGGCACCGCATCGCTCGCCCTCCTCGACCCCGCGGAGAATTTCTCCCTCGCACTGGTCGTCTTCGCCGCGTTGTTCATCGTGGCCGGTACCCAGGACGTTGCCGCCGACGCCGCCACGACGCGACTGCTCACGCTGTCCGACCGCGGGCTCGGCAACGGCTTCCAATCCGCTGGCAGCTGCGTCGCCCAGATCGTCGGCGGCGGGCTCGTTCTTCTCGTGTACGGCGCTGCGGGCTGGGCCGCCGCAGCCCTTGTTCTCGCCGCGTGGAGTGCCCTTCCGTTGCCGTTCGTCCTGGCCTGGAACGAGAAGGCGACCACCGCAGCACAGCCACGACCCCGCGTCACCCGCAAGACGATCACACAGTTCTTCACACGCCCAGGGGTCACCCGGTGGGCATTGTTCCTGTTACCCGTGTACACAGCAGGCGGGACGATCTCCTACAACCTGGTACGCCCGATGCTCGTCGATGCCGGGTGGTCCGAATCCGAGATCGGCACCGTCGTCGTGATCGCCGGCAGCGCCTTCGGCATCGTGTCGGGTGTCGCCGCGGGAATGTTCATCCGTCGGCTCGGACGTCGACTGTCGCTGGTCGCGCTGGGCCTGACCCAGGTGGCGGCCTGCCTGGGCACGGTCGCGCTCGCGCTCGGATCCGACGGCCGCGCCGCAGTGATTCTCATCGTGGCATTGTCGAACATCGGCTTCGCCGCATCGGGCGCGATCGTCTACACGATCTCGATGGACCTGGCGCGGCACGAGTCCGCCGGAACCGACTTCACACTCTTCACGACCGTCTCGGGAATCGCGATGGCAGTTGCCGGCGGACTCGGTATCGCCGCCGCCGGTTCAGCAGGGTTCGTTCCCGTCACGGTCTTCGCCGCACTGCTCGCTGCCATCGGTGTCGTGGTGGTCGGCAGAGGAATCACCCCCGTGCTTGCGGCCGTGCCATCCGAGATCCCATGACCACTCACCTTCCAAGGATCAGTCACATGTTGCACAACGTCGGAAACACCACGTCACCATCACTCCGGACGGTCCGCAGCGCATCCTCCGCCAAGCACCGGCTGGTGATGCTGCCGCACGCGGGTGGCGGGGCATCGTACTACCGGCGACTCGCGAGCGGGATCGCTGCGGATGTGGACGTCATCGTTGTCCAGTACCCGGGCAGGGAAGACCGACTCGACGATTCACCGCCGGATTCTCTCATTGCACTTGCCAATTCGATCGCCCGTGAGATCTCGGACACCGAGGTGGACGCTCCGATCCTGTTCGGACACAGCATGGGCGCGCTGGTCGCCTTCGAAGTCGCGCGGCGGCTCGAGAGCGACGGGCGTCCGGCATCCGCACCACATCACGTCGTCCTGTCCGGCCGAGGTCCGCAACCACCGTCGTCCACCGTCCACCGGTCGTCGGATGACGAACTGGTTCGGACCATCGAGGACCTCGGCGCCACTCCCGCGGGACTGCTGGACGACGCGGAGATCCGTGCGATGCTCCTCGGACCGATCCGCGACGACTACCGATTGGTGGAAACCCACCGCCTCGAATCCGCTCCGTTGCTCGCCGCCGACATCACGACCTTCGCCGGCGCCGAGGATCCCACGGTCACCCCCGCCGCCGTCCGTGCGTGGCAGAAGATGACCCGGGGACGATACCGATCCGAGGTGTTACCGGGCGGACACTTCTTCCCCGCCGAGAACGCCGGTGCCTTCCACACGGCACTCGACCGCGCCATGAGCCCCAGCGGGGCAGATTCATGACGAACGATGCTGTGACATCCGCCAGGGCCGACCGGCAGGCACTGCTCGCCCGGTTGCTCTCCTCGTCCACACCTGTTCCCACGGCCCGAACCGACGGACCTCGACACATTCCGATCACCGGGCCGGTACCCGCATCCGGTGCGCAGGAGGCCCTGTGGTTCGTCGAGCAACTGGACGAGTCACCCCGCTACAACATGACGATGACGCTGCGGCTGGACGGTCCGCTGGACGTCGGCGCATTGCGCGCGTGCGTGCAGGCACTCGTCGAACGTCATCCGGCTCTACGCACGTCGTTCAGCGTCCTCGACGGACACCTCCACCAGGTGGTCCACGACCACGTCACGCTTCCGTGGACCTGCGCGGACGCCGACACCGAGGATCTCGGATTCGTAACGACACACGCACTCACACCGTTCGATCTCGAGGCAGGCCCCCTGGTCCGAGTCGGTCTGTGGCGGCTCCCCGACTCCACGCACGTGCTGTCCCTGGTGGTGCACCACGTGGTGGGCGACGGCAGATCGTTCGGCATCCTCCTGAACGAGATCGCGCAACACTACACCTATCTGACGGCACAGTCCGGCAGCGTTCCGGTGGCACCTGCACTGACATTCACCGATTTCAGTCGAGAGCTGAGCCAGCGATTGTCCTCCGGGCTGGAAGCGCGCCAACGCCGATGGTGGCAGGATCACCTGACCCCGATCCACTCCGGCGCAACCCCACTTCCCGACACCGGAAATATCGATCCCCAGAAGGTCGGGGGATCGCATGCCGTGACGTGGGACCTGCCTTCAGGCACCGCGGATCTCGTCGAAGAATTCGCGCGTTCCGCGCACACCACCCCGTTCACCGTGGTCATGGCGGCACTACAGGCGTTGCTGTGCCGCTACGGCAGTCCCGACAGCGTCACCGTCGGCACCGCAGTGGACGGGCGCGGTGGGTCCGCCTACGAACACGTGGTCGGGTACTTCGTCAACACCGTGCTCGTACGCCCCGACATCACCCCGGACAGCTCGTTCATCGACCACGTCGCAGCCACGACCCGCGCCCACACCGACGCACTCCGCCACTCCGATCTGCCTTTCGAGTCGGTCGTCGCAGCGGTGGCACCGGCCCGCGACGGAGTTCGCACGCCCCTGTGCAACGTGTACCTCGTACGCCAGAAGACGCCTCACTCGGTGCGATTCGGCGACGTGACGGCGCATCCCGTCGAGCTGGGGACATCTCCCGCCCAATTCGACCTCGTCGTCCACTGGGTAGGCGGCGTGGATCAGGGCGCCGTGACCCTGGTCGCGGACGGATCGATTCTCGACCGTTCCGCCGCGGTCGATATCGCGCGACACCTGTCGAACCTCCTCACGAATGCCGTGCGCAATCCCGGAACCCCACTGTCCGAACTCGTCATCATCGACGACGTCGACCTCGACCGCATCCGGGACCTCACCGACCCCGTGTCGCGACCGCCTGCGATCGCCGACGAACATGTCTGCGTCACCGCGGATTTCCGACTCGTCGTCGCCGAACCGACGGGCATGGTGTGTCCCGTCGGTGTGGCCGGAGAGCTCTTCCGCGTTCCCGTTCGTTCCGTGCTCGGCCACCGTCTCGGCGACGACGCACAACGACTCGGCGGCCACGGACGGCTGCTCGCAGACGGCACGGTCCGCCCCGAGACACGGCCCGGCACCGCTGACGTCGACGGTGCAAGCGTGGACCTTCGTGAGATCCGTGTTGCCCTCGCACCGGTCGCCGAGAGGGTCGAGTTGTGGCCGGTTGTCTCGGATTCGGGTACACCGTCCCTGATTGTCGCCGCGACTCCGTCTGCAGGGCACGATCGCGGCTCCCTGACCGCTGCTCTCCTGCCCGTACTCGAGCCGCTGGGCGACAGCGCCCGAGGCGTGGTGATCGCAGCGCCGGCGCTCGGCACGCAACCCCCGATCGTCGACGACGAGACCCTCGCACGCTGGCGGACAACGCTGGCACAGTACGGGGACGGACTCGACGTGCGAGTCCGCTCCGGCCCGGATCTGTCCGACGACGGCACTACTGCGGCACACGCGGACGTCGGCGGTGCGCTGCTCCACAGCGACGTAGCCCTGGAACCCTGGGTCGCGCTCCCCGATATCGTGTGCGGCCGAGCCCGCATCGATCCCAGCGCCCCCGCCCTCCGAGACGGGGACACCACGTGGACCTACCGCGATCTGGTCGGCCGAACCGCGTCGATCCGAACTGCCCTCCAGAACAACGGGATCGAATCGGGGTCGCACGTTGCGGTTCTGCTCCCCCACACCGCCGAGGTGATCGCGACGTTGCTCGCCATCGTCTCGCTCGGCGGGGTGTACACGTGCCTCGATGCTGCTCATCCACCGACCCGACGCGCCCATGTGCTCGGCGGGTTCCGACCCGCGATGATCGTGTCGAGCAGGGCAATGGCACCGTCGCTCGCGGACCGGCCGGAACCGGTGCTGACTCTCGACGAGATCCCGCACACGGCCGTCTCCGACGTCGACGAGATTCCGCCGGCATCGGTCTTCCCGGACTCTCCCGCATACGTGCTCTTCACGTCCGGATCGACAGGACATCCCAAGGGCGTGATCGTCACGCATCGAAGCCTGTCGACCTTGCTATCCGCACTGGCCACGGTCGTTCCCCTCGGCCCGGACGACGCGATGACCTGGATCACGACCCCGAGTTTCGACATGTCGGTGCCGGAGTTGTTCCTACCGTTGACCACCGGCGCATGTGTCGTCGTCGCACCACCGGAAATCTCCCGGTCCCCCGACGAATTCGTGGACCTCCTCGTTCGCGATCGCGTCACCGCAGTGCAGGCGACACCGACACTGTGGCGCGCACTGCTCGATACCGGCCGCGTTCCACCACACGTGCGCCGCCTGGTCGGGGCCGAACCGGTACCGCTGTCCGTCGCTCGGGATCTCGCGGGGGGTGAAGCGACAGCCTTCAACCTGTACGGTCCCACCGAGACAACGGTGTGGTCCACCTGCGCGCCACTCGACGCCGACGCAGACCTCGTTCCGATCGGCACCCCGCTCCCCGGTACGGGATCGATCATCCTCGACGACGCATGTCAACCTGTCGCAGAGGGGCGCGACGGCGAACTGTATCTGTTCGGTGCGGGACTCGCGTCCGGATATCTCGATCGTCCCGCCGAGACCGCGGCACGGTTCATCGCGTGTCCGTGGGTCCCGAACGAGCGGATGTACCGGACAGGGGACCGCGCCCGATTGACCCCCGATGGCCGATTGGTGTGCCTCGGCCGAGTCGACAACCAGATCAAGATCCGCGGATACCGGCTCGAACCGGGCGAGATCGAGCAGATCCTCGAACAGCACCCTGCGGTGGCACGTGCCGTCGTGACCGCCGCATCGGGCCTCGGCAGCACCACATCGCTGACCGCCTTCGTCGTGCCGACCGCAGACGCAGCCGCCCGCGCCGAGCAGCATCTGTCCGCACTGACGGGCCTCGGCGACGGAGATGAGACCGCCGGAGCATCCGATTCGCTTTCGCTGCAGCTTATCTCGTCACGCACCAGCGCCGTCGACCAACTCCGCTCGGTTCGCATCGACAACGGGATGTTCGATCACCTGCGCAGCGCTCGCGACGTCGATCTCGTACGGGGCGACCGCGTCGTCGGACTGATGCCCGACATCACGACCCTGACAGCGTTCATCGATGCCGCTGCCCGCTGCCTGGTT
Source organism: Rhodococcus ruitaii (assembly GCF_055230935.1). Taxonomy (NCBI): domain Bacteria; kingdom Bacillati; phylum Actinomycetota; class Actinomycetes; order Mycobacteriales; family Nocardiaceae; genus Rhodococcus; species Rhodococcus ruitaii. The sequence continues at coordinate 351,679 of NZ_JBUYWC010000004.1, read as the reverse complement.
GCGGGTGGCCGGATCGCGCTGAGCGGAGTCCTCGACCCCCGCGGAGCCGCGGACACCGCCGCTGCGCGGTCTCTCCTGCGAGCCGACGCGGACGCAGCGACCGCAGACGTGCTCTCTGCGGCACCCGCATCGGGGTATCCGGCACAGGAACTCACGGTGGCACCGTCACTGTGGGATCGATTGGTGGACAAGAATCCCACGCTGTCCCACGCGGAGATCACGCTCGATCCGACCGATCGGCCCGGGACTGCTGGACGGTACGACGTCGTGCTGCACACCCTCGATGACGAGTACGTACCCATCACACACGAGGTGACCTGGTCGGCCCGACTCGAGCTCCCCGGCGCATTGGAGACCGCGATAGCGCAGGCCGGCCCGGTCGCGCTGCGATCCGTCCCCGATGCGCTGGCACACCGGATCCGTGCCGCCGTGGATTCCGATCGCAACGGCGCATCTGTCGCGGATGCGGTGCGGGAGATCACCGTGGTCGCAGACGCCCCCACCCGAGCGCAGCTGAGCGATCGGATCGTGTCGACGGGTCGGGTCGCGCGGTTCTTTCCCGGAGTCGCGCCCGGCACGCTCGACATCGTCGCCCACGACGCCGCCGTCGACGTCCGCCGACCCGGACCCCTTCCACCCGAACCGCATGTACCCGAGTGGCGTTCGGACGACCCCGGTCGGGCCCACTATGCCGGGCTGGTCGTACCGGAGTTGCGCGGTCACATCACTGCCACACTGCCCGGGTACATGGTGCCGTCGGCGTTCGTCCTGACCGATACTCTGCCGATCACCCCCAACGGCAAGATCGACCGCGCCGCACTCACCGCCCACAAGCCCTCCGTCGCATCCGCAGGAACATCCACCGCGGCGGGTCACGACCGAATACCCGGATCTCGGCCGATGGCCCGGATGTTCGAGGACGTTGCCGATGCTGTCCCCACCCGGACGGCACTCGAGGACGACACGGGCGCACGCAGCTACATCCGCCTCGACGCCGAAGCGAACGCCCTCGCCCGTATGTTGCTCGTACGCGGCGCGCGGGCAGGAAGGATCGTGGCGGTCTCGCTGCCGCGGAGCGCCGATCTCGTCGTCACTCTCCTCGCCGTAGCGAAGACCGGTGCCGCCCACCTCGTGGTCGATCCGGCGCTGCCGGTCGATCGTCGCTCCGAGCTCCTCGATCGGGCGCGCCCCGCTCTACTGGTCACCTCACACCGGAACGAGGAACTGCTCTACGACGGCCCCCTGCTCGTCCTGGACGACGCGGCAGTGGCCGGCGAACGCGCGGCAACCTCGACCGAACGTGTCGGTGACGACGAGCGCGGATGCGCTCTGACCGCCGACCTACCCGCCTATTCGGTGTTCACCTCCGGCTCCACGGGTAGGCCCAAGCAGGTGCTGCTCGCACACCACGGCGTAATCCTGGTCCGGGAAACCCTGGCCGATCGTTTCGGTGACGATCCTTCCGATATCCGGGTTCTGCAGTTCGCGGCGGTCGGCTTCGATGCGCTGATCTTCGAACTGGCCATGTCCATCCTGAGCGGCGGCACCCTCGTCGTCACGAATCCGAACGCACTGCGGCCCGGTCCCGAACTCGCCGCGACACTCGCCGACAAGAGGATCAGCCACATCACGCTGCCTCCCTCGGCTCTGGCCGTGATGCCCGAGGACGGTGTCCCGCCCGCGACCACCGTGGTCCTGGCAGGTGAGGCCCTTCCGCCCGCGGTCGCAGCACGCTGGGGCGCTGTGCGCCGGATCTTCAATGCGTACGGGCCGTCCGAGGCCACGGTGATGACCACGATGAGCCGACCGCTCGACGGACGCGGGAACCCGTCCATCGGCGCGCCGACCGTGGGACTCGGCGTCGATGTTCTCGACGAACGCTTGCAGTCGGTGCCCGACAACACCGACGGCGAACTCTACGTCGCCGGCCCATCGGTTGCCCTGGGCTATCACGGGGCGCCGGCGACGACCGCGGAACGTTTCATCGCATGCCCGTTCGGGCCTCCCGGTTCGCGGATGTACCGCACCGGGGACCTGGTGCGGCGCAGCAACGACGAGTTCGTGTTCCTGGGCCGCTCCGACACCCAGATACAGATTCGCGGTACGCGAGTCGAGCCGGCCGAAGTCGAGGACGCGCTCACCGCCGACCCCGAAGTCGCCACGGCCGCGGTCGTGGCGGTAGCCGATCGTTCCGGCCGACCGGAACTCGTTGCGTTCGCAGTGACGTCGACCGACCCCGCCGAGCTCAGGAGCCGGCTCGCCCGGAAGCTGCCGACCGCGATGGTCCCGGATCGCGTCTACGCTGTGAGCTCGCTGCCGCTCAACGTCAACGGCAAGATCGACCGCGCGGAGCTGCGGTCGCAGGCCACCGCATCAGCCTCGTCCCCGGGCTCCTTCGCCGGCCCTGCCGCCGTGTGCGTGATCGTCGACGACCCCGCCGACGCACCCCGGATCGCACGTGCACTCACGCACGTCGCGATGACCGACCGGTTCGGTACAGCAGTGCCCACAGAGGTGTGGACCCGTCGAGACCGCTCGTCCGCACCCGAACGTGTCGTGATCGACGGGGGAGGCGTCGAACACGACGTGCGCACGGTGTGGGAAGACGTGCTCGGGTGTGCGATTGCTTCACAGGAAGCAGACTTCTTCGAGCTCGGTGGTCATTCGCTGCGCGCCGCGGAGGTGGCGTTCCGGCTGCGCGATCGCGGGCACCGGGTCAATGTGCAGGACGTGTTCGAGCATCCGACGATCGGACGTCTGGCCCTGGCGATACGGGGCACAGCGCCGGTGGTGGACGCCGCCGACATCGAGGCGGATGCGGTACTCGGCACCGACGTCGTCCCGGTGCCCGGCGGTCACCGGCGCACCACACGCTCCTCGGATCTGCACGACGTATTCCTCACCGGAGCCACAGGTTTCGCGGGCGCACATATCCTGCGTGAACTCCTCGACAGCACCATCGCGAACGTCCATGTATTGGTCCGTGCCCGTGACGACTCGGCAGCGGAACGACGGATGCACGCGACGCTCGCCGAACGGGGTCTCCTCCGTGAAACCGACACCGCCCGCATCCACGCCTACGCCGGAGACCTGGGTCTCGAGCGGTTCGGTTGGGACGAGCAACGCTTCGGTGGCGTAGCGGAACGGATCGATGCCGTCGTGCATTGTGGCGCCGACGTGAATCTCCTCGCCTCGTACCGGCAGATGCGTGCGACGAACGTCGTCGGGACCACAGAGGTCTTACGCCTGGCCGCGGTCGCGGGAGGGGCTGCGGTGCATCATATATCGACAACATCGGTCGTTCTGGGTATGGCCGCAGATGCCGATGTACTCACTGAGGATGCGCCGATCCCGGCCGACGCGGTACTGCCCACCGGCTACGTGACAAGCAAATGGGTCGCGGAACGTCTCGCGCTGTCGGCTCGCGAACGTGGGATTCCTGTGAACATGTACCGCCTGTCCCGGGTCTGGGGCCCGACGACAACGGGCGAGTGCAATCCGAACGACGCGCTGGTGACATTCCTCCGTGCCTCGGTGGAAGTCGGTGCAATGGCCGATGCGCTCGACGATGCGGACGGCGCTAACGACACCGATCTCGTGCCCGCAGACTACGTTGCCCAGGTCGTGGTCGCCCTCCTACCGCGTGTGACCGGCACCGGACGTACCTACCATGTCGTCCATCCGAATCCTGTACCGCTGAAGGTGTTCGGTGATCGACTACGCGAGCGCGGTTACCCGCTGGATGAATCGACCGTCGACGAGTGGTCCGACCGAGTCACCCTGCATGCGGCCCGAGACGGCGCGGGCGGTGCCGTGCGCTCGTCCTCCGCGATGCGCAGCGCGTCGGCCGACCTTCCCACACTCGACGGATACACCGTCGACCGCCGCAATCTCGATGCCGACCTGGCGGGGTCGGGTATCGAATGCCCCGAGATCGACGCGACACTCCTCGACCGCTACTTCGACCAATTGATCGACACCGGCGTTCTGCCGCCGCGAGATCGGAGATGACCATGCCCGGACCAGTATTCGGGGACGACCCGGACACTCTGCGACGGCAATTGTTGCAGCGCATGCTCGCCGAGCGAGGAATCGCTCCGGCAGTACAGGAATCGCGGCCTGTCGCGGTCGCGCAGACCGAGGAGGCACCGCTCTCTCCGGCACAGGAACGCGTGTGGTTCCACCGGAGCCTGCATCCCGACGACGCCGTTCACAATCTCACTTGCGCCGTCCACCTCGCCGGAGTTCTGGACATCGAGGCGCTCACCACCGCTCTGGCACACGTCGTCGCCGAACAGTCGATCCTGCGCACAGTCTACGAAGACCGCGGCGGACGCCCGGTACAATGCATCCGAGAGAACCTCGCAGTGCCGATTCAGCAAGTCCACCTGAGCACAGACGGGCCCGATCGGCTCGCCTCCGCACGCGCATGGGCGAAGGACGCGGCTCGCATACCGTTCGACCTGCACAGCGAACCCCCGATTCGGGTATCCGTCGTGCATCTCGGACCCGCGGAGTCGGTGCTCATCGCAGTTGTCCACCACATCGCCGCCGACGACGGCACCTGGGCGGTGCTGTTCCCGCCCCTTTTCCGGCATTACGACAGCCGTGTGAACGGTGCGGAGCTTCCTGATCCGCATCCACACCACTACGCGGATTTCGCCGTGTGGCAGCGCAGCAGGCTGACCGACGAACGCGTGCACACCGATCTCGGATATTGGCGGTCGGTCCTCACACCACCACCCCCACCGCTGCCGTTGCCCGTCGACCGTTCTCGCGGTGAACAGACCGGAGACGACGGTGCCGACACCTCGGTTCTGGTGGATCGGTCGGCAACGGAGCGCCTCGTCCAGTTCGGACGCACACACGGTGCCACGCCGTTCATGACGGTGCTCGCGGTCTTCGTCGCCGCGCTGCATCGGATCACCGGGTCGACCGACCTCACCGTCGGGACACCCGCCGTCCTGCGCGATGACGAGACGGCCTCGATGGCCGGCAATTTCCAGAACACCCTGGCACTGCGGTTCACCATCACCGATGGTATGACCTTCGACTCGCTCGTGGACCACGTCCGCGAGGTGGCGGTGGCCGCATACGCCCACCAGGAAACTCCGTTCGATCAGGTGGTGGCCGACCTCCGGCCACCCAGATCCGTCGGCCGCACTCCGCTTTTCGACGTGATGTTCCTGGACCAGGCCGGTGTCTTCGACGCGGTCTCTCCTTCCGGGCTCGTTGCCACCGAGATACCGATCCACAACGGAACCTCGCAGTTCGACCTCACTGTCGCCTTGTCCCGGCGGTCCGAGCAGACAGAGCTCGTAGCGCTCTATCGTCGGGCATTGTTCGAGCCCGACGCTGTGCGGGGACTGCTCGATGTCGTAGCGCGGGTCGTGCAGATCGTCTCCACCGAGCCGGCCAGCCCGATCGCCACCCTGCCTCTTGCAGACGACGAACAGGTGAATTCGGTCTGGGAACGTGCTGCGAAGCATTCGACGTATCCCGAGTCGACCCTCCCTGCCGTATTCGCACGCGCCGTCGCCGAGCACCGTGACCGCATCGCGGTGACCCACGGTGACGAGGCGGTGACCTACGGCCGACTCGACGTGTGGTCCGCGGCGCTCGCGCGAATATTCGTGCACGGCGGCGTGCGCCCCGGAGATCGAGTTCTCGTTGCGCTCCCACCCGGGCCCGCGCTCGTGGCAGCACTCGTCGCGGTGACACGGACGGGAGCGGCCTATGTTCCTGTGGATCCGGCATATCCACGGGAGAGAATCGGGCAGATCGTGCACGACAGCGCGGCGTCGCTCCTCGTGTGCGGTCCCGAGGGTACCGACGAGCTACCCGATGGCGTCCCTTACATCGACGTGACCAGCATCGACGTGACCAGCATCGACGTGACCAGGGTCGATGCGAGCGGCAGAAACGAACAGGACGGTCAGGCTCTCGACGTCACCGTCGCCCCGGGCGATGCCGCCTATGTGCTGTACACCTCCGGGTCCACCGGAACACCCAAGGGCGTCGTCGTGTCGCACAGCAACGTCACCCGGCTGTTCGGCAGCACCGACGAGATCCTGCCCAGCGACGAGACCGACGTGTGGACGATGATCCATTCGAGTGCATTCGACTTCTCCGTGTGGGAGATGTGGGGCGCTCTCCTGCACGGTGGCCGTCTGGTGATCGCCGACCGCGACACCACTCGCACCCCCGAGGCGTTGCTGAAGCTCGTGTGTCGCGAACAGGTGACCATACTGAGCACGACTCCCTCTGCCTTCTTTCCGTTCGCGGCCGTCGCCACAGCAGATCAGTGTCCACTTCCGCTGCGCCGCATAGTGTTCGGCGGTGAAGCATTGTTCCCGTCGAGGCTGAGCACCTGGTTCGATCGCTACGGTGACGCGTCGCCGGAACTGGTGAACATGTACGGCATCACCGAGACCACTGTGCACGTCACGCACCGGCGGCTCACGGTGGATGACGCCACCGACGAACCGGGCAGTCCCCTCGGCGATCCGCTGCCCGACCTCGCACTCGTCGTCACCGACCCCGTCGGCCGGCCGGTACCCGACGGCGTGGTCGGAGAGTTGTGGGTCGGTGGGTCCGGCGTGGCCACCGGATATTTCGCCGATCCGGTGCGCACCGCCGAACGGTTCGTACAGGGCCACGGTGCGGCCCGCGACGTCCGGTTCTACCGCTCCGGCGATCTCGTGCTCCGCCGCACCGACGGCACACTCGAATACCGTGGCCGTGCCGACACCCAACTCGAGGTGCGAGGCCACCGCGTCGAGCCCGCCGAGGTCGAAGCCGTGCTCGTGGCACACATCGACGTGGATCTGGCCGCCGTGACCGCCGACGGAGATCGGCTCGAGGCGCACGTGGTGCGCCTGGACGGCCCAGACCCGGATGTGCCGGACCTGCGTCAGCACTGCGCGCGTTTCCTTCCGGCACAAATGGTTCCGTCGGTGTTCTACCGCCACGACGATCTGCCGTTGACCTCCAATGGGAAGCTCGACCGCGCGCGCATCGGATCGGTGCGCGGGCGACGCCTGTCCGCCGCAACTACGGTTCGGATCACCGACGCCTCTCAACGTGAGATGGCCACGATCTGGCATGAGGTGCTGGGTACCGACGCAATCGGACCGGATGACAACTTCTTCGATCTCGGCGGTCACTCACTGCTGCTCGCACAGGTCCGAACCCGGCTCTCCGAGCGACTGGGTCGTGATGTGCCGATCACCGATCTGTATGCCCACCCGACGATCCGCACGATCGCGGATCACCTCGCCCGCGGCGGCGTCGCGGACACCCCTGCCGACCACCATCCCCACACCGAACGACGAAAGGCGCTGCTGCGGACACGCGCAGGCCGGGCACGAGGAAGGACGACACCGTGACCGAAGCCATCGCCGATCCGGCACCAGAACCGGGCGAGGCATACGACCCGGATTTGGACATAGCGGTCATCGCAATGGAAGGGCGCTTCCCCGGAGCCACCGACGTCGAAGCACTCTGGGAGGCCCTGCTCGAAGGACAGGACCTCACCAGCGAGATTCCCGCGTCCGAGGGCACCGGCAACGCCGACCCCGATCAGGTTCTCAGGGAAGCGGTCGTCGAGGGAATCGACCGCTTCGATGCCGCACACTTCGGCATTCCGGCCACGCAGGCCGCACTGATCGATCCGCAGCAGCGGGTCTTCGTCGAACTGTGCCGTCATGCGCTGGATTCCGCAGGCTACGACCCCCGACGATGGACAGGCCGGATCGGGGTCTACGCAGCGTCCGGGCAGGGCGACTATCTGATGCGCCAGGTGTTGCCCACATTGCGTGACGGACCCGAATCCGTCGAGATGTTCTCTGCGGCCATCTCGAATCTGGTCAGCTCGCTGCCCACTCGTGTGGCATATCTACTGGGGTTGACCGGTCCCGCACTCGCCGTGCAGACCGCGTGCTCGTCGTCCCTGGTGGCGGTCCATACCGCGTGCCAGGACCTGCTGACCTTGCGCAGCGACCTGGCTCTCGCGGGTGGTGTCACGCTGAACCCCACTCCGGGAGTCGGGTATCGCTACGAACCCGGAGGACTGTTGTCTCCTGATGGCCGGTGCCGGCCGTTCGATGCCGACGCCGCCGGGATGGCGGGCGGCGACGGAGCCGCGGTCGTGGTGCTCAAGCGGCTGTCGGACGCGCTCCGTGATGGTGACCGGATCCGCGCGGTGATCTCGGGCAGCGCCGTCAACAACGACGGCAACCGCAAGGTGGGATTCACTGCGCCGAGCGTCGAAGGGCAGGCCGAGGTGATCGCCGACGCCCTCGCCTCGGCCGGTGTCGAAGCCTCCGACATCGGCTACGTCGAAGCACACGGCACCGGCACCCCGGTCGGTGATCCCATCGAGATCGCCTCGTTGAAGCGGGTGTTCGGTTCCTCGCCTCGGGAGCATCCGTGCCTGGTGGGCTCCGTCAAGTCCAACCTGGGCCACACCGACACCGCCGCAGGGGTGATCGGCCTGATCAAGGCCGTCCTGTGTGTCGAGCGCGCTACGATTCCCGCATCGATACATTTCCGCACACCCAACCCTGATTTGGGACTGGACGGTTCGCCGTTCCGTATTGTAGAGCGCACCACCGAATGGAACCACCCCGGAGTTCGCCGTGCGGGCGTCAGCGCCTTCGGCATCGGAGGCACCAACGCCCACGTGATCGTCACGGAGCCACCAGCCGTGGCGGCTCCGCCCGGACCCGACGAGCCGTCGGTGGTCGTGCTCTCCGCCACCAGCCCGGGGGCACTCGACAGAGCTGTGTCGGATCTCGCCGATCACGTGCGAAAGAGTGCTCCCGCCCCCGACCGGCCGCGCCTCGCCGACATCGCCTTCACGTTGCAGACCGGACGCCCCGAACATCCCCACCGGTGGGCACTCGCGGCAGCAGATCTCGACGATCTCGCAGCTCGATTGGTGGCCGGTGCCGGCGAGACCGGCTCGGCAGCATCCGGTTCCCGCCCGGTCGCGTGGCTGTTCCCCGGCGGGGGAAGCCACTATCCGGGCCTCGCGGCAGATCTACGGCGGTGGCACCCCGTGTTCGATTCCACCATTGACCGTGCTGTCCGACACTGCGCCACAGCAGGTATCGATCTCGAGGCCGTCCTCAGCGGAGTGGATCCGGCGGACCCCACTGCGGTGACGGGAGCTGGATTCTGCGCCGTCATCGCAGTCGAATGTGCGCTCGCCTCCCTCCTGATGTCGTGGGGGATCACACCCTGCGCGGTTCTCGGGCACAGCCTGGGTGAGTACTCCGCGGCAGTGACCGCGAGCGTGCTGACTCTCGAAGACGCTCTCACCGCGGTCATCGCCCGCGGCTCACTCCTGACTCGCGCGGGTGGCTCGTCGGTCGTGGTCGCCGCAGATGCCGCGTCCCTCACCGACGTGCTCACCGCATATCCCGACATCGATCTCGCCGCAGTCAACTCGTCCGAGTCCTGCCTGTTTTCCGGACCTACCGATGCGATCTCCGCACTCACCGACCACCTCGACGCGGTCGGTGTCCCTGTGCGGGCACTGCGGGTCTCCACAGCGGTCCACTCGCGGCTGCTCGATCCGGTACTCGACGAGTACCGCGACGTGCTGCGCCGACTCGAGTTCCATCCGCCGACGATCCCACTCATCGGCGCGGCGCACGCCGTCGTCCTCGACGATGCGACCGCCACGACAACCGACTACTGGGTCGAGCAGACACGCCGACCGGTACAGTTCGCCGAGTCGGTGCGCCTGGTCGCGAAGGAATTCAGCGACCCCCTGCTGCTCGAGGTGGGGCCCGGTCGTGGCCTCACAACGGCCGCACGCACGATCGGAGCCGACGCCACCCACACGATGCGGACCTCCGACGACACGCGGCACGACACCGAGATACTCGCCGGAGCACTCGGGCACCTATGGGTCCACGGCGGCGAGGTCGATCTGCTTGCCGTCCATCGAGACCGCGAGCGTCGACGAGAACCATTGCCGGTGTATCCATTCGAACGGACACGACACTGGATCACTCCCTCCACAACCCGATTCGACGGAGATCCACCACTCGGTCACCTCGTCCCGGACGGTCTCGGCGCCCGATTCGAGACCGCACGGGCGCTTGCTCGTCCCGGCCGATACCTCCTGCTCGGGCACCCGGGCACCATTCTCGCTGCGGCGCCGCCGGCACCCGCGCCGGCCGAACTCGTGGTCTCCGACGCCGGTACACCGAGCCCACCCGATCCCGACAGCCTGGGTGTGGCCCTGCTCGATCGGTTCGCTGCTTTGTCCGTCCTACGCGCATTCGGTAGCACGGGCATCGGTATCGCACCCGGGGACACTCTCTGCACGCCCGAACTCCTGCGTTCGCTCACTGTGCGGCGCCCGTACGATCGTCTCGTCGCCGAACTGGTCGAGCTGTTGATTGCGAGCGGGCTCGCGACGGGGTCGACCGACCGATGCGTGCTCGACAACGACGCGGGCAATGATCCGATGGCACTTCGCCAACGAGTTATCAACGAAAGACCCGATCTTGCCGCAGAACTCGATTCGATCACGCACTGTGCGAATCATCTCGTGGCGGTCGTCGGGGGACGCGAGTCGGGCGTCGAAGCGATGTTCGCATCCGAGGCATCCGCAGTGCATCACGCCGCGGAGGATGCCCGAGCAGACACCCTGCTCGCCCCATCCCGCGACGCGGTCGTCGAGGCGATAGTGCGGATCGCCGCAGCGGCCGAGGGTCGGCCGCTGCGCATCCTCGAACTCGGTGCGGGTCGAGGGTTCGTCACCTGGCCGATCGCCGACGCGCTCCGCGGACGCGAGGGCATCGAGTACTTCGTCACCGACATCGGACGGTCACTCGTACTCGACGCCCGTGAGGAAGCCGGCCGACGCGGCCTGGACTTCCTACGATTCGATGTTCTCGATGCAGGGCTCGACCCGGCGGCACAAGGATTCGATCCAGGCAGTGTCGACGTAGTGGTGGCGTTCAACGTGCTGCATGCCGTCGAGAACCTGCCCGCAGCTGTCGATCACGCGGTCTCCCTGCTCGCCCCGGGTGGTACGGCCATCGTGCTCGAACTTGCCCGGCTGCCGCGACACGGAATTCTCACCGCTGGATTGTTCGAGGGAATGTGGCACCACACCGACGCTCTACGCGACCGCTTGCCGATCGTGGCGCCCGAGGTGTGGGAATCCGAGTTGGTCCGTGCCGGATGCACTCTGACAACGGTCGCGAATCCCGACGGCGCGGGCGGAACTCACTCGCTGATCGTGGGACGGCGCGGTGCCGAACCTGCCGAGCAGCGGCTCGCGACACTGCGGGCAACCGGGGCCCGGGTCGAGTGCATCAGAGCACCGGGAGTGACCGTCCCTCTTACCCTTACCGAGACGCCTGCTGTCACTGAACTCACTGCTGTCACTGAACTCACTGCTGCCACAGCACCCACCGCGTTCCCGACCGCGCCCGCCGATCCGCCCGTCTCGAGTTCCTCCTTGCGACGCGAACTATCGACGCTGGACGGACGCCCAGCCCTGACAACGCCCTATCGCGAACCCAGTGGCAACGTGGAGGAACTCGTTGCGACCCGATGGGCGGAAGCTCTCGGCCTCGACCGTGTGGGTGTCGACGACGATTTCTTCGAACTCGGCGGTGAATCGCTCCTCGCGATGCGAATTCTCAATGCCCTGCGGCGCGATTTCTCCGTGGAGATGCCGGCCCGCACGATCTTCGATCGTCCCACCGTGGCCGCAGTGGCCGTCTTCGTCGAACAACTCGACCGGTCCCTTCCATCCGCTACGACCGATGCCTCGCCTCTCCGCCGTCGGGGACGCACCGCCGTGCTCGACGGCGACGGTTCACTCATCATGACCGAGGAGACCCTCCCATGAACCCCACCCCCGATGTCTCCACCCCTGATACCGGAGCCCTTGGCGCCGGTGCCCGGCGGGTGACCCTCTATCGAACCTCGCCCGCCCAGGACCGGATGTGGTTCGCCCACCGCAGCGATCCGGTCTCCCCGCTCTACAACGTCTTCCTCGCCGCCCGGATCGAAGGGCGAGTGGACGACGTCGCCCTCGAGACCGCGATCGGCGACGTGGTAGCCAGGCACGAGGTCCTGCGGACCACCTTCCGCGCGATCGACGACGAACTCCACCAACTCGTCGCTGCACACGGCAACGTACCGTTGGATCGGAAACTGGTGCGGGACACCGGCTCGGACGAATTCGACCGGGCGGTCGCGGACGCGGCGACCGCACCGTTCGACCTCACCGACGGTCCGTTGATGCGCACCGTCCTGTTCTCCGCGGCCCCCTCCGATCATGTCCTGCTCGTGACGTTTCACCACATCGTCGTCGACGGGTGGTCGTTGGAGCTGTTGTGTCGCGATATTGCCGACGCGTATGCGCAGCGATGCGCCGGACGCGCACCGCAATGGACGGTTCCCGAGATCGAGTACGGGGATGTGTGTGAATGGTGGGCCGAATCGGATCGGCAGCAACATTGTGCGCGGCTGCTCGACCGGTGGCGAGAGGTGCTGACGAACCCGCCGCTCACCGGATCGGACCTTCCACTCGATCGCGTACGAACCACTGCCGTTCACCCGGAGGCAGGCCGTCACGAGTTCTCGCTCGATGCCGAATCCTCGGATCTCGTACGTTCGGTGGCACGCCGGTGCGGTACAACCCCGGTCTCCGTCGCACTCGGAGCGTTCGCAGCCCTGCTCGGCCACTGGAGCGGCACCGACGACCTGGTGTTGGGCCTGCCGGTTGCGGGCCGGACACATGCCGATACGCAGGACATGGTCGGATTGTTCGTCAATACGCTCCCGCTGCGGCTCGGCGTACAGAGCGTCGCCCCGTTCACCGATCTCGTGCGGCACGTCGCTGCGCGCACCACCGACACGCTCGACATGCAGGACGCACCGCTCGACGACATCGTGGCCGCGGTGGCCCCCGCCCGATCGCCCGGTCGCACGCCTCTGTTCGACGTGCTGTTCACCGGCCAGAACACCAGCGATGTCGCCCTCTATCTCGCAGGAACCCGCAGTACCCCCTACGAGGTACGCACGTCCTGGACCCGCTACGACCTCGAGATGAACCTCTGGGACGAGCCGTGCCTTCGGGGGATGCTCGTCCACCGGACGTCGTTGTTCGACGACGAGACCGCAACGGCACTGGTCGCAGCGTTCTGCGAGCTGTTGCGGCACACCTGCGCGGCACCGGAGCAACCGGTCTGCGCGTCGACCGCGACCGTCGCCCTGCCGGTGGGGGCCGCGGATCGTCCGAACGCAGAACGAGACGCAGTCGAAGGCGCCCTCCGCGCGCTACCGGGGATCGCAGATTCCGTCGTCCTGCGCCAGACCGCAACCGATGGCACGGATCGCGCGGTCGCGTACGTGTCCGCAGAAGCCCCGGTGACGGAAGAGCGCATCGTCGCTGCCGCACGAAACACGGGTCATCGGATCGACGGAGTCGTTCTGATCGGTTCTATTCCGCGCCGCACCGACGGCTCCGTGGATGTCGCCGCCTTCTCTGCCGCCCCCGTCATCGACGCCGGCGCAGCCGAGCGCTGGCAGCTCGACCTGCGCCGCCACGACGCCCGCGTCAACGTCGCGGTCACAGATATCCCCGAGCCGGAAGCCGGCACCGTCGACATCCCGCCCGTCCCCTCCAGCATCATCGCCCACACGGCCCACCATCCCGTTCGGCTCACGAGGTCCGGTGTTCCCGCACAATGCGACGGTGGGCCTACCCCCGCTCTGCCACACGCATCGATGGCCGAGGCCCTACGCAGTGCCGCCCGCACAGACCACGGCATTGTCGTCATCTCCGAGTCTGGACGCCGTGAGCGGGTCGGCTACCGGGAGCTCGAGGCTTCGGCGCATCGCGTCGCCGCGTCGCTGCGCGCACGGGTGCAGTCGGCGGACACGCCGGTACTCGTTGCCTTCCGGAGCAACCGCGAGTTTCTGCCGGTGCTGTGGGGTTGTGTTCTCGCGGGAGTGGTCGCGGTGCCGTGGGTGCCGCCGGCCAGACCCGACGAGCTGAGGGAACGGCTCGCCTCGGTACGAACCACGCTCGGTGAACCTCTGATCGTCGCCGAAACGAGCCTGCACGAGAGCCTCGTGTCGGCGGGCGCAGACATCATCGGTTTCGCCGAACTCGCCGAACCCACGGCATCCGCGACGAGCGATTCCCTCGGCGGGGAGCCGACGCTGCCCGACGCTCGTCTGGACGACACTGTCCTGTTGTTGCTGACCTCGGGATCGACCGGAACATCCAAGGCGGTACGGGTGACCCACCGGATGATCCTCACCCGCTCGGCCGGCGCGGCGGCGATGTGCGGGGTGGGGCCCGACGACGTGTCGCTCAACTGGATGCCGCTCGACCACGTCGGCGGTGTGGTGATGTACCACATGCGCGATGTCGTCCTCGGTGCCGAACAACTTCAGGTGGCGACGACGTGGATCCTCGCAGACCCTCTGCGTTGGATCGATCTCCTCGGTGAGTACGACGTGTCCAACACGTGGGCACCGAACTTCGCATTCGGCCTGGTCGCCGACGCAGCACCACGCCTCGCGGGCCGGAAGGTGACGCTGGCGCAGGTCCATCACATTCTCAACGGTGGTGAGGCGGTGCGCCGCGCGACCGTGTCAGCGTTCCTCGAGGCCCTCGTCCCACTCGGGTTGCGACCCGATGCGGTTCGACCGAGCTGGGGCATGTCCGAAACATGCTCCGGTGAAACCGATTCCGACAGGTGCACTATCGAACACCTGCGTGCGGGCGGTGGACCGGTGGATGTGGGCAGACCCTACCCCGGATTCTCCGTCCGCATCGTCGACGAGACATGTGCCGTGGTGGACGAAGGCGTCATCGGTCGGCTGCAGGTGTACGGGGACGCAGTGACCCCCGGTTACTGGAACGATCCCGTACGGACGGCCGAAGCCATGACCGACGACGGCTGGTTCGACACCGGCGATCTCGCCGTCCTCGACGACGGGCGACTCACCCTGACCGGCCGGGTCAAGGACGTCGTGATCGTCAACGGCAGGAACTTCGCGTGCGAAGACATCGAGCAAGCGGTCGAACGAGGGTGCGCAGTACGCGACTCGTCGACTGCGGCGATCGCCGTCCCCGATGCAGCGACCGGCAGCGAACACGTGGTAGTGATCACCGTTCCGGCCGCCGGTATCGCCGCCGCGGACCGAGCCGCGCTCGCGTCTCGGGTGCGCGCGGCCACCCGGTCGGTCACCGGGCATGCCCCCATTGTCGGTTTCGCCGAGTGGGACTCGCTGCCGCGTACCGGCATCGGGAAGATCCAGCGGAATGTTCTCCAGGCCGCGTACCGCGCGCGAACACTGCATGCGGATCTCTTCTTCCCCCGCGGAGCCGAGCCGACGACTGTGCCCGATCTGTTCGCCGTACCACGCTGGCTTCGGAGAACACGTCGCGCGAGCACGTCACGCGTGCGTCGGGTCCTGCTCGCCACGCCGTCACTCGGAAGCGTCTCCGGGATCGCCGAGCGACTCGAGCGCCACAGCGTCGAGGTTCGGACACTCACCGACATCAACGGACTCGCCGACGCGATGATCGATCGTCCCGACCTCGTGGTGCTCGTCGACGAGACCGGTGAAACGCGGAAGTCGGCGACCGAGGCCGCCGAGATCTCCGTCGCGGTCGTCGGCGCCTACCGCAACTTGGTCCGCATCCTCGACGAACCCGACACCGAGCGCACGTTGGCGGTACTCACCTCCGGACTGCACGCCCCGGAGAATGAGGGCCCCACACACCTTCCCGGGCAGGTTCTGGGAGGCCTGTTACGCAGCGTCGCAGCGGAGTCCCTCGGGCTCCGCACCCGCTCGATCGACGCAGGACCGGGTACCACGGTCGACGACCTCGCCGCCGAACTGCTGTACGGGCACGACGACGAGGTCGCGCTCGCCGCCGAGTCGCGGTGGGTGCGTCGACTGGATTCCCTTCCGCGTACGGCGAGTTCCTGCGAGTGGCCCGATCGAGGCGACGCCGTGGTTCTGACCGGCGGGACCGGAGCACTCGGGATCACTCTCGCCGAGCATCTGCTCGGCGAGCGAGGATGCTCGGTCCTGCTGATCGGTTCGACCGACCCGTCGCTTACGCCGGAACGAGCGTCCGAGGTGGCCCGCCTGGTCGCCGAGTTCGGTGAACAGCGCGTCCGGATCGCGACCGCCGATGTCACCGACCCGAGCGCGATCCGCGATGCCGTCCACGCCTTCGAACGTCATGCGGGCAAGTACGTATCGGGTGCAGTACACCTGGCGGGCCGGTTCGTCGATGGGCCGTTCGCCGCTCTCGACGACGACGCCTTGTCCGCGGTCGCACGCGCGAAGATAGTGGGGGCAGGTGTCGTGCACGACGTGCTCGCGCAGCGGCCCGGGAGCCACCTGCTGTTGTGCTCGTCGGTCAGCGGGTATCTCGGCGCCCCGCACGCCGCCGCCTACTCGGCCGCCAACTCCTTCCTCGACGGTCTCGCCGCGTGGGCGGCGGAGCACTCGACCGTCGCGTGCCGGTCTGTCGCATGGAGCATGTGGGAATCGACCGGTGCCAGCCGGGATTTCACGCAGATCGATCGCACAGCTGCGAAAGGGACTGCGGTACTCCCACCCGATCTCGCGGCCCGCATGTGGCCGCTCGTCCTGGCCTCCCCCGAGCAACACCTGTTCGCGGGTGTCGACCGCTCCGCACCGTTCGTCCGCTCACGCTGTGTGACATCCACCGGACCGGTTCGGACGCTGTCGGTGTCGGGCACATCCGGGGCAGGCCCTGTCACCGGACCGGTCGACGCCTTCGGCAACACCATCCTCTTCGTCTGTACCGGCACGCCTCCCGACGAAGCGGACGACACCGCGAGTACGGGATCATTGCGCGGCCCCCTCGAGGCACTCGTCGCCGAGCAATGGTGCGCCGTCCTCGGCCTCGATGAGGTCGACCGCAACACCAGCTTCTTCGATCTGGGCGGTGCCTCGCTGCACCTGAGCCGGGTGCACGACAGGTTGCAGCGTCGACTCGAACGCGAACTCGCGTTGACCGATCTGTTCCGCCACCACACCATTGCAACCCTCGCGTCGCACCTCGCCCGGAACGAACGCGAGACGGCACCCGCCCGACCCGACACTCCGGCCGCACGCCGCGGCCGGGAGCGTGCGGCCGCCCGCCGTCGCCGAAGGACATCATGACCGCAACACAGTGCACCCGAACACCCCTCGATGTAGATCCGCTTACACCTCCGCCGCGCCGGTTCCCCGCGGGCACGGTGCCGCACCGAGTGTGCGCGGATGCGGTGCTCGCCGGGGCCACCCTTGCAGCTCTCCGGTCCCGCGTTCGACACCACATTCCGGACTCCGACGACACCGATGTCGCGGTATGGCTCGCAGCGGGTGCTCTCGCCGCCGCAGTCGGGCCACCGCCCTTCACCGTTGCCGTCACCGCAGCCGGGAGAACCACCTCACTGACGCTGCCGGACGCGCATCCCACCGAGAGCCGGGTGCTGCACGCCGTCGTCGGTCGCACCGACGCCGACGCGTCGGCCGGGGCCGTTCTGATCACGCTCGCAGACATCGACACGCTCCCTGGCCCTTCCGCGGTGCACTGTGTCGCGGAGGTCGCACCGATGTCTGTGCGTCTTCGTTGGTGGGTCGCCGTCCCGGCGTGCGCTCCCGACACCGCAGACCGGCTCGTTGCCGCCGTCCACCGGATCGTGGAGTCGGGAACGGACAGTGATCCTCTGGTACCACTGGCTCTCCCGGTACACGATGAAGTTCGTGTCGCGGGCCACCGGATCTCGCCGGCCCTCATCGACGAGATCGTTGCTGCTGAGTGTGGTGGCGCCGTCGAGAGCATCGTCGTACAAGTCTCGGATACCGGTGCGTCGGTCGATGTGGCGTTCGGCGACCACGAAGCAGATATCGCCGACCTCACCGAAGCGGTGCGAGCGCAGCTCACTCCGGGACACGAGCCGAGTGCCTGGCGGCTGCACATCCGAGGCTCCACCGTGCTCGGTCGCCGGAACCTTCTCTCCCGCATCTGGCGGGACGAACTGCGGGCAGCGATGGTTGCCGACCACGACACGTTCTTCGGTCTGGGCGGCGACTCACTGAGCGCGATGCGGGTCACCGGCAGGATCCGCGACGAGCTGGGTGTCGACCTCGATCTCGCGCACGCCCTGTCGCTGTTCACAGAGTCGGACTTCGCCACAGTCGCAGATGATCTCGCGACCCGGACGGCCACGCGCCCGTCCGGTAGCTCGCTGCCGGTGGTCACCCCGGAGCCTCGCGAACGATTCGAGCCGTTCCCGCTCACCGATCAGCAGCAGGCGTATGTGATCGGCCGCGCCGACCACTTCTCGTCGGGCAGTATCGCGTGCCACACCTACATGGAGTTCGACACCGTCGAGCGAGCCGGAGCCGCGGCACCGTTCGACGTCGGGCGGTTCGCTCGCGCGTGGGAGCGGCTGGTCGATCGCCACGACGCACTGCGGCTGACGATCGATCCGGATGCACTGACCCAGCGAGTCGTACCCGCTTCGTCTCGGCCACCGGTCACGGTGGAGGACCTGCGCGATCTGCCCGCGGACCGGATTCAGCACGCACTCGAGGCGATCCGCGAACGCCTGTCGCATCGGGTGGCCGATCTGACCGACCCGCCGCTGTACGACGTTGTCGTGGTCCGGCTCCCCGGCGGACATCACCGGGTGTGCATCGGTCTGGACGGGCTCGTCGCCGATCTTGCCGGAACCGGGATCCTGTACAGCGAACTCGGACACTTCTACGAGGATCCCGATCGGCACCTGCCATCACTCGATCTCACCTTCCGCGACTACGTCCTTGCCGAACGCCGAGCCGTCGGGACTCCTGAACACGAGAAGAGCCGACGCTACTGGTGGGATCGGCTCGATCGGTTCTCGGGCCCGCCGGAACTTCCGCTCGCCGTCGCCCCGGAGAATCTGACGTCACCGAGATTCGTTCCACGGCCGTCAGTGGTGGAAGCCGAGGTCTGGACCCGTGTGTGCGCGCTCGCCGCGGAGCGCGGCGTGACGTCGTCGGGTGTCGCCGCGGCGTGTTACGCGGAGGCCCTGGCGGCGTGGAGCACGACGTCGCGATTCGCGATCAACGTGCCGTGTTTCAACCGCCTTCCACTACACCCGGACATCGGCCGTGCCGTCGGCGAGTTCGCGTCCCTGATCCTGGTCGAGGTGGATGCGTCACGCCGAGAACCATTCGAGGCGTTCGCCTCCCGAGTTCAACGGCAGATCTGGAGCGACCTCGACCACCCGCACGTCACAGGGGTCGAGGTGCTCCGCGAACTCGTCCGGCGACGCGGAGGTTTCGGGCGGGCGACGATGCCGTACGTGTTCACGTCCACGACGGCATTGGCGGGAGACCCGTCCCGGCTGCTCGACGATTCACTCGAGCGCGTGTTCAGGGTGGCGCAGACACCGCAGGTGTGGATCGATCTGATCCTCGAACAACGCGACGGGGCGCTGCTGGTGAACTGGGACAGCCTCGAGGGCCTGTTCCCCGACGGGACGATGGACGCGATGGCGGCCGCGTTCGAGCGGCAACTCAGGGGACTGACCGACCCTGCCGCGTGGAGTGCGGCCGCGTTCGATGCCCGTCCCGCCCAGCAGATCGCGAGGCACGACGCCGCAGGTGGCCCGGCGATGTCGGTACCCGACCGTGCTGCCCACGAGCGATTCTTCGAGTACGCGAGACGGTGCCCGCACGATCCCGCGCTGATCACCGCGGATGGGGTCGTCTCCTATGGCGATCTCGCCGACGCGGCTCTGAGTTACGGTGCGGTTCTGCGCGGTCACGGTGTGGGTCCGGATTTTCCGGTCGCGGTGATCGCCGATCCCGGTGCGGACCGGATCGCGGCGGTGTTCGGGGTCCTCGCCGCGTCCGGCGCGTACGTGCCTCTCGACTCCCACGCCCCGGTTTCGCGTATCACCGCAATTCTCGATCACCTCGATGCCCAAGTGGTACTCGTCGACCGGCACCATGTCGGCGCGTCCTGGCTCACCGGCCGTACGGCGATCGTCCTCGGTGACGACACCTCGGCCGAGTTGGATACCGCGCGGTTCCTCCCGCTGCCGGTGAACGGGGACCTGCTGGCGTACGTGCTGTTCACCTCGGGGTCGACCGGCGTTCCGAAAGGTGTGATGGTCTCGCATCGCAGTGTCGTCAATTGTGTGGAGGCGACGATCGAGATTTTCGGCACCGGTCCCGGTCACCGCTTCCTCGCGGTAAGCGCTCTGCACCACGATATGTCGGTGTTCGACCTATTCGGTGTGCTCGGCAGTGGCGCCACCCTCGTACTGCCCGACACCGCCGACCGTCGCGATGCCCACGCGTGGGCGACGGCGGTCCGCCGACACCGCGTCACCGGGTGGGTGTCGGTACCGACCATGATGGAGATGTTGCTCGAACAGGCCGCGCCGGAGGATCTCGCATCCTTGCGCACCGTGATCCTCGGCGGCGACCGGGTGCATCCGCCCATGGCGCGGAGACTCCTCGACGTGTCGCCGAGTGTCCACGTGCGCAGCATCGGCGGACCGACCGAGACGACGGTCTGGAACATCTGGCATCGGATCTCTCGCTCGGACACCGAGGCGGCGACCATTCCGTACGGCAGGGCGATTCGCAATACCCGTTATCGCGTGCTGGACGAACGCATGAGAGACCGCCCCGATCACGCTGTTGGCGAAATGTACTGCTCCGGTGTGTCACTCGCCCGAGGCTATTGGGAAGACCCTGCCCGCACCGAACAGTCTTTCATCCGCCATCCGGATACCGGAGAACATCTCTATCGGACAGGGGATCTCGGCAGCTTCCGCTCCGACGGATTGATCGAGTTCGTGGGCCGGTCGGATTTCCAGATCAAGGTCCGCGGGCACCGCATCGAAGCCGGGGAGGTTGAAGCTGCTCTGCTCGAGCACCGATCTGTGTCGGCATGCGTGGTCACCGGCATCCCGTATGCCGACCGGCCCGGATACCGCGCATTGGCCGCATACGTCGTGGCTCAGCCCGGTTTCAGTGTCGATTCCGAGGAGATCCTCGATGCGGTGCGGGGTCGGTGCCCGTCCCACATGATCCCCTCGGTGGTGATCGAACTGGACGCGCTGCCACTCAACGCGAACGGAAAGCTCGACAGGTCTGCCCTGGCAACGCCCGAGATCGCGACGGACGAACAATCGGAGCCGGCTCGTGGCCAGCTCGAGACGGCGCTGGCGCGGCAGTGGACACGGGCGCTCTCGCTTCCGGAACCTGCCGGACGCGACGCCGACTTCTTCCGGCTCGGCGGCGACTCGCTCGTCGCCGCCCGGCTCTCGGCACGCATCCGGGCCGAACTTCCCGGCGTCGATATTTCGTTGCGGGACATGTTCACACATCCCAGAATCGCGGCACTCGCACGTCTCGCTACCGATCGCTGCGGCGACGCCGCACTCCTCGACACGGTCGCGTCGGTGTGGCTCGAGATCGACGATCTCGACGACACCGAGCTGCGCGGCCGGCTCGCCTCGGCCGGAACATCCGAGGAAGGACACAGATGACCACGGATACAACAGCATCCCGCCCGTTGACGGCCGTGCAGCGAGCACTGCTGGCCGGTCGTGACGCGTCCTTCGAGCTCGGGGGCGTCAGCACGCACACCTATGCTGAGTTCGACGGACATTTCGACGCCGATCGACTGCGTAGGGCGCTGGCACTGGTGATCACCCGACACGACGCGTTGCGGCTGGTGATCGACACCCGCCGCGGAACCCAGCACATCACCGCCGATCCGGGATCGGTTCCCCTTCGGGTCGTCGATACCCGAGATCTTCCGGCAGACGACGTCGCACAGGTGGTCGACGAAGTGCGCCGCGAGTTCTCCCACCTCGTCCGCCCGGCAGATGCAGCGCCCCCGTTCGGCATCACTCTCATCCAGTTCCGCGAGACCGAATCCTTGATGTGCCTCGACGTCGACGGACTGACACTGGATCTCCAGAGTGTGCTCCTGCTCCAGCGCGCGATCGTCCGGGCCCACGATGCTCCCGAGGACATCGATGCTACCGAGGAGATTCCCGCACCCACTCCCGGCGTCCTGGAGACGAGTCACGCGCTCGACGAGCGATGGAAGACGGACCGCGCGAAGGCGGTCGCGTTCTGGGCGGATGAACTGCCGACGCTTCCTCCACCCCCGCGCTTTCCGCTCCGCACACGACCGTCGGACGTGGGACCACCCCGGTTCCACACCCGCAGTCGGCACATCGACGCGACCATGTGGGAGGCGATGAAAACCACGGCGCGCCGCCACAGACTGACCCCGACCGCGCTCTGGGGAGCGATCCTGTCGGAGGTCTTGGCGGCCCGAACCTGTGGAAACCGATTCACCATCACGGTTCCGTGCACGAGGCGCGTTCCGCTGTACCCCGACCTGCATCGGGTGATGGGTCCGTTCTCGACGTTCGTCCCCGTCGGAATCGACTGGTCGGCAGGGTCATTCCACGACCGCGCGGGTACATTGCAACACACTCTGTGGCGCTCCGTCGCGAATCACCCCGGAGCAGGGCCGGAACTCGTTGCCGAGCTGGCGAAGATGCACGGTGCCGGTGGACGCGCGCTGCTGCCCGTGGTCTTCACCAGCACACTCGGTCTCCCGCTGCCGGCCGCCCCGGGCCTGGGAGGGCCGCGCTACACGTCATCGCAGACGGCACAGATCTATATGGACGTACGCCTGTTCGATGACGACGGTGGTGTGCGGCTCGACGTCGACACCGTCGACGACCTATTCGGTCACGACGACGCCCGGACCCTGGTGGACGAGCTGGTCGACACCGCCCGACGTACCCTCGACGGGGCGGCCCTGTGGGACCGGCCGGCATCGTCGGCCACCGCACATGCGGTCTGGCGGCCGTGCGTCCGTCCTGTCACTGCCCTCGATACCGTTCTCGTCGAGTGCATCGAATCGGTCACCGGATTCTTCCCCCTCGGTATCGACGACGTCATCACCGATCTCGGTGTCGGCCTCGAACGTGCGGGCACCGTCGCTACCGAGATCGCCACCGCGCTTCCCGGAACCGACGTGCGGCGCAGGGACGTGCTCGGTAGCGGAACGATCGAGAAACTGGGTGCACTGCTGCGTACCCGCACACCCCACATCGACACCGTCGCGGAACTGGCTCTCGAAGCGGCCCGCCTCACGACCGTGCCGCCGGCAGGGGCTCACCCCGTGAAAGGACATCATGCACGCTCCTGACTCCCTCCCCGACGACACCTCTGCACTCCCCGATTCCGACATCGCAGATACCGATACCACAGATACCGACATCGCGGTGATCGGATTCGCCGGGCGGTTCCCCGGCGGACTGACTGCCGAATCATTGTGGCCCGCACTACTCGCAGGCGAGGAACTGCACCACATCGCGACGGATGACGAATTACTCGCCGCCGGCATTCCCGCGGATCGGCTGTCCGACCCGGCACTGGTACGACGGCGCCCGTCCCTGCCGGATCCCGACCTGTTCGACGCCCAATTCTTCGGATTCTCGGCTCGCGATGCCGCCGCGTGCGATCCACAACAACGCCTCTTCCTCGAAACAGCGTGGGAGACCTTCGAGCACGCAGGCTACGATCCTCACCGTTTCGACGGTGCAGCAGGTGTTTTCGCGGGAGGGGGCCCGGACACCTATCTGCATTCGGAGGTGATCCCGGCGCTCGACCCCACGGATCCGGCACTGCATTTCGCCCGGGTCGTCGGCAACGAGCGAGACTTCATCGCTCCTCGCGTCGCCTACCGTCTCGGGCTTACCGGACCTGCACTGACGGTGCTCTCCGGATGCGCGACGTCCCTCGTCGCGGTGCATCTCGGCGTGCAGAGCCTCGTGAGTGGCGAGTGCGACCTCGCTCTCGCAGGGGGCGCCACAGTGTTCTTCCCGGAGCACGGGGGGTACTGGTACCAGCCCGGCGGGATCGTCTCTCCGGACGGGCGGTGCCGCCCGTTCTCTGCCGACGCGCAAGGCACGGTGACCGGAGATGCTGTGGCAGCGGTGCTGCTCAAACGGTATACCGACGCGCGCGAGGACGGCGATACGATCCATGCGGTGATCAAGGGCAGCGCCGTCAACAACGACGGCGCCGACAAGGTCGGGTTCACCGCACCCAGCCCCCGAGGACAGGCCGCAGTGATCGCCGAGGCGCTCGCGGTGGGAGAGGTCGACCCGAGCACCATCTCGTATGTCGAAACGCACGGGACGGCGACCAGGGTCGGGGACGCCATCGAGGTGGAGGCACTCGAGGAAGCACTCGGCGGCGCAGCACCGGCATCCTGCCTGCTCGGTGCACTCAAACCGGTGATCGGCCACACCGACACCGCTGCGGGAGTCAGCGCCCTGATCAAGGTACTGCTCGCGCTGAAGCACGAGACACTCCCACCGGTCCCCGATTTCCGTGAAGCGGATCCGGCGATCGACTTCGAGTCGTCGGTGTGCCGGGTCAACGACACCGCTACTTCCTGGCCACGCACGCCCGGACGCCCCCGGCGTGCCGGCATCAGCGCGTTCAGTATCGGTGGCACGAACGCGCACGTCGTCGTCGAGGAACCCCCCGCCACTCCCCCCAGTCGTCGAAGGGCCGCCCCGGAACAGTGTGCGCTGCCGTTGTCCGCTGCGACGCCGACCGCGTTGAACACGCTCACGAATCGGCTCGCAGACGCGTTCGACGGAACCCACATCGACCTCGCGGACGCCGCCACCACGCTGAAGCTCGGCAGGGCCGAACTCGCTTTCCGACGTCACGTGATCGTCTCAGCCGGTGCACAAGCAGCCGATTCCGTGCGGGCGTCGTTGTCGAGACCGGCAGTGCGCGCGGCAGGAGGTGAAGACGTGGTCTTCGTCTTCCCGGGGCAGGGCAGCCAGTTCCCGGGAATGGGCTCGGAACTGTATCGGGACGTCCCCGCATACGCCGCCGCGGTCGATCGCTGCGCCGAGAAGTTCGCACCGCTGATCGGCATCGACCTGCGGCAGTTCCTCACCGTCGACACAACCGACAGCGACGACGCTGACAAAACGGGCGATCTCACCCGACAACTTGCGCGCACGAACCTGACCCAGCCCGCACTGTTCACCGTCGAGTACGCCACCGTCATGGCACTGCGGGATCTGGGCATCACCCCGACGGTGCTGCTCGGGCACTCGATCGGCGAATTCGCAGCTGCCGTGACGGCGGGGATCTTCGAGCTCGACGACGCGGTCACCGCCGTCGCCGCACGCGGCAGGCTCATGGCCTCGACCACGTCGGGGGCTACAGCCGTCGTCCGGTGCCCCGAGGACGCCGTCCGATCCGCGCTCTCCGAGACCGGCGCGTGCGTCGCCGCAGTCAACGGTCCACGTCAGGTGGTGGTGAGCGGAACGCCGAGCGACATCGCGACGGTCGTCGAGCGTCTGCGGGACGACAACCGGAGCGTCACGCTGCTCCCGACAGACCGGGCCTTCCACTCGCCGCTGGTCGACGAGGTGGTGAGCCCGTTCGACGACGTGATCCGGACCCTCGGATTGCGCGCACCACGGTTCCCGATGATCCGTACGTCGACTGCCACGATGCTCGACACGGCCACCGCGATGGACGCCGGCACCTGGAGCTCCCAACTGCGGACCCCGGTGCGGTTCGCGGACTCGGTCGGGGTGGTCGACCGAGCCCATCCGGATGCCGTGTGGGTGGAAGTCGGGCCGGGAACCGCTCTCGGTTCCCTCGTCAGGTCATGCGGTGTCGATACCGATGTCGTGGCAACGATCGGCAGACCCGAGTCGACGTGGCCTGCAGGCACGGCCGGCGCAGACCTTGCTGGACGTCTGTGGTGCGCGGGCGCGCAACCGGATCACCCGAGCTTCGCGGGTTCCGGACGTCGGGTGCCGCTACCCACGTACCCGTTCGAGCGGCAGCGGCATCGAATCGGGCGGTCGAACCACATGCCGACGGCATCCACCACCGGACCGGTCACTCTCGCTCGCGCGGAGCGCCCGGAGACGGGAACGGAGTTCGTGGCACCCCGAAGCGGCCTCGAGAGCACCATCGCAGAGACCGTCGCGGAAGCACTGGGTCTCGAACGTCTCGGTGCTCACGACGACCTGTTCGCATTCGGCGGCGACTCGGTGACGGCAACGACTGCCGCGGCACGACTCTCCGAGACCTATCCGGTGACGGTCACGTTGGCGGATGTCATGGCGTCGCCGGCGACGCCGAGCGGGATCGCCGACCGCCTCACTGTGTTACTTACCGATGCCGTGGAGAACCTGAGCGAAGAAGAAGTCGCGCAGATGCTCTCCGCGCTCGCGGATCCGGCGTGAAGCGAGCGTGAACCGACCAGGGAATGATTGATCCACATTTTCCGATGGCGTACACGCGCTATCGGCCTCGTGCAGTGCGAATTCAGGAGAAACGTATGAAACGGCGAATCACCGGCATGGTCGGTCTCATCGGAACAGCAGCACTTCTTGTGGGATGCTCGCAAGAATCCGGGGAAAACGAGGAGGCGGGTACCGTCACCGAATCCATCACCGTGACACACGCGTTCGGTGAGACGGTTGTCGAGTCCGAGCCCCAGAGGATCGTCGCGTTGGGGGTCACCGCGACCGACGCTGCACTGGCGTTGGGAGGCACGCTGGTGGGAGCGGCCGCCAGCCCCGTCAGCGCCAGCGGAATCTCACCGTGGCAGGAGGGCCTGCTGGATCCGGCATCGACCACGCTGCTGCAGATGGATCAGGTCGGCGGATACGACTACGAGCAAATCCTCGCGCTCGACCCCGACCTTGTGCTCGCGCAGGAGGCCGGCAACGCGGAGGCGATCTACGACGAACTCGGTGACGTGGTCCCCGTGATCCCGTTCCACGAGACCGCGTTCGGCGATTCCTGGCAGACCGTCACCCAAGACGTCGCAACGATCCTCGGCGAAGAAGAGGCGGGCGACGAACTCGTTGCATCCGTCGAATCCGCCTCCGGCGCTCCGGACGGCCTGGACGGGAAGACCTGGCTGTTCCTCGCTGCTCCGGCACCGGGACTGGTCAATGTGATCAACAATGCGGGCGACCCGATGTCCCAGTTCTTCGCCCGCTACGGCATGGAGATCTCCCCGGAGGTACTTGCGCTCGAAGACAACGTCCAGAATCCGGGGACTGCGGTGGTCTCCGAGGAGAATTACGGGGTGCTCGACGCGGATCTCGTGATCGTCGCGGCCGGATCGGACGAGGCGAGCTCTCAGCTCCTCGGGTCGCCTACCTTCTCGGCGGTGTCGGCCGTCGTCGACGGACGCACCTGGGTGACGGACATGACGGTCGCCATGGCCCTACGTTCGCCGACGGTGCTGGCGGTGCCGTGGGTCGCCGATCAGCTGCAGCCGAAGCTCGAGACGGTGGCAGCCCGATGAGCACTCGTGAGTGCCGAGCCCCAAGTGGCGCCGTCGAGCGCTCGGCCACCTAGGATGAACGCGTGGACCTGCATCTCGT
The DNA here is from genome assembly GCF_055230935.1 of Rhodococcus ruitaii. NCBI lineage: Bacteria > Bacillati > Actinomycetota > Actinomycetes > Mycobacteriales > Nocardiaceae > Rhodococcus > Rhodococcus ruitaii. Next base: position 324,176 of record NZ_JBUYWC010000004.1, on the reverse strand, counting down.
GACTTACTTCGTGGCCGTCATCGACCACGGTGGAATCACGAAAGCATCCCAGGCTCTGTATATTTCACAGCCATCACTGTCGCAGGCCATTCGGAACTTCGAGCGCCGGTTGGGCACCACCCTCTTCGACCGGACCGGCCGGCGCCTCACCTTGACCGAGGACGGCCGCACCCTCGAAGTCGCGGCACGTCGTATTCTCGCCGACGTCGAACGCGCGAAGAGCAAGGTCGCCGCGGTCCGCGAGCTCGAAACCGGTCGCATCCAGATCGTGACCTACTCCGCGTTCTCCATCCATCCCGTCGTCGAACTCGTCCGACGGTTCCGGGACCGTCATCCCGGCGTCATGGTGGCGATCTCCGACTCCGACGGCCCGGCCGGTGTGCACTCCGCACTCCGACGCGGCGAGGCCGAGATCGGACTGACCGACCTGTCGGCCGAGCATGCCGGCATGATCACCGTTCCCCTCCTCGAACAGGAGATGGTCCTCGCCCTGCATCCCGACCTCGCGGCCGAGCTTCCCGACCCGGTCCCGCGCGAGGTCGTCCGCACGGTTCCCCTGGTCATCGACCTGGGATCACCCGCCGACGCTGCGAAATCCGGGGAGCTGCTGGGCTTCGACAACGTCGTCGTCGACTGCGCTCACCCCACCGCCATCTGGGAGTTCGTGATGCGTGGTACCGGAGCAACCGTGATGCCCCGGCAGGTCGCCGAGAAGCAGATACCCGGCGCCACCGTCCTGCGGCTCGACCCGCCGCTGCACCGTCCCGTCGGACTCGTCCTGCGAGCCGGGGAACCGTCACCGGCAGCGGCTGCCTTCATCGCGGCCGCAACCGGCACGAAACCGGGAGCGTAGACGATGGAATTCCGCCAGATCGAATACTTCCTTGCGGTCGTCGAGAACGATGGCATCAACGGCGCAGCCGCCGCGCTCGGAGTCGCGCAGCCGACGGTGTCACAGGCGCTGCGCAGCCTGGAACGCGAGCTGAGCGTGCAGCTGTTCCACCGCATCGGCCGCGGCATGGTTCTCACCGCTGCCGGACACACCCTCATCGGACCGAGCCGCCAGATTCTGCGTGACGTCGCGGGGGTGGAGGAGCTGTTGACCTCGCATTCCGCCGAGGTCACCGGCCGTCTCGACCTGATGGTGTTCCCCGCCCTCGCCACCGGCCCGATCATCGATCTGGTGGCTCGGTTCCGGCGCACCCACCCCAAAGCGACGGTGCGCTTCGGCGATCTCCGCAACGAGGGTGACTCTGCATCGGTGATCCGCGACGGGCACTGCGAGTTCGTGGTCGCGCACCTACCGCTCGAGAACGGCTTCGGACTCGAGGTGATCGAACTGGACGAGCAGGAATACTGGCTTGCGTATCCGCCGGGAACCGAACTCCCACCCGGACCGGTAGCCCTGTCCTCGCTGCCCCCGATCCCCATGGTGTTTGTGCCGCGCGGAGGTGGCATCCTGAGCGACGCGATGGACCGCGAGATGAACCGGAACGATGCCGCGCCGCGCATCGCCGCGGTCACCGATCACCGGGAAGCACGACCCCCGATGGTGTTGGCAGGGCTCGGCGGGTCGCTGCTGGAGCGTTCGATCGCGGAATCGGTCCGCGACATCGCCGTGGTGCGACCGTGCGAGCCAACCTTCACCCGCACGGTTGCCCTTGCGTACGACCCCGCGACGCTGTCGAAGGCCGGTCGCGCATTCGTCGACCTCGTGAAGTCTTCGACCGATCAGCCCTGAGATGATTCGAACGACGAACGATCGGTGACACCGGCCGGGTCGGGGATCACGATGGTAGGTACCATTCCCTCTCCTGGACCGAGATGACAATCATGTCCACATCCACCCCTGAACAATCGTCTCCTCCTGTCGCCGACATTGACGCGATCGACACCTACGCACAGCGCATCATCGACGCCGCCCTCGGCGCGATCGACGTGTTCGCCATCTTTCTCGGCGACCGACTCGGCTGGTACCGCAGTCTCGCGTCCGACGGCCCGGCCACGGCCGACGAACTCGCCGCCCGCACCGGAACCCACCCGCGGTATGCGCGCGAGTGGCTCGAACAGCAGGCAGTAACCGGGCTGCTCTGCGTCGACCACGACGAACCCCCGCATTTCACACTGTCGCCCGCCGGAGCGGAAGTACTCACCGATGAGCGCAGTCTGGCGTATCTGACTCCGCTGCCGCGCCTCCTCACCAGCGGCGCCATGCAGATCCCAGCCCTGCTCGAGGCGTACCGCACGGGCGGTGGCGTCGGTTGGGCGCGCTACGGTAGAGATGCACGCGAGTCGCAGTCCGACGTGAACCGCCCGTGGTTCGAGTTGGCGCTGCCCGGGGCCCTGCAATCGGTGCCGGAGGTCGACGGACTGCTCCAGACCCCGGGCGCTGCGATCGCCGATATCGGTTGCGGCGGTGGATGGTCCACTATCGCCCTTGCTCGGGCTTATCCGAACGCTACGTTGCACGGATTCGACATCGACACCGACACGGTCGAACTCGCTCGCTCGAATGTGTCGTCTGAACCCGATGTAGCACAAAGGATCACGATCACCGAAGCGGACGCATCCGGCCTGCCCGAGTCGTCTTTCCGAATGGTGTTCGCATTCGAGTGCATCCACGACATGCCGCAGCCGGTACAGGTGCTCGCGGCAGCACGTCGCGCACTCGTGCCGGGTGGCGCGGTGGTCGTGATGGATGAGGCCGTCGGGGAGGAGTTCACCGCGCCGGGCGACGACGTCGAACGGCTCATGTACGGATACAGTCTGACGGTCTGCCTCCCCGACGGGATGAGTCATCAGCCGAGCGTGGGGACGGGCACTGTCATGCGCCCCGCAACTCTGCGGAAGTACGCGCAGGAGGCGGGCTTCACCCGGATGGACGTCCTCCCGATCGAGGACTTCAGTTTCTTCCGGTTCTACCGACTGTCGAACGGGTGATCCGTCGCAGCATCCTCTCGACACCGGCGCAGCGTGTGTCGTGGATCCGGGGGCCTCGGTGTGTGCGCTTCCCTGCACATACCGAGGCCCCCGGACGACGATTCGATTCCTGGTCAGGCGGTCGCGCCGACCGACTGCTCGAGTGTCGATTTCGCCCAGCGGTAGTCGGCTTTGCCCGCGGGGGAGCGCAGGATCTCCGGGACGACTACCACGTGCCGGGGCACCTTGTACCCGGCGATGACGGTCCGGCAGTGCTCGGCGAGTTCCTCTTGCGTCGGCTCCGGTGCACCTGCGCGCAACTGCACGACCACGGAGACCGTCTCCCCCAGACGTGGATCCGGCACGCCGGTGACGAGCGCATCCTCCACAGCGGGGTGCCCCTTGACGGCTTCTTCGACCTCTTCGGCGTAGATCTTCTCGCCGCCGCTGTTGATACAGGCCGAGCCTCGTCCGAGCACGACGATCGAGCCGTCGGCCTCCACCGTGGCGAGGTCACCGAGCAGAGACATTCGCGTTCCGTCCACGACGGGGAAGGTGGCAGCGGTCTTCTCGGGGTCGTTGTAGTAGCCGACCGGTACGTGACCGACCCGCGCAAGGTAGCCGATGACGTCGGACCCCGGCTCGATCGTCGTGTAGTCGGTGTCGACGACGCGCACCTTCGGGGAGGCCGGGAGGCGCTGCTTCCCGTCCTCGCCGGGAGTGAGAGCGCCATTGGCTCCCGATTCGGACGAGCCGAAGGAGTTGAGCAACATGACGTTGGGGAGCAGTTCCTTCAAGCGGTTGCGCACACTGACCGACCACAACGCACCCCCCGAACCGATGACGATCAGCGAGCTGAGGTCGAACTCGTCGCGACGCTCCGCGAGGACATCGGCGATGGGCCGGCTGATCGCATCTCCGACGACCATGAGCACGGCGGCCTTGTGCTCGTCGATCTGGCGGAGCGCCTCCGCGGGTTCGAAGTTCCGCATGATCACCTGCGGGAAGCCCATGAACAGCCCCATGAACACGGCGTACATGGCAGCACCGTGCATGAGCGGAGCGGTGACGACATACGTCAACGGGTGTTCATTGGCCGCAGCCGCGGCGGCGAGCGACTCGGGGCTGTCGTGCGGGTCGCCGTACGCGTTGCCACCGCCGAGCGCTGCGAAGTAGAAATCCTCGTGTCGCCACATCACGCCCTTGGGCATGCCGGTGGTGCCGCCCGTGTAGATGATGTAGAGGTCGTCGTTGCTGCGCGGCGGGAAGTCCCGCTTGTCTGACGCGCCCGCGACGGCGTCGTCGTACCGCACGACGGTGATCTCGGCACGCGCAGCCGCGTCGTCGAGCGCCGGTGTGGGGGCATCGCCGACGACCACGATGTGACGCAGATTCGGGCACTTGGGCAGGACCTCGGCGACGACGTCGGTCAGGTCTGCGTCCACGATGAGCGCGACGAGTTCGGCATTGTTGTAGAGGTACTCGAGTTCGGCACCTACGTAGCGGAAGTTGATATTGATCGGAACGGCCCTGACTTTCAGGGCGCCGAGCATAGTGTCGAGGTATTCGAGGCTGTTCCGCATGTGCAGCCCGACATGGTTTCCAGGTTCGACACCTGCGGCGGCGAGGTGATGCCCGATCCGGTTGGCGGCGGCGTCGTACTGCGCGTAGGTGTGTGATCGCTCGCCGCAGACGAGGGCTGTGCGATCGGGAATCGCGTCGACCACGGCTTCGGTGAGGTCGGCCAGATTCAGAGACATGGGACGGTTCCTTCCGATCAGTCCTGCGACGGCGCCGCTCACACCCCTGTCCGAAATGTGCCGTACGCCACTCTGGATAAAAAGTAGAACACATATCAGTTCTGGCTTCAACGGGGGTGTCCGACCAGCGGAAACATGGAACGGTCGGCGGGCAGACGCCCGCCGACCGTCGTCGGCGCCACTCAGTGCGCAGTCGGATCAGGACACGCGTTCGAACAGCGCCGCGAGGCCCTGGCCGCCGCCGATGCACATGGTCTCGAGTCCGTAGCGGCCCTCACGACGGTGTAGTTCGCGGGCGAGTGTCGCGAGCATGCGGCCGCCGGTCGCGCCGACCGGATGTCCGAGCGAAATTCCGGAGCCGTGGATGTTGGTGCGCTCGAAGTCTGCGGCACCGAACTTCCACTCGCGGGTCACTGCCAACGCCTGCGCCGCGAACGCCTCGTTGAGTTCGATGACGTCGACGTCGGCGAGGCCGATACCGGCCTTGGCAAGAGCGATCTCCGTGGCGGGAACGGGGCCGATACCCATGACCTTGGGCGCGACACCGGCCACACCCCAGCACACCAGACGCACGAGCGGGGTCAGGCCCAGCTCCGCAGCCTTCTCCGGGGTTGTCACGATCGCCATCGACGCGGCATCGTTCTGCCCGCTGGCGTTGCCGGCAGTGACGGTGGCGTCCGGATCCTGCTTGCCCATGATCGGACGCAGCGCCGAGAGAGTCTCGACGGTGGTGTCGGCTCGGGGATGCTCGTCGGTGTCGATGATCTGGTCGCCCTTACGCGAGGGCACGGTGACCGGGATGATCTCCTCGGCGAGGATGCCGGCCTGCTGAGCGGCCACCGCGCGGCGGTGCGACTCCGCGGCGAGCTCATCCTGCTCCTGACGGGTGATGCCGTACTCGGCGCGCAGGTTCTCGGCGGTCTCGATCATGCCGCCGGGGACGGGGTAGTGCTTGCCGCCCGCGGTCGAGCGCGCCCGGACGAGACCGTCGTGCATCTGCACACCGGTGCGTGCACCGCCCCAGCGGATGTCCGTCGAGTAGAACGCCGCGTTGCTCATCGACTCGGCGCCACCGGCCACGACCAGCTCGTTGTCACCGGTGCCGACCTGAAGCGCGGCCTGGATCACAGCCTGCAGTCCGGAGCCGCAGCGACGGTCGATGTGCATGCCGGGCACGCTGACCGGAAGACCCGCGTCGAGAGCGACGACACGACCGATGGCCGGGGCCTCACTGTTGGCGTTGCAGTGGCCGAGGATGACGTCGCCGACCTCGTCGGGAGACACACCCGTCCGCTCGAGCAGACCCTTCAGAGCCGTGACACCGAGATCGACCGCGGTCAGGGACTGGAACATCCCGCCGTAGCGGCCGATGGGGGTACGGACCGGCTCGCAGATGACAACTTCGCGCATGATGACCTTTCTGGAATGAGAGTGGCGGGAACCGTCACATGAAGCGGCCGCCGGTGACCTCGAGAACCGTGCCTGTCATATAGGACGACATGTCGGAGGCGAGGAACAGTGCCACCGAAGCGATTTCGTCGACCTCGCCCGGACGGCCCATCGGGATCTCCGCCATCTTCTGGTCCCACGCTTTCTGCGGCATGGCCTCGGTCATCGCCGAACGGATCAGGCCGGGCGCGATGGCGTTGACACGCACACCGTGGTGCGCCATTTCCTTCGCGGCGGCTTTGGTGAGACCGACGATGCCGGCCTTCGCGGCGGAGTAGTTGGTCTGGCCGACCATGCCCACCTTGCCGGACAGCGACGAGATGTTGACGATCGCGCCGCGCTTGGCATCACGCATGATCGCGGCAGCCTTACGGGTGCCGTGCCACGTGCCCTTGAGATGCACCGAGATGACGAGATCGAAATCTTCCTCGGTCATCGTGCGCATCGTCGCGTCGCGGGTGATACCGGCGTTGTTGACCACGACGTCGAGAGAACCGAAGCCGTCGACCGCCTCTGCAAGGAGGGTGTTCCAGTCTGCGGATTCGACGACGTCCGCCTTCACCGCACGCGCGACGTCTCGACCGCCGAGTTTCTCCGCTGCTGCGGTAGCGGCGTCGAGGTCGAGGTCGCCGATGACGACGCGAGCACCGGCATCGACGAAGTTCTGGGCGATCGCGAAGCCGATACCCTGGGCGCCACCTGTGATCACGGCGGTACGGTTCTCCAAAAGCGACATCTGGAATCCTTTCGAGGGGAACTGAGTTGTCCCCGGAACGGGTCGATGCCCCCGAATATATCCGCGTGACCGCACGAAATACCTTCCCGAATCCATCGAGACTGCCTATACGGGAATGGCGCCATTCGTATTGGACAGGGTCCGAGTGTGCCTCGAAAGTGGTAGCCATGACACTTGCGACTCCGACCCCCGAGGTCGACGAAGACGACTTCCGCGAGATCCTCGCCCAGACCCGCGCGTTCGTGCGCAACGTCGTGCTCCCCCGCGAGCAGGAGATCGCCGACACCAACGCGATTCCCGACGACATCCGTCAGGCTGCCAAGAACATGGGTCTGTTCGGCTACGCCGTCCCGCAGGCGTGGGGCGGTCTCGGCCTGAACCTCCAGCAGGACGCCGAACTCGCAATGGAACTCGGCTACACCACTCTGGCATTGCGGTCGATGTTCGGCACCAACAACGGTATTGCCGGCCAGGTCATCGTCAATTTCGGGACGGACGAGCAGAAAAAGCAGTGGCTCGAAGGTATCGCCTCGGGCGACGTCGTCGCCTCATTCGCACTCACCGAGCCCGGCGCCGGCTCCAACCCGTCGGGCCTGCGCACCAAGGCCATCCGCGACGGCGACGACTGGATCATCACCGGCGCGAAGCGCTTCATCACCAACGCGCCGCTCGCCGATCTGTTCATCGTGTTCGCCCGCACCCGCCCGGCCGACGAGAACGGAACCGGCATCGCGGTGTTCCTCGTCCCCGCCGACACCGACGGCGTGCAGGTCGGAAACAAGGACGCCAAGATGGGCCAGGAAGGCGCCTGGACCGCGGATGTGCATTTGGACGATGTCCGCGTGCCGAACTCCGCGCTCGTCGGCGGCAGCGAAGACGTCGGATACAAGGCTGCGATGGTCTCCCTCGCGCGCGGTCGCGTGCACATCGCCGCGCTGTCGGTCGGCCAGGCACAACGGGCCCTCGACGAGTCCGTCGAATACGCCGCCACCGCCACGCAGGGCGGCAACCCGATCGGCAACTTCCAGCTCGTGCAGGCGATGCTCGCCGACCAGCAGACCGGTGTCATGGCCGGCCGCGCCCTGGTGCGCGACGCCGCGCGCGCGTGGGTCGAGGAAACCGACCGCCGAATCGCTCCGTCGGTCGCGAAGTTGTACTGCACCGAGATGGTCGGCAAGGTCGCCGATCTCGCGGTGCAGATCCACGGCGGTACCGGTTACATGCGTGAGGTTCCGGTCGAGCGCATCTACCGCGACGTGCGGCTGCTGCGGCTGTACGAGGGCACCAGCGAGATCCAGCGCCTGATCATCGGCGGCGGACTCGTCAAACAGGCCCAGCGCTCGCCGTAACCGCTTCACACAGGGGCAGCCACATCCCGTCGACGGGGTGTGGCTGCCTCCTTCGCGCGCGGAACTATGATTCCATGAAATACGCGGCGCGCAGATCGGTGCCCTTCACTACGGTCTGGTGTCCGGCACGCCATCCGCACAGCTGCGTCACATTGCCGACAACATTGCGATGCAGCACACGCACGCCCTTCGACACCCCGGTGGTACCACCGGTGTACGCGATATGCGCGACGTCGTCGCCGCGCACCTGCGCGGGCTCGAACTCGATGGAGTGACGCGCCAGCAGCGCGGGTGCCGTGACGGCAGCGACAGCTCCCGTCTCCTCGATCTGGCGTCGCAGACCCCGCCCTGGCTGAAGCGGATTGACGAGGGTCAACGTGGCACCGGCACGCAATGCGCCGTAGTAGGCGATGTGAAAATCGGCGCAGTTGCCCAGGCATCCGATGGAGTACGGACGGCATCCACGATCACGGCATCGCGCATGTGGATCGGTCCTTTTGTGACAGCGAACAAATCGGTCTGGTCTGCAATCCGGTGGAATGGACACCGGCAAACTGCGACTATGCCGACTTCGCCAGCACCTCGCCCCGGATGATCTTGCGGTCGCGTTCGGGATTGGCGAACACCAGCACAAGCACCGCGGCGATGGCACCGAAGCCGTAGCCGATGGAGACGACCGCAACCGCGAGGGCCGGGGTGCCGATCGACGGCAGGAAGACCAGAATCGTGCCGCAGATGAGCACACCGACGGCGGGAACAATGATGCGGACCACGCGGGAGGTATGGCCGCATCCACGCATGCGGCCGGTGACGGTGCCCGACGAGATCATCAGGAAGAGCACGACGATGGACGGCAGGGCGAACATCGAACCGGCCTGCAGAGCGCTGTAGCCGAGGCCCACTTCGAAGTAGGACGGCAATCAGGTGAGCACTACGGTGGTGAGCCCGTAGACGACCACAATCAGAATTACGCAGGTCACGAAGGTGCGAGTGAGGAAGATCTTGCGCCACCGCACGGACGGTTCGGTCGGCACGGACGCCACCGCGGTATCGGCGCTCTTGACCGTTTTGGTGGTGTAGGGGCCTTCCTTGAAGAGGGAACCCAGAAGACGATCCACACGAGGCCGAGAACTGACAGCGCAACGATGGCCATCCGCTAGCCGTACTCGACGGTGATGAAGGCCAGGATCGGTGCGAGCGCGAGCAGCGCCCACTCGAGGGTCAGCTTCTTCTCGAGCGGTCTGGCGAGGAAGCCGCCGACCGTGAAGGTCACGAAGAACAGCGAGCCGACCAGGCCGATCTGCGAGGCGTCCATGCCGAACTCGCGAGCAAGCGGCTGAGCGATGATGCCGAGTGCGGATTATCACGCCTGACGTTGGACTTCATTCAACGTGACGGAGCTCACCGAACACAAAGAGTTCTACGCGATCCGAACGATCATCAGAACCTATGACCCGTCACAACCGAGGCGGGATATTGATCTGCGCTAACCGACCGATAGCCGATCGGCGCTGGTCTACCCCGGAAACCTGTTGCATGCTGGCTGGGAACCGATTCGGGTCACGCGTGCCCGAACACACGTGACGGACGAGGACAGTGACGCCATGAACTCCACCGCCTCCACAGACCAGTTGCCCTCGTCCACCGCCCCACTTGCGGGTGTGCGCGTAGTCGAAGTGTCGAGTTTCGTCGCCGCGCCCCTGTGCGGCATGACGCTGGCGCACCTCGGCGCCGACGTCATCCGCGTAGACCCGATCGGCGGAGCAGCCGACTACCACCGATGGCCCCTGACCGAAGACGACGAGTCCATCTACTGGGCCGGCCTGAACAAAGGCAAACGATCATTCGCCGCCGACTTCCGTGACACTCAGGCACGCAATATCATTCGAGATCTCATCATCGACGCCGGTGTACTCGTCACCAACGCGGCCGGACGCGACTGGCTCGACTACGACGAACTCGCCGCGATCCGGCCCGATCTGATCCACGTCCAGGTCCTCGGACGGGCCGACGGCACCGGCGCCGTCGACTACACCGTCAACGCCGCCGCCGGATTCCCACAGGTGACCGGACCCGAGAATCTCGATGGCCCCGTCAACCACGTACTCCCCGCATGGGACGTCTCTTGCGGCCTCTACGCGGCACTCTCGGTCGCGTCGGCTGTCTACCGACGCGAGATCACCGGCGCCGGAACCAAGATCGTGCTGCCGCTCGAGGATGTCGCCTTCGCCACCGCAGGCAACCTCGGCTATCTTGCCGAAGCGCAGCTCGGCCTTCCCGGACGCGGCCGCTTCGGCAACGCCGTCTACGGCACCTACGGCTCCGACTTCACCACCTCAGACGGCGCTCGCATCATGATCGTCGCCCTGACCCCGCGACACTTCCGCGACCTGACCGAGCTCACCGGAACCACCTCGGCCGCAGCTGCTCTCGAGGCCGCGCTCGGCGTCGACTTCCGCGACGAAGGTGTCCGTTTCGAACACCGCGAGGTGCTGAACGGCTTGGTCGCCAAATGGTTCCGTGAACACACCGTTGCCGAGGCAGAGGCAGCGCTCGACGGCACCTCCATCCTGCACGAGCGCTACCGCACGTTCGCCGAACTCGCCACCGACCCACGCGTGACGAACAATCCGATGTTCCAGAAGATCGACCAGCCGCGCATCGGCACGCATCTCGCACCGAGCACACCGATGTCGTTCGACGGTGAGCACCCTCCCGTGCGCATCGCCCCCGCCAACGGCGACGACACCGCCGGGATCCTCGCCGAACATCTCGGCCTCACCGACGACGAGATCGACGCACTCGCCGCCGCCGGCTCTGTCCGCACCAAACAGAAGGACAACGCATGACCCGCCTCGCCCAGACGATCGGCCTGACAGAGTTCCAGACCGAGATCCTTGACAACGTGCGACGCTTCGTCGACCGTGAGATCATCCCGAGCGCACAGGAACTCGAGCACTCCGACACCTACCCGCAGGCGATCGTCGATCAGATGCGCGAGATGGGTCTGTTCGGTCTGATGATCCCCGAGGAGTACGGCGGACTCGGCGAGTCACTGCTCACCTACGCCCTGTGCGTCGAGGAACTCGCGCGGGGCTGGATGAGCGTCTCCGGCGTCATCAACACGCACTTCATCGTCGCGTACATGATCCGCCAGCACGGAACCGAGGCGCAGAAGCAGCACTTCCTGCCTCGCATGGCGACCGGCGAGGTGCGCGGGGCGTTCTCGATGTCCGAGCCCGAACTCGGCTCCGACGTCGCTGCGATCCGCATGAAGGCCAAGCTCGATGCCGACGGCAACTACGTCCTCAACGGCCAGAAGATGTGGCTGACCAACGGCGGTAGCTCCACCCTCGTCGCCGCGCTCGTCCGTACCGAAGAGGGAGCCGACAAGCCACACCAGAACCTCACCACGTTCCTCGTCGAGAAGCCTGCCGGCTTCGGCGAGGTGGCACCCGGGCTGACCATCCCCGGCAAGATCGACAAGATGGGCTACAAGGGCATCGACACGACCGAACTGGTCTTCGACGACTATCACGCCTCCGCCGACACCATCCTCGGCGGCGCTCCCGGTCGTGGCTTCTTCCAGATGATGGACGGCGTCGAGGTCGGTCGCGTCAATGTCTCCGCCCGCGCGTGCGGTGTCGCGATCCGCGCATTCGAGCTCGCAGCACGGTATTCGCAACAGCGCACCACGTTCGGCAAGCCGATCGCACAGCATCAGGCGATCGCGTTCTCCCTCGCCGAGATGGCGACCAAGGTCGAGGCCGCGCACCTGATGATGGTCAACTCTGCACGCCTGAAGGATTCGGGTGAGCGCAACGACGTCGCGGCCGGCATGGCCAAATACCTGACGAGCGAATACTGCTCCGAGGTGACACAGGCGAGTTTCCGCATCCACGGTGGCTACGGCTACTCCAAGGAGTACGAGATCGAGCGGCTCATGCGTGAGGCGCCGTTCCTGCTCATCGGTGAGGGCACCAGCGAGATCCAGAAGACGATTATCAGCAAGGGCATCCTCCGCGAGTACGCGCTGTAGTCCGGCAATCCGCTGTCACGCATACCAGAAGGAATAGCTTTGCAGCATACGATGTTCAACGGGGGTAACGAGCGTCGGGAGACCGGTTCGCACCTTCATCGCGAAGGAAGTCGTCCCGGTCTACGGCACTTCAATTCCTGATACTCCGCCATCAACTTGGAGCTCGGTTCCGGTGGTGAAGGTGGCATCGAAAGCGAGGAAAAGCGCGGCTCGAGCAATCTCGTCGGGCGTGCCGTGTCGCTTCATCGGGGTGACCTGATCACCGATCTGACGGATCGCAGCCCGTTCTTCGGGCGTGGCGCTGGCGATACCGAGGGTCGGCGTATCGACGAATCCTGGTGCGATCGTGTTCACCCGGATGTTCTGCGTGACCAACTCGGCGGCCATGGTGTGAGCGAAGGCTCGAACGGCGGCCTTGGTAGCGGCGTAAACAGCCATGCCACGTGACGCACTACCTGCGGTAACGGTGGTGAACACGACCCCGCCGCCGGGCTTGACCAGCGGGATCAATCGCTGGGAGACGAAGAAGGAGCCCTTCGCGTTGACATCGAAATGCCGATCCCACGACGCTTCGGTCACCTCGGTGTACGGCTGAAATTCCGCGACACCGACATTGATGAACAGTGCATCCAAGGAACCGAACATTTCACCCACGTGATCCGCCAGCTCATCGATGTGGTCCCTGTCCGTGACGTCGCTGACTATCGCCGTACCCCTCTGGCCGAGTACCCCTGCCGCAGATTGCACGTTGTCGGCGTTGCGGCCGGTGACGACAACTCGAGCGCCGCTGGCCACCAGCTGTTCGGCGATCGCCAGCCCGACTCCGTGGGTTCCACCGATGATCAGGGCCCGCCGGCACTCATGGTCGACGCTTTGCTTGTGCACTTCGCTGCTGGTTCTGTTCACGAGCCTAACCTTCCATCCGTAACTTACGGATGGTAGCTTAAGTCGCATGATGCGAACTGGCAACTATTCGACGAAGAATCCCGCGTGGTTCGAGGCTTCCTTGCTGATCGAGCCGAGGGGGTCACACGTCAGCCGGCTTGATCGCGCGGATCATCCACGATCCGACTACGCGGTTACGCTCGGTAGATTCAGGATGCAGGGGTACGGCGAGACGGAGGACCGGAAAATGGGACGACGGCTTCCTAAGAATGCCCGCAGGGCGCAGCTTCTCGATGTCGCATACGAGATCATCAAGAGCGATGGAACCGATTCGCTGACACTGGCGCGACTCGCCGAGAGCGCCGGCGTCAGTAAACCGATCGCCTATGATCACTTCGGTACTCGCGCCGGACTACTGGCTGGTCTGTTCCGCTACTTCGATGAGCAACAGATCGAGCGCATGCGTGCCGCTCTCGCCAGTGGCGGCGATTCACTCGAGGAGACCACCAGAATCGCGGCCGCGGGGTACATGGACTGTGCGCTTTCGACCGGACCGGAATACGAGGAGATCTGCGCGGCGCTGTTGGCCTACGAGGAGACGAAAGATTTCCTGCAGGAGTCGCGCAATCGTTTCATCGAGGAGTACCACCAGGTCTTCTCTCCGTTCATCAACCTCGAAGGCACTCCGGGGCGAGGTGTGCTCAGCGCGCTGGTCGGTTCTGCTGAGGCTCTCGCCCGCGACGCTCATCACGACTTACTCAGCCGCGCCGAAGCAACCGGCGCGTTGGCCGAGATCATGCTGGCTGTCCTGTCATCACGTCCGCAGCGGAAGAACTCGGTATCGACAACGAGACGGGCGTGGCGATGAGAGCAGTAGTGGTGACTGGACCAAAGCGGTCCTGGTTGATTCAGGATCTTCCCATGCCTGTACCAGGCGCGGGCCAGGTACGAATTCGCAGTCGCGCGAGCAGCGTGTGTCGCAACGATCTCAGCCAAGCAGTAGGGACACCGGGCCACGAAGTCGCAGGCGAGGTCGTGGAACTCGGCGACGGTGTGACAAACCGGCAAGTCGGAGATCGCGTGGGCGTGACACTATGGCAGTCCGCGTGTGGTCGTTGCGAATGGTGTCGGCGCCAGCGACCGCTGTACTGCACCAACAGAATCGGAACAAGCATTCATCGCGCCGGCGGCCACGCTGAGTTCCTGCTCGCGGATGCAGAGTCCACCGTCTTGCTGCCTGACACGCTGCCCTTCGAGCACGCAGCGCCGATTCTGTGTGCCGGGTATACCGCCTATGCAGGACTTCGGGCAGCTGATCCACAACCTGGTGATCGCATCGCCGTAGTCGGAATCGGCGGGCTCGGGCATCTGGCGATTCAGTACGCCAAAGCTATGGGATTCCAAACGTTCGCGATCTCCGGATCGGCCGATAAGGAGGACATTGCTCACCGCCTCGGCGCTGACGAGTTCTTCTCCGATGCTGCAGAACTCGCGAGCGTGGGCGGGGCCGACGTCGTACTCGCGACCAGCAATGACATGCGTACCCAAAGCGACGCAATCGAGGCGCTGAGACCAGAGGGACGATTGGTCGTAATGGGTATGGGTGCCGAACCTCTCACCCTGAACGTCGGCGAACTTGTCGTGAAGCGACTTCGCGTAGTTGGCAGCCAGCACAACAATCCTGAGCATCTCTATGAGGCGCTCGAGATCGCAGCTACCGGCGAAGTCACGGCAGTCACGGAGACGTATCTCCTTGACGATGCCGCATTCGCTCGGCAGCGTCTGCTCGACGGCGAAGTCCGGTTCCGCGCAGTTCTGACACCCTGAAGGTACCGATCGGTCTGCGACAACTACGGCACGCGCAAGACCCTGAAGTCACGAAAAAATTTGTGGCACAAAGTTTTACCGACTAGAGGAACACCTGATCCATCACCAGCACCGTACCCAGCACGATCATCACCGCGCCCGACACCCGGCTCACAATCGTTGCTACCGCCGGGCGGGCGCGGAGCACGCGCTTCGCCCCCGCTCCGACACCCAGGTACACCACAGCACACGTGATCACGTGCACCACACCGAGCATCGCGATCTGCGCGGCGAGCGGCCACGGTTCGGCCGGATCGGTGAACTGAGGAAGCAGCGCCAGGAGCAACAGGAACACCTTCGGGTTGAGGCCACTGACCCCCACACCTTTGATCGTCTGCCGCGTCCACGAGTCGGTGCCACCGAGCCCACCTTCCACCGGGGTCGACGGACTCGTGAGCATTCCCACCCCGAGCCACATCAGGTACGCAGCGCCGACGATCGACAGGACCGCGAGCAACACCGGCGACTGCGCGAGCACAGCCGCGACGCCGGCGGCGACGACCGCGGTCATCGCGAGGTGCCCGAGCAGCATCCCGCTGACAGCAGGAACGACACTCCGATACCGCAGTCCAGCGGTGATCGCGTAAGCCCAGTCCGCGCCCGGCGTGAGCACGAACAGTACGGACACCATCCAGAACGCAGCCACGACACCGGTAGCCATTGGTCACCTCGTTTCCATGAATCGGACCCGGCGACGAGCCCCAGGGAAAGATTAGGAACTCCTCCGCGGAATGTGTTTGCAAGTACTTCCCCGCGAGGCGCACTTTGGGGGAAGATCTTCGATATGGACGCAATCGACAGGGAAATTCTTGCGGAGCTTCAGAAAGACGGTCGACTCACCATTACCGAGCTCGCTGACCGAGTGCGTCTGAGCATCTCGCCCTGCCACCGTCGCCTACGCGCACTGGAACGCGACGGAGCGATCAGCGGATACCACGCACAGCTCGACGCATATGCTCTCGGCCTCACCTTCGAATCGCTGGTGTTCGTCACGATGCACACTGCGGAACGCATCACTCTCGACGCATTCGAGACGGCCGTGGCGACGATTCCCAACGTGATTCAGGCGCAACGCTTGTTCGGCGACCCGGACTACCTCCTACGCGTCCTCACCCGCGACCTGTCGGCCTACCAGGCGCTCTACGACGAACAGCTCTCTGCGCTCCCCGGCGTCCAACGATTGAGCTCGACGCTCGTCATGAAACGTGTCGTGGAGAATCGACCCCTGCCTCTGTGAACGGTTCCGTCGTCGAGCGGTGGGGGACCCGAAAGGACACGGTCATCGAGGGCCGCTACTCTTCGCGCCATGCGACTGCTCGAGAAATCGAAACGGGTGATCGAAGCCCAGTTGAACAACTCAACCATCCGCGCGTTGTCGGGGTCGATGGTGGCGTACGAAGGGCAGATCACCTTCAAATCTGCGGGGTTCGGCGGCGGCGACGGTGTGCTCGCGGGGCTGCGCCAGCGCGCGGCAGGCGAAGGCCTGTCACTCATGGAATGCACGGGCTCCGGTGTCGTGTATCTCGCGCATCAAGCACAGAACACGACGGTACTCGAGTTGAACAACGAGACCTTGCAGGTCGAGTCCGAGCAACTGCTTGCACTGAACGGGAACCTCAGCACCAACGTCACATTCGCCGGGGTACGCGGCGGAATGAGCGGGCAGGGCCTGTTCACGACCACGGTGTCGGGATCCGGGCAGGTGGCCCTGCTCTCGTCGGGCGGCCCGCTCATTCATCTCGAGGTGTCGCCGCAATACCCGCTCGTCGTCGACCCCGACGCGTTCGTGTGCGCGAAAGGGATGCTGACGCAATCCTTCGTCACCGATGTGTCGTGGCGGTCGGCGATCGGCCAGGGCAGCGGCGAAGCGTTCTCCCTCAGATGGGAAGGCACCGGCGTCGTGTCCATTCAGCCGGCGGAACGGTAAGGAGCAGGACATGGCGTTCACCAAGATCAACAACAAGGTTGTGCGGGTCGACCTGATTCAGTCGGGACCTGTCATCGCGCGACGTGGCGCAATGCTCTTCTACACCGGTGACGTGCAGTTCGCTCCGCACGGCACTCCGGGGGGTGTCGGCGGCGCACCGGGACTCGGCGGCATCGCCGGGATGGCCGGCCGGATGATGCAGGGCGAACACGAAGCAACAATGGTCGCGCAGGGCAAGGGCACCGTTCACTACGGCTTCAAAGGCATCGAGACCCACATCGTCGACATGTCGGCCGGAGGGGAGCTCCGAGTGGAAGCGTCACGGCTGCTCGCCCACACCGCCGGCCTGCAGAGCTCCGTGGTATCGGCCAATGCAACGCCGTCTGGAGGCGGTGGCGGCGGGCTGTTCGGCGCGTTACGCGGCGCCGCGACCGGTGTGGTGACGGGCCAGGGCATGTTCACCACACAGTTGTCCGGCTATGGTGCGGCAGTGCTGCTCGCGCACGGCGGGGTCCTCGAGTTGCAGGTGGGCGGCCCGGCTCCGGTGGTCGTCGACCCGCAGGCATTCGTCGCCTCCTACGGCCCCGTGCGTACCGAACTCAAATCCTCGACGAGTTGGCGCAACGTCGGCCGGACCGGCGGTGAGTCGATGCAACTCGAGTGCACCGGCCAGGGCATCGTCTACGTGCAGGCATCGGAGGAGAAGTTGTGAGCACCATCCTGAATCCGTCGCACCTGGTGGGCAGCGACAACGTTCCCGGCAACAATTACGCGTTCAGCATCGACCTGCAGGCGCCCTGGTTCCTGTCGAAGGGTGCGATGATTGCGTACTACGGGCAGATGCAGTTCAACGCCCTCACGCACGATCTGAGCGGACAGCTGTTGCAGACGGTGGCGCGGAAGTTCTCGGCGCCGATGCACCTGGGTGATTACGTGGTGGCAAGCGGCCACGGGAAGCTGATCCTCGGCGACCGTGGATACGACATCAATTCGTACGATCTCGACGACGGCAACCTCACGATCCGGCAGGCGAATCTGCTCGCGTTCGAGCCGGGGCTGTCGTTGAATCAGTCGATTGTGCCCGGGTTCCTCACGTTGATCGGCACCGGCAAGTTCCTGGCGTCATCGAACGGGCCGGTGATGTTCGCCGAGCCGCCGCTTCGGGTTGATCCGGAAGCTCTCGTCGGCTGGGCCGACTGCCCTTCTCCGAGCCACCACTTCGACGAGTCGTGGATCACCAGCCATCTGGCAGCCGGGGCGCGACGATTCGGTGTGCAGTCGGGGGAGGAACGCCAGTTCGATTTCACGGGCGCGGGCACCGTCCTGATCCAGTCGAGTGAGAAGGTGATCCACGATTCGTCGATCGTGCGCTCCATCGAGGGACAGCTTCCCGGGCTGTCGGCGAGTGGGTTGCAGCGCATCAACCAGGTGGTGTCGCAGCAGCTTCAACAGCAGTAACAGCGCTAACACTCCCTGAGTCAAGACTGGGCACAGCACGGAGAAGTCCCCATCGAACTGTGATTACGATCACACACTAGGGTAGCCTAACCGGATGTAAGGTTTGGGCAACCTTAGTTTGAATCGTCGGTCCAGGAATGGTGGCTCATGATCGTCTGCAGTTGCCACGCACTCACGCATCATCACATCGAGGCGGAGGTTGCCGCAGGTGCGCGCTGCACCCGCGAAGTGAGTGCGGCGTGCCGCGCAGGCACCGATTGCGGCAACTGCGTCCGTAACATCTCGGCGATCATCCGGCACGCGCGCTCTCAGAGTGAGATCATCGAACTCGAGACCGCCGTGTAGCCAGCCCCTGCCCGGCGGTGAAACCCGATGGTTCACCCCGGGAGGTGCCATGAAGGGCGACAAGAAGGTAATCGAACTACTCAACGAGCAGCTCACCGCCGAGCTCACCGCGATCAACCAGTATTTTCTGCACTCGAAGATGCAGGAAGATCGCGGCTGGACGAAACTCGCCTCGCACACGCGCGCCGAGTCGTTCGACGAGATGCGGCACGCAGAGAAGCTCACCGACAGGATCCTGTACCTCGACGGACTCCCCAACTATCAGCGGCTCGGGTCGCTGCGACTGGGTCAGACCGTCAAGGAGATGCTCGAATCGGATCTGATCGTCGAGGTCGAGGCACGTGATCGGCTCCGCAAAGGATCCGAGTACATGCGTTCGGTCAGCGACATCACGTCGGCGAACATCTTCGAGGCGATCCTCGCCGACGAAGAAGAGCACATCGACTATCTGGAAACCCAGCTCGACCTGCTGGAGCAGCTCGGTGAGCCGCTCTACCTGGCCAAGCATGTGACTCCGGAAGAATGAGGGCGTAGCGGCAAGAACAGGTGAGGGCGATCCCATCGGGGTCGCCCTCACCTGTGTCTGCGATGAGTTCCGGATGATCCGGCGGTCTGTTCTTGGCGGATAGGCACGGCACACCGCCGCGCCCACACCGGAAGGAGACCTCATGGCCGCCCCCTCCCTCGGCAGCATGCTTCTGTCGAGCGCAAACCCCGAACGCCTACGCGACTGGTACGTCAACGCATTCTCGGTGAAGTCCGAGCGCACCCCCGGCGAGCCCGGGTACGACGTCCTCGATTTCGACGGCTTCTACATCATGCTCGATCGTCGCGCCGATATCGGCGCGCACAATCCCGAGCCCGGACGACTGATCATCAACCTCGAAGTGACCGGTGCGCGCGACATCGCTGCACGACTCGACGAACTCGGCACGAGGTGGCATTCGCCGCTCGAGGACCGCGACGGCAGCATGTTCGCGACCGCGATCGACCCCGACGGCAACTACGTACAACTCGTCGAGCTGAGCGACGAAGCGAAGGCCGCGATGTCCTGACCGCGGACCGAAAGCACTCGCGTCAGACCGCGGTGATCAGGGGTGACGGTGATCCAGTCGAGCATCGGTGATTCTCCTTGAATGCGCGCAGACCTGCGGCGATGTCGGAAACGTCGGCGACGACTCCATTGGCGACGTCGTAGACGAACTGCTCGGCGGCATCGACGTCATAGTCGAGCGCGGGACGTACCCCGTTGATGGTCAGGAACGTCCAGGCTGCGGCCCACGCGGTGCGCTTGTTCCCGTCGATGAGGGCGTGGTTGCGGGCAAGGGACGCATCAGCGCCGCGGCCTTGGCAAACAGGTCAGGGTAGGCATCGACACCGAACACAGTGGCCTGGGGGCGCGCGATCGCGGCATCCAGAAGCCCGTAGTCCCCCACCTCGAGAATCTGGCCCACGGCGACCCCCCGGCCGCGAGAACATCCTCGCGGTTGAGGTATTCGCTCACGCGAGCCGACGGTTCAGTTCAGCGGAGCGCTCGGCGACGAGCGCGGCAGCGTCGAGGACACGGCGACGGTGCCCGTTGGTCGCGTCGATGATCAGGTCGTGGACGTACGCCTCGAGGGTGGTGTTGGCGCTGGCGGCGGCTTCGCGGACTGCGTCCATCTCGTCGTCGGTGAAGGTGATGTCGAGGGCGGGCACAAGACCCACGGTACCTAACAGGTACAAGCTCGAGTGGGCCGTTCTTTCCCTCGGCGGCCTTGCGTAGATCCTCATAGTTCGCCACTAACCGCGGACGAGGTGCCCTCGCATCGGACCGCTCGCAGTGGCACCCTGGTGAACGTGACTGAGCGTAAGCGTCCGGACGTGAGTTTCGAGACGTGGATCGAACGACAGATCCGCGTCGCGCAGGACCGTGGTGACTTCGACAATCTTCCCGGCGCAGGCAAACCCATCCCGAACCACGGGAACGACGAGATGTGGTGGCTCAAGACCTATCTCGAGCGCGAGGGTCTGTCGGGGGAGGCATTGCTACCACCGGAACTGCAGTTGCGCAAGGAGATCGAGCGGCTACCCGAGTCGGTGCGGACGATACCGACAGAGAAGGACGTGCGGCAGGTCGTTGCCGATCTGAATCGCCGTATCGCCGCGTGCATGCTCTCACCGGACCGGCTGCCCGTTCCGCTGCACAAGGTCGACGTCGACGACGTGCTCGAAACCTGGCGGATCGAGCGAGAGCGACGGCGCACTCTGGCAAAGGACGCACTGGCCACACCACCGGCGCGGCAACACACCCGAAAGCGCAGCAAGAGTGCCCGTGCGTGGTTCTGGTCGCGATAGCTACCAGAACCACGCACGGGCAGCTTGCTGCACTATGCCAGGGGGGCTCCGGTTGCCTGCCGGACCTGCTCTTCGGTCACACCCGGCGCGGTCTCGACGAGTTTCAGACCGCCGTCGGTGACATCGACAACGGCGAGGTTGGTGACGATGCGCTGCACCACACCCTCACCGGTCAGCGGAAGCGAACACTTCTCCACGATCTTCGGATTACCCGACTTGTCGGTGTGCTCCATCAACACGATCACCTTCCGGGCACCGTGCACGAGATCCATCGCACCGCCCATACCCTTGACCATCTTGCCCGGAACCATCCAGTTCGCGAGATCGCCGGTCTGGGAGACTTCCATGCCACCGAGCACCGCAGTATCGATGTGGCCGCCGCGGATCATTCCGAAGCTCAACGCCGAATCGAAGAACGCCGCACCAGGATTGACCGTCACGGTTTCCTTGCCCGCATTGATCAGATCCGGATCGATCTCCTCCTCCGTCGGATACCGTCCGGTACCCAGGATCCCGTTCTCGCTGTGCAACGTCACCCGCACGCCCTCGGGCAGGTAGTTCGGAATGAGAGTCGGCAAACCGATCCCGAGGTTCACGTACTCCCCGGGCGACAGCTCCTGCGCCGCACGGGCAGCCATCTCGGTACGCGACCAGCCGACAACTTCGGCGGTGTCCACACTCGTGCTCATGCTCAGGCTCCCTTCGCAGCGCTGACGGTGCGCTTCTCGATCTGCTTGTCCTGTACCCCGGTGTGCACGATGCGATCCACGAAGACGCCGGGCAGGTGCACCTGGGCCGGGTCGATCTCGCCGGGCTCGACGAGTTCCTCGACCTGCACGATGCAGACCTTGCCTGCCATCGCTGCAAGCGGGTTGAAGTTCATCGCGGCCCTGTTGAACACCAGATTGCCCTCGGTGTCGCCCTTGAGCGCGTGCACCAGCGAATAGTCGGCGTTGATCGACTCCTCGAGCACATACCGCTTACCGCGGAACTCACGGATCTCCTTCGCCGGAGACGCGATCTCGACCGAACCATCGGCGGCGTAGCGCCACGGCAGTCCACCCTCGGAAATCGGGGTACCGACCCCGGCGGGCGTGAAGAACGCCGGAATACCCGCGCCGCCGGCGCGAAGCTTCTCCGCGAGGGTGCCCTGCGGCGTCAGCTCCACCTCGAGTTCGCCGGAAAGATACTGACGTGCAAATTCCTTGTTCTCACCGACGTACGACGCGGTGACCCTGCTGATCCGCTTCTCACCGAGCAGGATCCCCAGTCCGTGCCCGTCGACACCGCAGTTGTTGGAGAACACCTCGAAGCCGGTGGCGTTGCCCGCGGCGATCGCAGCGATCAACTCGTCGGGGATGCCGCACAAGCCGAATCCGCCGACGGCGAGCAACGCACCCGACGGAATGTCCGCAACGGCCGCCTGGGGCGTCTCGAATACCTTGGAAGCCAAAGTCCAATACCTCTCCGGTCCGTGGGTCGCATCGCCCTGTGCAGGGGGATGCGTCCGCTGGGTGAACACGTCACATTTCTCTATCCCAATTAATAGGCCGGGTAGTCATATTTCAAGGATGCGGCAGAACGTAGGAGAAGATTGGTCGCTGAACGAACACACACCGCACACGCGTTCACTCAGTGGACGTATCGTCGAACCATGGCGTCGAGTGCACAGGGACAGCTGGTAGGCAGGGTTGCCGAGCTACTGCGGGCCGTTTCCGCGCACGAACCCCGCGGGGCATCGACGTCCGAGCTTGCGCGCGAGACCGACCTGGCCCGTCCCACAGTCCACCGGCTGCTGTCCACGCTCGCCGACGAAGGTCTCGTCGACCGGCATCGTGACACCGGAAGATGGACCTTGGGGCCCGAGCTCTACCTGCTTGGTTCGCTCGCCGCAACTCGATACGACATCACCGAACTCGCCGGGAACATCCTGCGCGACCTCGCGCGCGACACCGGCGAGAGCGCGTATCTGTCCGCTCGGCGCGGCGATGAGACGGTATGCCTGGCCGTCGAGGAAGGAAGCTTCCCATTGCGCTCCCATGTGCTGCACATCGGCATCCGGTTTCCCCTGGGGGTGGCGTCGGCCGGACTCGCGATTCTTTCGCACCTACCCGATCGAGACGTCGACGAGTATCTGTCGAGGACCGATCTGGTGGCCGAGTGGGGACTCGACCACGCGCGCTCCGACATCGAAGAACGTATCGCCGCCACCCGCCTGGCCGGATTCTCCGTCAATCCCGCCCTCATCGTCGAAGGCAGCTGGGGCATGGGCGCGGCGGTGTTCGATCAACGCGACGCCCCGACGTGGGCGCTCAGCATCACCGGCGTCGAAAGCCGCTTCCGCGACAACCGCCGCGACGAGCTCGGCGAGTCACTCCTGGACCACGCACACCGACTCACACAGCTTCTACGGCGACGCCCCCAATCGAGAAATTGAGGGAGGTTATGTGCGTGATCGGCAGCGTTCTCACCCATAACCTCCCCCTCGGTACGCGACAATCAGGGCTTCGCGCCCGCCTCGGCTCGCTGAAGCAGTCGCTCGGCGTGCTTCAGAATCGGCCCGTCGACCATCTTGCCCTCGAAATCGAAGACGCCCCGCTGTGTTTGCGCAGCGGCAAGCACGCGCCGCGCCCAGTCGGCTTCCTCTTCCGTAGGTGCGAACGCTCGGCGGATCACCTCGATCTGGGCGGGGTGAATCGCGACCTTGATATCGAAACCCACGGCAACCGTGTCGAGGCACTCGTCGTACAGCCCGTCGGTGTCCTTGATGTCGAGGTACACCGAGTCCAGAGCCCAGCAGGCATGGCCTTTCGCGGCGAGCAGCGACACCGACCGCGCATGCTGCGCGACAGCCCGGTAGGTGCCGTCGGCGCGTCTGCTCGAGTTGCCGCCGAGACCCGCGACCAGGTCCTCGGCGCCCCACATGACACCGATCGTGTTGTCCGCCTTCGCGATCTCCTCGACGGCGAGCACCCCCAGCGGCGACTCGATCAGAGCGACCACCTCGAGCAGCTCAAGTGAGCGCACCTCGTCGGCGCTTTCACATTTCGGGAGCATCACACGGGTATAGGAGGTACGGCGCAGCGCTTCGAGGTCGAGATCGTGATCGGCGGTGCCCACCGGATTGACTCGCACGACGGTGCGTTCCGGATCCAGTGGGGTCGCGACGAGTGCGTCGCGTGCCGTCTGCTTGTCGTCGGCCGATACCGCGTCCTCGAGGTCGATGATGACGACGTCGGAGCGATCGGCCGCTTTGGCGTAGCGTTCGGGACGGTCTGCTGGGACGAACAGCCATGCAGGACCGGGCAATTGCCATGTCATGAGGTCGGCCTCTTCTGTACGAGGGTTTTGCGGACCGCGATGCCGACGACGTCGCCGTGCTGGTTACGCCCTGTGTGCTCGAGCGTGACGATACCCTCGCCGGGCCGGCTCTTCGATTCGCGCTTGTCGAGGATCTTCGTTTCGACGTAGAGGGTGTCGCCGTGGAACAGCGGCTTCGGGAACGACACTTCGGAGAATCCGAGATTCGCGACGATCGTGCCCTGCGTGAGCTGCGCGACGGACAGCCCGATCATCGTGGACAGGGTGAACATCGAGTTCACCAGTCGCTCACCGAAGCTCGTCCCGGCCGCGTACGCGGCGTCGAGGTGCAGAGCCTGGGTGTTCATCGTCTGCGTCGTGAACAGCGTGTTGTCGGCCTCGGTGATGGTACGGCCGGGCCGGTGCTCGTAGATCGCGCCGAGCTCGTATTCTTCGAACCACAGCCCACGCTGAGTAATTCGTTTTTCGGTCTCGCTCACAGTCCCAACCCCCGTGCGATGAGCATGAGCTGGACTTCGGTGGTGCCCTCACCGATCTCCAGGATCTTGCTGTCTCGGTAGTGCCGCGCGACGGCGTATTCGTTCATGAACCCGTAGCCGCCGTGGATCTGGGTGGCGTCGCGTGCGTTGTCCATGGCTGCTTCGGAGGCCACGAGCTTCGCGATCGAGGCCTGCTTCTTGAACGGTTTCCCGGCGAGCATGGCTGCCGCGGCGTCGTAGTAGGCGGTGCGAGCGGTATGGGCACGCGCTTCCATCCGCGCGATCTTGAATGCGATGGCCTGGTTGTTGCCGATCGCGGTACCGAACGCTTCGCGTTCCTTGGCGTACTTGATCGATTCGTCGACGCAACCCTGCGCGGCGCCGACCGACAGTGCCGCGATCGCGATGCGTCCCTCGTCGAGGATCCGCAGGAAGTTCGCGTATCCGCGTCCGCGCTGCCCGAGAAGGTTCGCTTCGGGAACGCGCACGTCAGCGAAGGTCAGCGGATGGGTGTCGGAGGCGTTCCAGCCGACCTTGTTGTAGGCGGGCTCGGCGACGAAGCCGGGGGTGTCGGAAGGAACGAGGATCGTCGAGATCTCCTTCTTTCCGTTCGTATCGACCCCGGTGACGGCGGTGACCGTGACGAGAGAGGTGATGTCGGTGCCCGAGTTGGTGATGAACTGCTTGTTGCCGTTGATCACCCACTGCCCGTCCTCGAGCTTCGCGGTGGTCTTGGTGCCGCCCGCGTCGCTACCGGCACCGGGCTCGGTCAGGCCGAACGCCGCGAGGTTACGACCGCTGGTGAGCTGCGGCAGCCACTCCTGTTTCTGTTCGTCGGTGCCGAAGCGGTAGACCGGCATCGCTCCCAGCGACACTCCGGCTTCGAGGGTGATGGCGACCGACTGGTCGACCTTGCCGAGTTCCTCGAGCGCGAGGCAGAGGGCGAAATAGTCGCCGCCCATTCCGCCGTACTCCTCGGGAAAGGGCAAGCCGAACAGACCCATCTCCGCCATTCCCTGCACCACTTCGTAGGGAAACGAATGCTCGGCGTCGTGTTTGGCCGCGACCGGCGCGACGACGGTGCGCGCGAAGTCGGCGACGGACTTCTTCAGCTGTTCGTATTCGTCGGGGAGTTGGCCGGTGGCCAGGTACGACGGTGCCTCGGTCATGCCACTTCTTCTTTCGTGTCGGCGTGCGGAGTGATGCGTGCGAGCAGGTGATCGACCTTGACCTGTTCACCTGCGGAAGCGAACAGTTCGACGACGCCGTCGATCGGGGCGGTCAGCGCGTGTTCCATCTTCATGGCTTCGACGATCGCGATCGTCTGGCCCGCAGTGACCTCGGTGCCCGACTCGACGGAGACGGCGATGACGGCACCCGGCATCGGGCTGGTGATGTCGGCGTCGCCGGTGTGGATGTCGCCACCGCGCACGCTGGCCTCGCGGACCTCCCGCACCGCGACACTCCCGTGTCCGTCGGCAAGCCAGATCACCTCATCGGCCTCCGCAACGCGGAACACGTGACGACGACCGTCGAGCACCACCGCGAGAACCGAGCCGCCCAGGGCAGCGGACAGCGAATACTCTCTGCCGTCTTCGACATTGACGGTGCCGGAATCGGGAGTGCCGACGAGACGCACGTGTGCGGTGCGGTCACCCGACGCGAGCCGGTAGCTGGTCGGCAGGTGCGGACCCACACGCCATCCATCGGGAACATCCCACGGATCGGACGTATCGTCGGGCCAATGCTGCAGCCAACGCAGCACCGCCGCCGCGACGAGCGCGGCGTCGGACGTCTGCGGTGCGGTGTAGTCACCGACGCGCCGATCGAGCAGACCGGTGTCGAGCGCACCGGCCACCACCTCGGGATCAGCGATCAGGAACCGCGCGAAGTCGATGTTGGTGACCACACCGAGCACTGCGGTGTCGGCGAGCGCGCGGTCGAGGCGCCGCAGTGCGCCGGCCCGGTCGTCGGCGTGCGCGATGACCTTCGCGAGCATCGGGTCGTAGTCACTGCCGACCACGGTGCCCGGCTGCAGACCGGAGTCGACACGGACCCCGGTGCCGCTCGCTTCGACCACATCGGCGACGGTGCCGCCGGTGGGCAGGAACCCGCGACCGGGATCTTCGGCGTACACGCGAGCCTCGATGGCGTGGCCGGTCAACGTGATGTCGTCCTGGGTGAAACCGAGCGGTTCGCCCGCGGCGATCCGCACCTGCCATTCGACGAGGTCGAGGCCGGTGACCATCTCGGTGACGGGATGCTCCACCTGCAGTCGGGTGTTCATCTCCATGAAGAAGAACTCATCCGGGGCGTCGGCGGAGACGATGAACTCGACGGTGCCGGCGCCGGTGTAGTCGACGCTGCGCGCGGTGTTGCAGGCCGCGGCGCCGATACGGGCGCGGGTGGCCGCATCGAGCAGCGGCGACGGCGCTTCCTCGATGACTTTCTGGTGGCGACGCTGCAGACTGCATTCACGTTCGCCGAGGTGGACGACGTTGCCGTGGGTGTCGGCGAGGACCTGCACCTCGATGTGGCGCGGTCGCAACACGAACCGTTCGAGAAACAGGGTGTCGTCACCGAACGACGACGCGGCCTCACGACGGGCCGAGACCAGAGCGTCGGGCAGATCTGCGGGATCGTGCACCAGCCGCATGCCCTTGCCGCCACCACCGGCGGACGGCTTGACCAACACCGGATAGCCGACTTCGGCCGCCCCGGCGATCAACTCGTCGTCGGTCAGGCCCGGTCGCGAGATCCCCGGAACGACGGGAACATCGAACTCCGAGACCGCGGCCTTCGCGGTGATCTTGTCGCCCATGGTCTCGATCGCATGCGCGGACGGGCCGAGGAACGCGATACCGGCCGTGGCGCACGCGGCCGCGAAAGCCGAGTTCTCCGACAGGAATCCGTAACCGGGATGGATGCCCTGCGCGCCGGTCGAGATTGCCGCGGCGATGACCTTGTCGATCACGAGGTAGCTTTCGCGGGCCGCGGCGGGGCCGAGAAGCACGGCGGTGTCGGCTTCGCGCACGTGCCGGGCGTCGCGGTCGGCCTCACTGAATACCGCGACGGAGCGGATACCCATCGACCGCAGGGTGCGGATGACGCGGACGGCGATCTCTCCGCGGTTGGCTACCAGTACTGTATCGATGCGTTTGTTGTCACTCATCTCGCTCACATCCGGAAGACGCCGTAGGAGACCGGCTCGAGCGGCGCGTTCGCGCACGTCGAGAGTGCCAGTCCGAGAACTTTTCTGGTGTCGGCGGGGTCGATGATGCCGTCGTCCCACAACCGCGCGGTGGAGTAGTAGGGGTTGCCCTGGTCTTCGTACTGCTCGCGGATCGGGGCCTTGAACGCTTCTTCGTCTTCGGCCGACCACGGTTTACCGGAGGCGTCGAGTTGATCCGACCGTACCGTCGCGAGGACGGATGCGGCCTGCTCGCCGCCCATCACCGAGATGCGGGCATTGGGCCACATCCACAGGAAGCGCGGCGAATACGCGCGCCCGCACATCGAGTAGTTGCCGGCGCCGTACGAGCCGCCGACGACGACGGTGAGCTTCGGGACGCGCGCGCAGGCGACGGCGGTGACCATCTTCGCGCCGTGCTTGGCGATACCGCCGGCCTCGTAGTCGCGGCCGACCATGAACCCGGAGATGTTCTGCAGGAACAGCAGCGGGATGGAACGTTTGTCGCACAGTTCGATGAAATGCGCTCCCTTGAGCGCGGATTCACCGAACAGCACACCGTTGTTGGCGACGATGCCGACGGGATGGCCGTGGATGCGCGCGAACCCGGTGACCAGAGTCTTGCCGTATTCGGCCTTGAACTCGTGGAACGAGGAGCCGTCGACCACCCGCGAGATGACCTCCCGCACGTCGTACGGAGTGCGCGAATCGGTGGGGACGACGTCGTAGAGCTCGGCGGGGTCGGCGTCGGGTTCGACGGTCGGTGCGATCTCCCACGGGCGCGGGGTACGCGGTCCGAGGGTCGAGATGATGTTGCGCACGATGCGCAGGGCGTCGCGGTCGTCTTCGGCGAGGTGGTCGGTGACGCCGGAGACCTTCGAATGCAGATCGCCGCCCCCGAGCTCTTCGGCGGTAACGACCTCGCCGGTCGCGGCCTTCACCAGGGGTGGTCCGCCGAGGAAGATGGTCCCCTGGTTGCGGACGATCACGGCCTCGTCGCTCATCGCGGGCACGTAGGCGCCGCCGGCGGTGCACGAGCCGAGCACGGCAGCGATCTGCGGGATCCCCTGCGCGCTCATCGTCGCCTGGTTGTAGAAGATGCGGCCGAAGTGTTCGCGGTCGGGGAAGACCTCGTCCTGCCGCGGAAGGAATGCGCCTCCGGAGTCGACGAGGTAGATGCACGGCAGCTTGTTCTGCAGCGCGACTTCCTGCGCGCGCAGATGCTTCTTGACGGTGATCGGGTAGTAGGTACCGCCCTTGACGGTGGCGTCGTTCGCGACGATCACGCACTCGCGACCGGCGACACGGCCGATACCGGTGATGACGCCGGCGCCGGGGCACTCGTCGTCGTACATGCCGTTCGCGGCGAGCGGGGACAGCTCGAGGAACGGGCTTCCGGTGTCGAGAAGTTCGTCGACGCGGTCGCGGGGGAGGAGTTTGCCTCGTGCGACGTGTCGTTCGCGGGATTTTTCACTTCCTCCGAGAGATGCGGCAGCAAGCTTCTCCCGGAGGTCTCCGACCAATTGTTCGTGCTGGTCACGGCTGGTTTTCGAGAGAGCGTGAGCGGTTGTCACGGTCACCGTCCTCGGTAGATTGACCTAATCACCATTAACTGAGATTCTAGGTTAGTTACGATTAACCGAGTTGTCCAGACCAAGACGAGTGGAGTTGCGCCATGAACCAGGCCGCCCAAGCGGATCCGGCTACACTCACGCCGCGGTCGCAGGCCAAAGCCGAGCGGCGGCGACAGCTCCTGGTGGCCGCAGCAAGGCTGATCGCCGAGCGCGGCTTCACCGGTGTACGCCTCGAAGACCTCGGTGCCGCCGTCGGCATCAGCGGGCCCGCCGTCTACCGGCACTTCCCCAACAAGGACGCACTGCTGGCCGAGATCCTCGTCGACATCAGCCGACGCCTGTTCGCCGGCGGCACCGCGGTCGAGAAGAACACCTCCGACCCCCACGACACACTCGAAGGCCTCGTCGACTTCCACCTCGACTTCGCACTCGGGGAACAAGACCTCATCCGTGTCCAGGATCGCGAACTGCACTCACTCACCGAAGAGGGACGCCGCCAGGTCCGCACACTGCAGCGCCGCTACGTCGAGATCTGGGTGGGTGTGCTGTGCCGCGTCAATCCGGCACTGGCCGAATCCGACGCCCGCACCATGGCGCACGCGACGTTCGGGCTCATCAACTCCACACCACACAGCGCCGATCCTCGCTCACCGGGCAGCACCCGCACCGTGCTGCGGCGCATGGCCCTTGCAGCACTCGATTCCGCACACGCCGAGTAGGACAGGAGGAGGCAACATGGCAATGGCGTACTTCGAACGGACCGGACCGAACTCGTTCCGCGCGACCGAGCATGTAGGTGGCGCGTGGAACGTCGAAGAACAGCACATCGCACCCGCATTCGGGCTGCTCGCGCACGTCGTCGAATGCGACCGCGACACGCGGCGAGGCGATGGCCTGGTGATCGGTCGGCTGTCCTACGACATCCTCGGGGTCCTGCCCATCGGCGACATGGAGGTCGAGGTGACGGTTCTGCGTCCCGGTCGCACCATCGAACTCGTCGAAGCAGTGCTCAGCCACGGCGGGCGTGCCGCCGTGCGACTGCGGGCGTGGCTCATGACTCCGGGCGCCACCGACGCACTCGACGGCACAGCGCTACCCCGGATCGCACCGCCGGACGAGATGAAGCCCTGGGACGCCTCCGAGGTGTGGCCGGGCGGTTTCATCGAATCCGCCGAGATTCGGCGCGACCAGCTCGAGCCGGGACGGGCCTCGTTCTGGGTACGCTCCCCGATTCCGCTACTCGCCGACGAGAAGATCAGCGACCTGGCCCACGCCGTCCGGCTCTTCGACATCTCCAACGGCATGACCGTGCGCGCCGACCCGAAGACCGTCGCCTTCCCCAATCTCGATCTCACCGCACACCTGTTCAGACAGCCCCGCGGCGACTGGGTCGGCTTCGACACTACGGTGTCGTTCGGATCCGACGGCATCGGCCTGACCAGCAGCGTCCTACACGACCTACACGGCCCGGCCGGCACGATGTCGCAGATCCTCACGGTGCGTCCCGGAACCTGACAACGGCGTACGCGCGCTCCGCGGACAAATTCACCGGGTCGACAGCGTGTATCTGTCTGCCGTGTTCGCGGTTGTCAGGTGCCGTCGCGGGTACAACGCCCCGATCACGGCCTAAGCTCGGCGCATGGCAGCGGCAGTGCACGTGCGATCCCCGCAAGACCTGGCACGATCACTCGAATCGACCGGGTACCTCGCCGACGAGGGCATCGCGATGGCAGCGTTCCTCGCGCTGCGCATGGACCGGCCTCTGTTCTGCGAGGGGGAGCCCGGCACGGGAAAGACATCGCTGGCCGTCGCGCTCGCCGAAGCATTGGATCTGCCGTTGATCAGGCTCCAGTGCCACGAGGGCATCGACGCGTCGCAAGCGCTCTACGACTGGGATTTTCCCCGTCAGCTGCTGCACCTGCGCACCCTCGAAGCCGCGAGCGAGGGCAGTTTCGACGCCGATACCGCCGAACGTTCCCTCTACACCGAACGATTCCTGCTCACCCGACCGCTGCTGCAGGCACTGACCGACGCCCCGTGTGTGCTGCTCGTCGACGAGATCGACCGCGCCGACGACGAGTTCGAGGCGTTCCTGCTGCAGATTCTCGACGAGCATTCCGTGACCATCCCCGAACTCGGGGAGATCCGGGCGAGTACTCCGCCCCTGGTCATCCTCACATCCAACCGCACCCGCGAAGTGCACGACGCCCTCAAACGACGCTGCCTCTACCACTGGGTCGAACACCCCGGACTCGACCGGGAGATCGCGATCCTGCGCCGCCGACTCCCCGGCATCGATGCTGCGCTCGCCGAACAGATCGCCCGCGCCGTCCACGCTCTCCGCGACGCGGACCTGCTCAAACCTCCGGGTGTCGCCGAATCACTCGATTGGGCCAGAGCGCTGCTCGAACTCGACCGCACGGTGCTCGATGCCGCGACCGCAGCCGCGACACTCGGCGCCGTCCTCAAGTACCGCGAAGACCTCGAGCGCGTGGCACGTGCCGGTCTGGACCGACTGCTGGCAGGCTGAGGTACATGAGTGACGGGACACTCGTCGGCATCGCAGGGTTCGCGCGGGCCCTCGCCGACGCGGGGCTTCCGGTAGCGCTCGACTCCACCCACACCTACGTCCGAGCCCTCCGCGAAGTGGACACGAGCGACCCCACGCAGGTGTATTGGGCGGGCCGGGCAACCCTCTGCCGCGACCCCGACGACATTCCCCGCTACGACCTCGCGTTCGAAGCCTGGTTCGGCGGCGAACTACCTGCAGTCGGCCGCACCACAAGACAGCAGCAACGCACCGCGACGGTCGCCGCGCTCACCTCGCCGACCGGATCCGACACCGGAGGCGACGACTCGCCGCGACTCCAGGTCGCGGCCGACGACACCGAGATCTTGCGGCACCGCGACATCGCCGAACTGACTCCCGCCGAACGTGCCCACCTCGACGAAATGCTCACGCTGCTGAAACCCTGGCCACCGAGGCGACCCGCGGCACGACTTCGCCCGTCACGACGCGGCACCGTCGACCCGCGACGCACCCTGCGTGCCATGCTCGCGGCGGGGGGCGAAACTGTCCGGCCGGCACGGCACCGTCGCACCACCCGTCCACGTCGAGTGGTGCTGCTCATCGACGTGTCCGGGTCCATGAGCCCCTACGCCGACGCACTGCTGCGCTTCGCGCACGTCGTCACCCGCAGCAACCCGGCGGGCACCGAAGTGTTCTCCCTGGGCACACGGATGACCCGCCTGTCGCGTGCTCTGCGCGCCCGCGACCCCGAACACGCGCTCGCCGCGGCATCGAACACCGTCCCCGACTGGGCCGGTGGTACCCGTCTCGGCGACACCTTGCGTGCCTTCCTCGACCGCTGGGGTCGGCGGGGGGTCGCCCGCGGCGCCGTGGTCGTCATCTTCTCGGACGGCTGGGAACGCGGCGACACATCGCTGCTGGCCGAACAGATGGCACAGTTGCGCAGGCTCGCCCACGCCGTACTGTGGGTCAACCCCCACGCTGGTGCCGACGGCTACCAACCCATCCAGTCCGGGATCGCGGCGGCGTTCCCGTATCTGGACCGGTTGCTCGCCGGGCACAGCCTGGCGACGTTGGAAGAACTGTTGAAGGAGGTCCACCGTGCGTGATGTTCTCGACGAACTCGAACGCCGGTACCGTGCCGGTGAGACCGTCGCGCTGGGCACCGTCGTCTCGACATTCCGGTCTGCGCCACGCGAAGCGGGCGCCTCGATGCTCGTCGCCGGCGACGGCACCGTCACCGGCAGTGTGTCCGGCGGATGCGTCGAGGGTGCGGTCTACGAACTGGGCCAGGAGGTCATCGCCGACGGCAACGCAGTCCTGCAGCGGTACGGGGTTTCCGACGACGACGCATTCGCGGTCGGCCTGACGTGCGGCGGCATCATCGATGTCTTCGTCGAACGCATCGCCCCCGCTGAGTTCACCGCGCTCGGTGACGTCATCGACTCGGTTCACGCAGGTGAACCCGTCGCGGTTGCCACGGTCACCGAACATCCTGATCCCACAGTGGTCGGACGACGCATGGCGGTGTGGCCCGACCGGACCGACGGCGCGCTTCCCTCCACCCGCATGACGGACGCGGTCACCGACGACGCCCGCGGGCTGCTCGACGTGGGCCGCTCGGGAACCCTGCACTACGGACCGGACGGTCAGCGCCGCGGCGAGGGCATGTCGGTGTTCATCAACGCATTCCAGCCGCGACCGCGTCTCCTGGTGTTCGGCGCGATCGATTTCGCGGCCGCGATGGCCACGCTCGGTGCGTTCCTCGGCTACCGGGTGACGGTGTGCGACGCCCGCGCTGTGTTCGCGACCCCGGCACGATTCCCGGGAGCCGACGACGTGGTCGTCGACTGGCCGCACCGCTACCTCGCCGCCGAGCACGAGGCCGGCCGGGTCGACCGACGCACGGTGATCGCGGTGCTCACCCACGACCCCAAGTTCGACGTGCCGCTCCTCGAGGTGGCGTTGCGGATCGAGGTCGCCTATGTGGGAGCGATGGGCTCGCGCCGCACGCACGACGACCGGCTTGCCCGCCTGCGCGAAATCGGCATGACCGAGGGCGAACTCGCGAAGCTGAGCTCACCGATCGGACTCGACCTCGGTGCCCGCACCCCCGAGGAGACCGCGGTGTCGATCGGCGCCGAGATCATCGCGGCACGCTGGGGCGGGGGCGGACAACGTCTCGCGGACCGGCAGGGTCCGATCCACACACACGAGGAGTTGTCGCCGCACCCGCCCCGCTGAGCAGATCAGTAGTACTGGGCGCCGATGTGGCCGAGAGATTCCGTCAATCACCTCCTTTCTACGCATGGAATGCAGGAAGCTGAAAGTGATCCATATCACTGAGGCGCCCACACGGGACTGTGCGAAGCACTGGGAGGTCCGATGCGCATCGTTGTCACGGTCGACGGAGCGGTCTACACCGACGACGTCGAACCCCGACTCCTTCTCGTCCACTACCTGAGGGAACGACTCGGGAAAGTGGGCACCGTCGTCGGGTGCGACACCAGCAACTGCGGAGCGTGCACCGTCCTGCTGGACGGCAAGAGCGTCAAATCCTGCTCGGTGCTCGCTGTGCAGGCCGACGACAGGGCCGTCACGACGGTCGAGGGGCTCTCCAAGGACGGCGCGCTACACCCCGTCCAGGAGGCATTCCGCGAGACCCACGCCTTGCAGTGCGGCTACTGCACACCCGGCATGATCATGGCGACCGTCGATCTGTTGAACGAGAACCCCGACCCCGACGAAGAGCAGGTTCGCCACGGGCTCGAAGGGAATCTCTGTCGCTGCACGGGGTATCAGAACATCGTCGCTGCCGCACAGGACGCGGCCCGGCGCATGCAGGGAACCCGAGCGGAGGAAGCGCGATGACCACCACCGAATCACGCACCGCCAGCTCGAACGACCTCGAGATCGGGCAGTCGCGCCGCCGCAAGGAGGACGAACACCTCATCACCGGCCGGACCCGGTGGACCGACAACATCGTGCTCCCCGGCATGCTGCACACCGCGATCCTGCGCAGCCCCTTCTCGCACGCCCGCATCACGGGCATCGACGTGGACGAAGCGAAGAAGCTCCCGGGTGTCATTGCCGTGTACACCGGCGCCGACCTCGCAGACGAGCAGGGAAGCCTCCCGTGCGCGTGGCCGATCACCGAAGACCAGAAAGCTCCGCCCGCCCCGTCACTGGCCGTCGACACGGTCAACTTCGCCGGTGAGGCGGTTGCTGTCGTGGTAGCCCGCACCGCCTACGAGGCGCACGACGCGCTCGACGTCATCGACGTCGACTACGAGGATCTGCCGGTGGTCCTCGACCTCGCCGACGCCGCCGCCGACACCGAACTGGTCCATCCCGATCTCGGCTCCAACCGCAGCGCCACCTGGACATTCGACTCCGCCGAGGCCGGTAGCGGAGGTAATGTCGAGGACGCGATTCGCGATGCGGAAGTGCTCATCGAACGCACCTTCCGCCAGCAACGCCTGATACCCGCCTTCATGGAACCCCGGTCGGTGGTGGTCGATCCGACCGCCACCCAGATCACCATGTGGTCGGCCACCCAGGTGCCGCATGTCCTGAAGCTGATGCTGGCGATGTCGCTCGGCATCCCCGAGCACAAGCTGCGGGTGATCGCGCCCGACGTCGGTGGCGGGTTCGGCGGCAAACTGCAGGTGACGCCGGAGGAAGTTCTCACGCTGCTCATCGCACGCCGGCTCCACAAGCCCGTCAAGTACACCGAGTCCCGCAGTGAATCGATGGTCGCCGCGCATCACGGGCGCGACCAGATCCAGAAGCTCACGCTCGCGGCCCGGCGCGACGGCACTGTCACCGGGTTCAAGGTCGAACTGCTCGCCGACATGGGCGCTTACCTGCGTCTCGTCACTCCCGGGGTGCCGATCCTCGGGGCGTTCATGTTCAGCGGCATCTACAAGTTCGACTCCTACCACTTCACCTGCACCAACGTGTTCACCAACAAGGTGCCTACCGACGCATACCGCGGGGCCGGACGTCCCGAGGCGACATTCGCGATCGAACGCATGATGGACGAACTCGCTGCCGAGCTGTCCATGGATCCGATCGAAGTCCGTGAGAAGAACTGGATCAAGCACGAGGAGTTCCCGTTCGCTTCGGTGGCGGGGCTGACATACGACTCGGGCAATTACGAAGCGGCCACCGCGAAGGCCCTCGAACTGTTCGATTACGACGGCCTGCGTCGTGAGCAGGCGCAGCGGCGCGAAGCGAAGGATCCCGTGCAACTCGGCATCGGGGTCTCGACGTTCACCGAAATGTGCGGTCTCGCCCCGTCGCGAGTGCTCGGGTCGTTGTCGTACGGGGCAGGCGGTTGGGAACACGCGTCCGTCCGCATGCTGCCGACCGGCAAGGTCGAAGTGGTCACCGGGTCGTCGGCGCACGGCCAAGGGCACGAGACGGCGTGGAGTCAGATCGTCGCCGACCAGCTGGGAATTCCGTTCGACGACATCGAAATCCTGCATGGAGATACTCAATCGTCGCCCCGCGGACTCGACACGTACGGGTCGCGTTCGCTGGCAGTCGGTGGCATCGCCGTGGTCAAGGCCGCCGAGAAGGTGGTGGCAAAGGCCCGGCCGATCGCGGCCCACCTGATGGAATGTTCCGAGGACGATCTCAAGTTCGCCGCAGGCCGATTCACGGTGAAGGGTACCGAGAAGGCGGTTGCGCTCACCGACGTCGCGCTCGCGGTGTTCGCCGCCCACGACCTGCCCGACGGAGTCGAACCGAATCTCGATTCCGAGGCGACGTACGACCCCGACAATTTCTCGTACCCGCATGGTACGCACCTGTGCGCCGTCGAGGTCGATACCGAGACGGGGTACGTGCGCATCCGCAAGTACGTGTGCGTCGATGACATCGGGCACGTGGTGAATCCACTGATCGTGGAGGGTCAAGTACATGGCGGTCTGGCGCAGGGCATCGCTCAGGCACTGTACGAGGAGGCCGTCCACGACGAAACCGGAACACTGCTCAGCGGCTCGTTCGCCGAATATCTGCTGCCGACGGCGGTGGACCTACCGCACTTCACCACCGATCGCACCGAAACCCCGGCCCCCGGGAATCCCCTCGGAGTCAAGGGGGTCGGCGAGGCCGGAACGATTGCCTCGACACCCGCCGTGGTCAACTCCGTGCTCGATGCGCTCCGTCCGCTCGGAGTCCGGGCCATCGACATGCCGTGCACACCCATGCGGGTCTGGCACGCGATCCGTTCCGCCCAGGAGGAAAACCGATGATCCCCGCCGAATTCGAGTACGCCGCCCCGACCACACTCGACGAGGCCGTCACCGCGCTGAACAACGCCGGTGAGGACGCCAAGGTGCTGGCGGGAGGGCAGAGCCTGATGCCGGTGCTTCGGCTCCGCATGGCGGCCCCGACCACCGTCGTCGATCTCGGTCGGGTTCCTGACCTGCGCGGTATCCGCGAAGACGGCGACACACTGGTGATCGGGGCAACCACCACGCACTACGAGGTGCTGCATGATCCGCTGGTCGCGCAGCACGCGAGGTTGCTGACCGAGGCCGCAGCCACCGTCGCCGACCCACAGATCCGCCACCGCGGAACACTCGGGGGTGCGCTCGTGCACGCCGACCCGGCCGGAGATCTGTCTGCTCCGGTGCTGGCGCTCGACGCGGAGTTCGTCGTCGTCGGTGCTGCCGGGCGGCGTAGCCTCGCGGCGGCCGACTTCTTCCAGGACTACTTCACCACCGCGGTGGGACCCGGCGAAATCCTCACGGAAATCCGGATCCCCAAGCACACCGGATGGGTGGCACGCTACGAAAAGTTCAATCGAGTTGCGCAACAATGGTCGATCGTGGGTGTCGCAGCGACAATCGACGTCGATGATGGCACGATCCGACACGCGAAGGTCGCCCTGACGAACATGGCTGCGGTGCCCGTGCGGGCCCGCGCGGTCGAAGAAGCACTCGTCGGGCACGCGGCCACCGCCGACACGATCACGTCGGCCGCCGCACACGCGGCCGACGGGACCGACCCGATGACCGACGGCAACGCCGACGCCGAGTACCGACGCCACCTGGCGGAAGTCCTCACACGGCGGGCCGTGACGACCGCGGTGGGGCTCTGAGTCGCCCCCGCAGCAACGACGTAGGAGACACCGATGCAACTCGAACACCAGCTGTCCGTACCGGCACCCGTCGACGAGGTGTGGGCCGCGCTACTCGACCCGGAAAAGGTTGCACCGTGTATGCCCGGGGCGACCCTGACCGGTGTGGACGGCGATACCTTCACCGGCACGGTGAAGGTCAAGCTGGGTCCGGTTGCACTCACCTACAAGGGCACCGGCGTCTACGTCGAGAAGGACGAGTCGGCCAAGCGGGCAGTCATCGAAGCGAACGCGAAGGACGCGCGGGGCAACGGAACCGTGAGCGCGACCATCACCATTGTGCTCACCGGCGAGGGCGACCGCACCGACGGCACCGTGACCACCGACATGACGATCACGGGCAAGCCGGCGCAGTTCGGCCGCGGCATGATCTCGGACGTCGGCGGCAAAATCCTCGAGCAATTCGCGGCGTGCTTGTCCGAGAAGCTCGGCCCGGCTGTGGCCGAGCCCGAGGAAACACCGGCCGACGGCACGAGTGCTGCGACACCGGCAACCACCCCGCCGGCACCTGAGCACGCACCGAAGTCGCCCGCGCCAGCACCGAGAGCACAGCCCGAAGCCGAGCCGATCGATCTCATGCACTACGCGGGCGGCTCCGCGATGCAACGCATCGCGCCGGTCGTGGGGGTGGTCGCGATTCTCGTCGTGATCGTCGCGGTGATCCTCCGCAAGCGGTCGCACTGATCACCACACAGCACTGATCACCACGTCTCTCCGCGGTGACCCCGACACTGCTCAGGTCACCGCGGAGAGACGTGTGGTGTGCAGTTCGGCAGCCAGATCCGGGGTGGCGCTCACCGACAATTCGGTACGGAGCCAGCGGTGGCCGGGGTCGTCGTCGAACTCCTCGTGCCACACCGCCCACTCCTGCACAGCAGGAAGCGAGAAGTTCGGTTCGAGAATCCGCAATTGTGGGACACAGGCGATCCGCCGGGCCATGCGTTCCGGGATGATCGTCACGAGATCGGTCATCTCGAGTACATACGGCAGTACCGCGATGTTCGTGGTGGTCGCCGATGCCCGCGTGGCGATTCCGGCCCGAGCCAGGGTGCGGTCCAGGCTCTGGTCGCCGCCGTACGGCAGATGGGACAGCAGCGGATAGCCGACCAGCACATCCGAGGTGAGTTCGACACCCGCATACGGGTGGCCACTCCACACGACCCCTACGTATCGGTCGGTGAGAACGAGCCGGCGGTGACATCGTTCGAATTCGGATGAGGAGAGAAGTTGCTCGGGCACCACTGCGATGTCGACCTCGTGCCGGTGGAAGGCTTCGATGCCGGCCGCCGACAGCGGCTGCATGTCGAATCGGATACCGTGCGAGCGATAGCGATTCCGGCGCAGGAGGTTCCGCAGCAGCGTCACCTCCGAATAATCCCCGGTCAGCAGCGCGAACGCGCGTTCGGCCGAGGCGGGATCGAAGTCGGGAACGGTGAGGATCGACCGCTCCACGGTGGACAGCACACGTCGCAGTGGCTCGGCGAGGGCGAGCGCACGAGGTGTCGGCCGGAGCGTGCGGCCGCGCTTGACGAGAAGCGGGTCGTCGAATTGCTTGCGCAGTCGCGCCAGCGCTGTACTGGTGGCAGGTTGCGACATGTTCAGGCGCCGTGCAGCCTTCGTCACATTGCATTCGGTGAGCAGAACATCGAGGACAACGAGCAGATTCAGATCGACTCGTCGCAGCTCCACCGCATTCCTCCTCGTTGTGGGGATCGCCCGGCCTCCGGAATCCTATCCCAGCCGCCCGTTACATACTGATCGTCCGGTATTCGGTGCAGCGAGTACCTGCTATACGAATCGGACATGCAATTTGTATCAGCACATGAAACGGCCCTAATCTGACCCAGATCTCACTGGTTGAGTGTTAGATTGCCGAACCTCTCCCAGGACATATCCCGATTTCGGCCCGGCCCGTGCACGACACGGACCAGAAAGGCCTGGCCCACCCCCATGAGCCGCTTCCGCAACCTACGGCTACCGTCACCGGACAACTGGCGCCTGTGGCAGAAGGTCACGGCGGTTGTCGTCGTGCCTCTCACCGCCGCATCGCTCTACGGCGGCCTGCGCGCCTACGACACCGTCCAAGAGGCGAATCGCTACACCGAGCAAGCCCAGCAGGTAACGATCATCCCGTCACTCACGCAGTGGAGCATGGGCATTGCGGGTGCTGCAATGGCAACAATGATCCACCTGCCCACCGACAATGCCGCAGCGATCATCACCGAGAGTCAACCCACGCTCGACGAGTTCCTTGCCGGCGACAAGCTCGAACCCGAGCTCAGGGGTTCGGTGTCGCGCGCTGTCCGGGAAGGCGAGGCCCTCTACCAGAGCACTGTGCAGGGCGGAACTCCGCGCGAGGCACTCCACGAACAACTCCAGGGATTCGTCTCCCGACTCACCCTGGTGCTCCGAGATGTCGTCGACGCGACCTCCGACGCGGATGTACTCGCCGATTCCGTTCTGCTGCTCTCCACCTGGGACACGCAGTGGGAGATCATCGACCAGATCGTCGCGTTCGGCGCACTCATGGACGGCTCCGAGGCAGCGAGTCTGATGTTCACCAGCGCGCAGTCCGCCGAGGCAGGCAAGCTCGCATTGTTCCTCGAGACGGTGAACGATCCAGAACTGGCGGGCACTCTCAACTCGCAGATGGAGCAGCGACGCGCCCTCATTGCGGGCATCGACGACGCGTCCACCGACGTCTCGGCACTGCGTAATTCCATCTTCGCGACCCTGATCGTCTACCAGGAGGTGGTCGAAACCACCGGCAACAGCATCGTCGCAACACTCGATGGTCTCGCCTCCAGAGCCGAGAGGGAGGCCTGGGGCACGGTGATCGGCGTAGCCATCATCCTCGCAACAGCTCTCGGCCTTGCACTGCTCGTTGCGGCTTCTCTGATCCGGCCATTGCGGCGCCTGCGCAACGATGCGCTCCGGGCTGCCGAGATCAGCCTGCCGGAAGCGATCGCCGACATCAAGAACGGGGCCGACATCGAGACGGTCAATCTCGAACCCGTTCGGATCACCACGCGGGAGGAGATCGGTGAGGTCGCCCGCGCCGTCGACAGCATGAGCGTCGGAGCACTCCGTCTCGCAGGTGAGCAGGCCGCACTTCGCCGTCAGGTTAACGAGATGCTCGAAACCCTCGCGCGACGGAACAAGACCCTCGTCGAGCAGCAGCTCACACTCATCGACTCGCTCGAGCACGAAGAACGCGACCCCGCGCGGCTCCAGAGCCTGTTCGCGCTCGACCACCTCGCCGCGCGTATGCGGCGCACCGGTGATTCGCTGCTCGTCCTTGCCGGCACCCGTCAGCGCGTGGGACGCGTGCCCGACACCCCGTTGGGCGACGTGCTTCGCGCCGCGGTTTCCCAGGTCGAGAACTACCAGCGCGTCGATTTCGGCAACGCACCGGAAGGCAGCCTGCTCGGCAGCTCGGTCGCAGACATCGTGCACCTCGTCGCCGAGCTACTCGACAATGCGCTCCGCGCTTCCCCGCCGGACAGCACCGTCGCGTTCGCGTTCTCCCGCGCCGTCGACGGCGGGTTGCTCCTCGAGATCGCCGACCGCGGTATCGGGATCCCGGACGAAGAACTGGTCGACATCAACGAACGGCTCTCGAACGACGACGAGAGCAGCTGGGGCGCTGCCCGACGGATGGGTTTGTTCGTGGTCGCGCGCCTCGCGGCACGCAATGGGATCACGGTGCGTCTGCGCCCCACCTTCGATTCCACGACCAACGCCGGTATCACCGCGAGCGTCTACCTGCCCATCCGGCTTCTCAAAGGAGTGGGCAACTCTGTCACGGACACGTACCAGATCGACCGTCCGCGCCGGCTGGAGCGATCGGCAGCGGAGACCGAGCACGCTATCAATCCGTACCCGCTCGCACAGGAGATTTCCGAACGACCTGCGGGACAACAGCCACCGAGAACTTCGTTCTCCGAAGACACGGCCTTGTACGACCCGAGCGCCCCGTACGACCCGAACCTGCTCTACGGTCGGCCGTACGGGAGCGATCAGGGTCGCGAAGGCTTCGGCGACCGGCAGCAGGATCGCGGACCCCGACCACCGAACCCCGGCCCGAGCCCGACCGTCCAGCGTGGTCGTCTGCCCGAGCAGCGGCCGGGCAGACGCGAAGACTGAGTACGGTTTCCTCCGACTACCACCACGTACGGCTGACGACACCCTCGTCAGCCGTACGTGCCGGTTCCCCTCCAGCTCGGCGCAGCGCCCGCACAATGATCGTGATGTTTTCGCAATCTGTACCGGTCAACGTGGCGGCAGTCCTACCGGCAGGAAAAATCCGCTCGGGCCTCTACCTGCTCAATTTCGAGATCTACCAGCGATAATGCCGGCACGCTCCGCCCTGGTCGCCCGAATCGGTCGCAGCCGTGGCGTGACCTTTCCGTTATCTTCGCCTACGGTCGTAGCTATCCCGTCACGGGAGACCGACCAGCGGCGCCGGGCTGAGATTGCACCCGTCGGGGGTAGCCCGGCGTCGCGCCCCCGTCCAGGCGTTCGCCGTCACGATGCGGACCAGACGACCGCGAGACCGGTGGCCGCCGCCGCAACCGTGAGGATCACGGTTCCCAGCGCCCCGAACAAGGCGGCGCGGTACCTGCCCTCCTGGAGCAGCCGAACGGTTTCGACGCTGACCGTGCTGAACGTGGTGTACCCGCCGCAGAACCCGACACCGAGGACGATCTCGAGTCGCTGATCCGCTTCGTGAAACAGGACAAGACCCACCAAGAGCCCCAGCAACAACGCTCCCGACACATTCACCAGAAGCGTCGTCCACGGGAAATGGAGGCGTCGACGACTGCGAATCTCACCGTCCACCACGAACCGCGCCAGGGCACCCAGACTTCCGGCAAGGGCGACCCACAGGGACATCACGGACATGTACGCCGCCTGACGACGCGCGCACCCACCACGATGCCCGCACCCGCGGCACACACGCCGAGAAGCACCGACACGACCGCGTACGACGCAGCGAGCGCCACACTGCCATCACGTCCGAGCAAGGCGATGTCGACGGCGAAGGTGCTGTACGTCGTGAATGCGCCGAGCAGGCCCGTTCCCGCGGCAAGACGAAACAGGTGGCGACGCCCGGTATCGGGGCCCGTCCGAAGCAGCGTCTCGAGCAAGAGGCCGAGAGCGAAGGCCCCGATCAGATTGACCGCGAACGTGCCCACGGGCCAACCGCCGGACGCCACAGGAAGCAACAGGCCGACGCAATAGCGACCGAGAGTGCCGATCGCGCCGCCGATGGCGACCGCGACAAGCGCGGACGGTCGGCGATGCGCGAACGCACCTCGGTCGTCGACCACAGACGGTTCCTTCCGTGAGGAACAGGAACCTACCGCTCACACTACGAAGCGGCCACTCGCGAAGCCCGGACGTCGAGTTCGTCAGCGTCGACCTCCGCACCCCACGCCCGCAAGGCCGAAGCGGTCACACGCAGCGACTCTGCCGACGGGTTTGCGGCCGCCGCTACCGGCGCGGGGCGATGCTTGCTGCGGCCGGCCAGGGGAAACATCGCGCTGAAGAGCATGCTGAACCTTTCGTGCGGGTGTGCCAGGTGGGGTACCGGCGCCACGGCTGTGCGCCCGGATCGAGAACGATCAGTTGACCGCTCCGAACACACAGGTTGTCTGTTACGGGTCTACCACCCAGTAACTTGGATGTGAATGCGAGCTGAGTCACACCACGTCCGAAGACGGATCCGGCTGGTGAGCAACCGCGTAACCCAGCTCACCGGATAGGCGCGAATACCTCCTCGGCGAGAAGCGCCGGCGCCTCGACCGGGAGCAGGCGTCCCGCACCCTGCACGACCTCGACCCCCGCGCCGATCTCGTCCGCAATCTTCCTGAGCGGGGCGACATGCACGAGCGGATCCTGATCGCCCACCACGAGCTCGACAGCGCGGCCGTTCCACCGCTGCCACAGCGACCGACCGATACGCGGCATCCCCGCCAACGAGGTGCAGTACGCACCCACGCGACAGGACCACCGAAGCGTGGCATCGTCCGGCTCGAATCCCGAGCCCGCGAGTGCGCGGAGA
The DNA here is from genome assembly GCF_055230935.1 of Rhodococcus ruitaii. Taxonomy (NCBI): domain Bacteria; kingdom Bacillati; phylum Actinomycetota; class Actinomycetes; order Mycobacteriales; family Nocardiaceae; genus Rhodococcus; species Rhodococcus ruitaii. The sequence continues at coordinate 279,794 of NZ_JBUYWC010000004.1, read as the reverse complement.
TAACGCTCGGTGTTCTCGAGGTTCGGCTCATTGCGCCACTGAAGACCCGGAATCAACGCGCGGTGCCAACGCGCGCGTGGCACCAGACCGAGCGGCGCGGCGAGGACGAGTTTCTCGATCCGCTCGACATCGGTGATCGCAGCAGCAACCGACGCGGCCCATCCGAGCCCCAGGATCGGCACGACACCGATCTCCAGGACATCGAGGATCTCCGTGAGCCACCGACCGTATGCGGCGTGGATGTTGCCCTCGGGGCGGGTACACGCGCTCGCTCCCGGCAGGCCGGGCAGATCGATGAGAACTACCCGCCGGGAAGGATCGAACGCGTCGGCCAGATCACGCAGGCCTGCAGCGGGGAGGTCGCCTCCCGCGAGGACGACGATCGGATGCCCTGTCGCGGGCCCGACGCTGAGCACGTGGGTCTCACCGAGCGAGGTGCGCGCAACCAGCTCATCGACCGGCCTCGGCCAGTGCGACAGCATTCCTGCACACGCGTGGTGGATGACGCTGTCATCACCGGGGCAGCGGTATGGGGATTTGGTGAGCATTCCCAATCACCGACCGATCCGGACAACTACGGCATCTTCACAGGTGAACGGCATGTTTTGGATCTTCTCTCGTACGTACGACACATCTCTCGCCGACCAGACTTCCGGCACACCGCACGACACCGTAGCTCACACGTCGGCACTCACGCCAGCAGGGATCCTGATGGCACGCATGACCTGCACCAACCTCCCCATCAGCACCATCCGCGAGTATCGTTCCGATCACGACGTGGCCCCGGCCACATCACCGTACGGTCTTGACCTCCAGCAGATCCCGGGAAAGATCATCACGGATGACCGATGCCGGGGTGAGGACCGCTCCGTCGGCCCCGGCTGACGCATGGGCCGAACCGAAACGTCAGCCGGACGTTCCTCGCCGCCACTGCACATCCATCGGCAACTCGCCGATGGACTGCAGCACGCTCGGACGGTAGCCACTGCCCACGTCGGGGTCGGGAAAATGCCCTTCCGGATCGATGAGCATCACCTCGACCCCGTCCAGGTGCAGCCGGCGAATCACCTCAAGCAAGACCCGGCTGCCCGCCGGGAACACCGACCGGACGAGTGTCAGATCGAGCACCAAGCGCGGGGTGGTGACCGGATCGTCGATCACCTCGCGCACGATGGCCTCCGCGTTGGTGAATTGCAGATCACCTTGCAACAGCAGCAAGGTGACGGCGGTGTCTCCGTCTCCGAACTCTCTGCGCCGACGCAACACCGAATGCGCAACCATCGGAGCATCCATCAGATGCAGATTCATGTCGTGCGAAAGACGCTCACAGACCTCGACTCCGCGTGCGCTCGTACCGTGCCGATCCAGGCGCGGCGAGAAGACCGCAATTCCCAACTGCCCCGGAAGAATTCCGATGATCCCGCCGGACACGCCGCTCTTCGCGGGAATCCCGACGGTCGTCAGCCAATCTCCTGCCGCGTCGTACATTCCGCACGTGGCCATCACCGACAACACCTGACGCACCACAGGTCTGGAGAAGATCTGTTCGCCCGTGCGCGGCTGGATTCCACCGCTCGCGAGGGTTGCAGCCATCATCCCGAGGTCGGCCGTCGTCACACGCACCGCGCACTGTCGTACGTACCCTTCGACCACCGCATCCGGATCACCGGTGAAGACGTCGTAACTGCGAAGCAGGTTGGCCAGCGCGATGTTTCGGTAGCCGTTGTCCAGCTCCGAGCGGGCAACCTTCTCGTCGATGTCGAGTTCGCGACCGGCCAAGGACGAGAGTAACTTCAGGATCCGCTCGACACCGGAATCAGCCGGTGGAACAGACGCCACGAGGGCGTGCGTCGCGAGCGCACCGGCATTGATCATCGGATTGAGCGGACGACCGGTGTTCCGCTCGAGCGAGATCTCACTGAACGCCTCACCGGACGGCTCCACACCGACGTGGTCGAGTACGGCTTCGAGCCCGAAGGTCTCGAGTGCGAGACCGTACACGAACGGTTTGGAGATCGACTGGATCGTGAACGCGTCCTGGTGGTCGCCGACGGAATACGCGTCGCCTTCCGCCGTCACCAGGGAGAGCGCGAACCGATCGGGGTCGACCGCCGCCAGCTCCGGGATGTACCGGGCGAGCTCACCCGAATCTGCTGCACATGTGTCGAGTACTTCGGTCAGGTAGTCGGGGATCGGGGACCGCATGGCCTCATTCTGACCCACGCGGCCCCCTCACGCCGACTCTCGCCGACTCTCGCCGACTCAGTACGATGTCTGGATCGGTCCCGGGGTCCACCATCCGCTGCGGTTCACCGTCTCGGTGTCCACGTGCGCAGGCTCGGCCGACGAGTCGAACGGACGGTACTGCTCGATCGAGCCCCAGTCGCGGCGCCAGTCGTTGTCGAGGTACGAGGAGATCGTACGGGCGCCGAGCAACATCTCCGTCCAGCCGAGCGGCCCGCCGCCGTAGTGGTCCTGCCACAGATTCGTCGAGATGGCTCCGACGCGGTCCGGCAGCACCCGGAACTCGGGGATCTCGGCGACGCCGTTGCTGTGCAGCATCTGATTCTGGCACGGGAAGTTCAGGCCGACGGCCCAATCCAACAGGACCGGGGACTCTGTGCCGAGAACGGCCTGCGCCGTCTGTGTCTGCGGTACGCGGGGAGGGGTGAACGCGAGCCACTGCTCCGGTGCCAGAGCGTGGTCGTGTGCAACGATCCGCACCGTGTCGGCTTCCGCGGGAAGAGAGTCGAGCGGCACCCGCAGGTTCCGCCACGAGGGAGCCGGCCCGATGTCGATCGGAAGGACCGTACCCAGCGCCCGCACGGTATCACCCTCGGTGACACCGTATTCGAGCTCGAGTCGCTGCCCGTAGGTTTCGGTGCCGTCGGCGTCGACCGCGAAGATGCGTCCCGCTGCCGCGATCGAAACGATGTCGCCGCGCGAGCCCGCCGCATCCGGGGCGGGCAGGCTGTACCAGTCGGTGGTGACGTTGCCGGTGCCACCGCCGAAACTGCCGAGGACCGGCGTTGTGGCGGGTTCGAGACCGAACGGAAGGGCGACCGTACTGCCGTTCGCACCGGTACGGCCGGTACCGCCCTGGGTGCCGGCCGTGCCGCCGGCTGTCTGGTCGTTGTCGGAGTCGACGGTGTTCGCGGTGCCGGCGTCCGCGGTCTCGTCGTCGGCAGTCAGGTCATCGGCGACACCGTCCGGGGAGAATCCGTCGCCACCCTCGGCCACAAGTGCGTTTGCGATATCACCGCTGCGCGGCGCCAGCATTCCCGCGTTGGGGTCCATCTCGAGCAGGACGTCGTTCGCGAGACCGCACGAGTTTCCGGTGAGCGCGTCGATGTTGGATCGGGCCACCGAATATCCGGGGTACTGCGACACCGCGCCCTTCGCGAGGGAGAGCACCTCGAACAGCACCATCGCGGCGGCCGCAACCGTGAGCGGCGGGATCGACCACAGCCGCGACGGCGTGTCGGTGCGCCTGGAGGCAACGGGGTGGATGTGCCACCATGCCGCGAGCAGCAACGCCAGCACGGTGAGGCCGAAGAACACGGTGGAGAACCCGAACCCCGCCACCGACGGCGGCTTGTCCCACCACGGCACGCCGTAGCTCGATACGTACCACCAGCCGTTGGGGCCGATGAACGACATCGTGAGCGTGAACAGCACCGCCGCCGCGAACAGCGCGCGGTTGCGGCGTGACCGCAGCACTGTGGGGCCCACCGCGACCGCGGCGACGATCGCCACGCAAGCTGCAAGACCGGCGTAGATGCCGAAGTGGTGCGTCCACTTGGTGGGCGCGAACATCATCAGCACCATCGCGCCGAGGGTGATACCGATGATGCGCCGGGACGGACCCGGGGCGGCGCCGGGGATCCTCCCGCCGCGCCGCAACAGTGCCACGATCGACGTGATCAGGCACAGGATCATCGTGAACACCGCGAAGCGCCGCGCGAGCGACCCGTCGACGGTGATCTGCAACAGGTACTGGTAGCGCAGGTACTCCTGGAACCACGGCACACTCGGCCCGACGACATGCGCAGACTGCATTTCGAGCACGGCAGCCATCGTCTGATCGGCGAACACCGCAGCAAGGATCACCATGCCTGCCGCGACGATCGGTGCGAGCACCACGAAGAATCCGAACTGGCGACCGCGCGCGAGGACGATGCGGGCGATCGGCCGCGCACCGGCGATGAGGGCGGCGAAGCAGATGAGACCGGACGGCCCCGCGGTGACGGTCACGGCACCGACGAGGACCGCTACCGCCGCCGGGAACAGGCGACGGGTCGCGATCGCGCGCTCCACCGAACACCAGGTCAGCAGCACACCGGTAGCGACGATCGGCTCCGGACGGAGGCCGTTGTTGAACGGCAACCAGAAGGCGAGGAAAACGAATGCGCCCGTCCACAGCGGGATCGAGTTCCGGCGTACGGCTGCACCGATCCGCGGTGCCACCTCGCGGCTGATCACCCACCACGCAAGCACGCCTGCGATCAGGGCGGGCAACCGCATCCACACACTTGCCGTGGATACATGGGTCATGAGCGCGAGCACGTCGTAGAACGGCGTACCGAACGGCGACTCCGGTACACCGAACCACCGGAAGTAGTTCGACATGTACCCGGCTTCACCCGCAGCGCGGGCCATACCCAGCTGATAACCGTCGTCCGCGGTGTTCGCGCCGATGATGTGCCAGAGCAGCAGTGTCCCGACGACGAGGCCGTCGGTGCGGCGGAACGACCACCACGAGCCGGGCAGGATGCGGCGAGAGCGTCGACCGTCGGTGGTGTCGAGGCGGTGCAGCGACCACAACGACAGCGCGGTGGCGAGCACCGCGACGGCCATCGCGAGCAGCTTGATCCAGGTGGGTGTCGACGTGAAGCGGGTGTCGAGGGTCGCGTCCACCGTCAGTCCGTCGGGGAGGTCGCCCGTCAGGCCGGTGAACACACCGACCATCTGCGGCCGGAGGTCACGCTCGAACACCTGCTCGGTGTCGGCCGCGCCCGCACCGGTGATCGACGCCACGGTGCGGGTGGGATCCGAACTCACCGTGACCGTGCATCCGGGAGTCAGCTCGTCGATCGGTGCCGACACCAGCATCGTGTTGCGCGCGATCACCTCGAGGGTGGCGGCGCGGTCTTCGGACGCAGCTGTGACGCGGGCGACGAGTCCGTACCGCTCGGCGTTGGGCGCGCCCTGCGGAGATGTCGAGACGATGGTCGTGCCCTCAGCGGTCCCGGCGACGGCACACGGAATGGTGATGTCCAGGTCGACGGGTGCGTACGACACCAACGGCGCTGTGACACTCGCGCTGGTGCCGTCCTGCGGCCAGCTCAGCGTCCCCTGTGTCTGCGTCACCGGCAGGAACGGAATGGCCAGCGCGGCGACGATCCCGACCAGCGCACCGACCAGGGCCAGCACCCGCGCCTTCCTCACATCGGGTCGGGTCGCCGACGGCTCGACCGCCGATGGCCGGGCAGGGTCTTCGGTCGTGCTGGCTCCACTCACGCCACGCGATGCTATCCGAGACGGAACGCCACCCCTATTTCACCGTGTCGCGTCACAGCACCGGAGCCGTCTCCGCACATGTCTCGGACGACGGTAGTTCATCCGCGAGAAAGATCGTCTGAGCCATCATTCTGTAGCCCGACATCTCCTCCCGGAGCACTTCGATGGATTCCTCGGGATGCACCGAGTCGATCACGGCGTGCTCACCGACCGCATTGAATTGATGACTGACACCGCGGGGGATCTGCATGTCGACGAACGAACACGGCGGCACGATCATGTTGTATCGGGTGCGCTGCGAGCCGTGCGGCATGCCGGGTAGGTCGTCGTCGTACAGAACGGGCCGGAACGGAGTGACACCGGCAACGTGGGTCACCTCGAACGGAGACAGGCTGCCGACCCGGATGCGGGTGTCCGGTCCGGTCATCATCCGCACGAACCGCAAGCCCGTGTGCAGATGCATCCGCGAACATATCCCGCGTTCTTCGACGTTGTAGAAGTCCATGATGTACCGGTCGGCGAAGAACCCGTCGAAGGGGGACTCGATCATGTACACGTCCCCCTCCTCGAACGACTGGGAACGGACGATGCCGTCCGAGTCCGCGGTGGTCGCCACGTGACTGGCCTTGGCCGCGGTGACGATCCCGGCAAACGCGCGGACCACGGCCAACGCGACGTCGGCCGGGAACTCGGCGACCGGCGTGACGACGCAGCGCCCTGCATCACGAAACTCGGCGACATCGTGCACTTCGTTGTCGTCGTCGGCGCGGCGCTTGATCGTGACCGGTGTCGCGTGCAGGTCGGACATACTGGAACAACTCCTGAATCGAACGTGTCGGTCACGATGGATCACGCACCGACCTGGAAGGACCGCAGCCACAACTCGAGAGTCAGGACGAGCCACAGTTTGCCGCCCTGGCGTGGCAACAGCGTACCTTCGCCGCGCATCCAGCTGCGGATGGTGTCCTCGCGGAAGAGTCCTCGGGCGCGGGTCGACGGGCCGAGGAGCAGGTCGTGGCCGAGATCACGGAGCGGGCCGGTGAGCCACTGCTGGACCGGAACTCGCATCCCGCTCTTCGGCCGGTCCACGATGGTGCTGGGCAGCAGATCTCGGACGGACTCCTTGAGAATCCACTTCTCCGACGTACCGGCCAGCTTCAGGTTCGGCGGTACCCGGAAGGCATGATCGATCACCTCGCGATCGAACAGCGGAGCACGACCCTCCACACCACTTGCGGCCGTGAGTCTTTCCACCTTGGTCAAGATGTGGTGGGCACCCTTCGTGCGCAGGTTCGTGTGCAGCAACTGGTTCAGCAGGCTCGTCATCCGCCCCTGTTGCAGATACGGCATCAACACATCCGTCAGTGGCGGTGCCCCCTCCAGTTCGGCGAGAGTGTCCGCGGTCAGCAGCACCGGGAGATCGTCGTGACACTTGCGGTAGCTGTCGAGGTAGGCGCGTGCTCGGGCGGCCGGGTCGGAGTCGTCGCGGAACATCTCGAAGATCAGCATCGGCAGATTCTTCGGCCCGCCGAACACCGGGTCGCCGCCCTCGCCGTTGAGGATCGTGTGCACGCCGTCTGCCGCAGCAGCCTCGGCGAGCATGAGGTTCGGCACCGTCAGAGGATCTCCGACCGGACAGTCCAGTAGAGACACGGTCTCTGCCAACCTGTCGGCGACCGCCGCACCTGGGACCGTGAGTACACGGTGGTTGGTATGGCAATGTGCAGCAACAAGTCCGGAATAGGCAAGTTCGTTCGGGGTGGTGCCGTCGAATGCGATGGAATACGACAGGACCGGATTGTCGTGCAGCGTCGATGCGAGCGCAGTAACGAGACTGCTGTCGATACCCCCGGACAACAGCACTCCGACATGCTCGCCGGCCGGTAGTCGTCGCGCGGTCGCTTCCTCGAGTAGTTCGCGCAACCGCTCGACGTGGTCACGTACCGATCGGTCGTCTTCGACTTCTCTGGGCTCCCAATAGATTTCCTCGTCGAATGACCCGTCCCGATGCAGGCGTACACATCGGCCGGGGAGTACCTCGTGGACACCGCGCAGAAAGGTCTCCCGGCCCGGAATGTACGCGAATGTGAGAAATGATCGCACCGCGGACAGATTCAGTCCGGCGCCGAGATCCGGCCATGCACGCATCGCGCGCAGCGATGTCGACGCCGCCCAGGTGCCACCCGCGCGGGCGTGGAACAGTGTGCGCGCGCCGACGTGGTCGCGCACCAGAACCAGGTCGGTGCCATCCGCGATCGCCAATGCGAACATTCCCTCTGCCAAAGCGATCCCAGTCGATCCGAATCGGGCATAGCAGTGCAACAGCAGCTCTGCGTCGTGGCAGTGCGTGTCGGGCGCATCCGCTCCGAGCCGCGCACGCAACAGGTCGGCATTGAACAGCGTGACTTCGCCGACCGCCGACAGGGTTCCTGCCCGGTACGGACCGGAGGCCACACCTGGCCCGTCGAGCAATCCCAATCCGCACGACCCCCGTTCCGGACGGCCGGTAGATCGCAGGGGCCGGCCACCGACCGCACGCACGTGTACGTCCGGATCACCCTCGCCCAGAAAGGCACACCACCTACTCACTTCTCTCCTCGGTTCTCCACCGGTTTGCGCGGGCAGGTACCTGACATCAGCCGAAGTCACCGCCGCCGTCGTCTCCAGGCCCGCCCCAATCCCCGTAGTCCGCACCACCATCCGAGCCCACCGACTCGTCCCCGGATCCCGCCTGCAGTTCCTGCTCCTGCTCGGGCGTCAGGAAATCTGGCGGAAGAGCGATCGATCCGAGAAACGCCGCACCCGCGACGGCAGCGAGAACACCACCGAGCCGACCGCCGAACTGGGATCTATTGGAGGTGAGAACGCCATCGCTCCAGAGCGTTCGGCCGTATCCGCCCTCGCGACCGTAGATGACCCGTCCGTCGCGGTACGTCCGCTTGACGAGGTTGCGACCGAGAGGCTCGTCGGTGCCACTCATACCGTGGTCGTCCCGCCAGAAGACCGCACCGCCCTCACCACGCGACCGCCATTCCGTGCGTCCATCGGTGTATCGCCGGCAAACCGTGCCGTCGGTCAGCAACTCGTCGGCATAGTGGAATTCGCGGCCAACGGGGTCTTTCGATGCGGGCACTGTCTCTCCTTCAGAAGGTGGGCCACGTCAGGAAACCCGCCCGCCGAACCCCACGCACGTCGACGAGTGGTGTGGTGGTTCGGTGGACTCCGCGAACCAGCCGGTGGACGGTACGCAACAGAACGGCCGGGTTCACCGATTCCACTTCGCTGGCCCGACCGCGCACTCGAGGCAGGTGCAAGGGGGCTGCCTGCGACGCGCTGAGCCCGATTGCGGTGACACTCACACCTTTCGGGATGTCGGTCAGCGACGGCAATCGCATCGGGAAGCCCATACCTTCCACACTTGCGTCGTGCAGTGCATATATGGTGGCATCGTCCGCGCGGTCGAGCATCGCCGCAATCTTCGGATCGAGTGGGAGATCCGCGGCACTCACCACCGGACACGCGGATTCCATCGATATTCCGTTCGCCCGCAGCATCGCCGCGACCGGCATCGATTCGCAGACCAGCAGACGCGGCAGTCCGTAGTCGAACAAGTCCGGTTCCGGCGTGTTCCTGCCCAAGCCGCGGGGCAACGGGCGCGCCGGTTCGAGCAGTCCGGGGACTGCGCCGTGCCGGTCCAACGCCGCGCGGAACACCCGGTACGGCACGGTTGCCGGGACGGTGAACGCGGGCCGGCGCGGAAGCCGGTGTGCGGGTACTACGCCGCGGCACAGTTCGAAGTAGAGCTGCCTTTCGGTGAACTGCACGCCGTTCGGCGCCGCAGCGCGCTCGATCGCTCCGATAAGGTAACGGTCGAGTGCCTTGTCGATCATGCAGCCGGCCACGAAAGGAATCCCAGCTGTCGTGCAGAGCGCCGGTCGGGATCGGATTCTTCCTCGATCCGTCCGGCGGCGGTGGACACGACTGCGAGCAGCCGAGCCGGCGATTGGGCCGCGATCGGGGACCACCAGCCGTCGGCGAGCCATTCCACTTCAGTCTGACGCAGTGATACGTTCGGCAAAGGCGGGTTGTGGAGGAACTGCGTCGCGGACTTCGGCCGAGGCGACTCCCTCAACCGAATTGCCGATTCGTCGTCCATCACGGACCGCGGCCACAACCCGATCGGGTGTACCCGATCGCCGAGCAACAGGACTGTGTGCCACGCGGATTCGAATCCCGGGACACTCGCATCGTGCAGCATCAGTACGGGTAGTCCGTCCGGAACCATGTCGATGCTCTCGACCACGAGCATGCCCAGCCCTTCCGGTGCTCGATTCGCGGCCAGGCACGCCCGAACGCTCGGATCTGCGCACACCAGCACCATCCGAGGGTTGTCGACCTCAGGGGTCGCCACCCAGGACTCGTATACGACTCCCTTCGGCAGCCCGCCGTACACCGCCGTCCACGGCTCGAGCACGTCGTCCCGGAACGCTTCCTCGGTCACCGGCATCCGCACATGTGCACGCCGCCTCAGGAACGGCCAGGACGCACAGATCACGAGAACACCGCCGAGCAGGAGGACAAGTCCGTACGCGGGTACCCGCCAGGACGGGAAGTTCACGATGAACAGAACCCACGTCCCGAACAGAACCACCACGCACCAGGTCCCCAGTAGGCCCATGACACCGGATCGGAGATTGGGAAGACGGCGGCGGGCAGCCGCATATCGCAATTGCGTCACCGTCGCGTACAGGTCACGTCCGGCGGAGAGTTTCTCGGACAGCGCGTGGAGGCGCAGGTCGTGCAACGTCAACGGGCTCTCTTTGGGCTCGAGAGCGAAGGGCCGTGTGCACTTCGAGCAGCGTCGGTCGGATCGTTCCTTGCGCAGCAGGTTCTCACGGCAGTGGGGGCAGATCATGGCCTGTCCTTCTTCCTGCGCTCGTGGGGGGATCCGGGCCGGATCCGAAGATCATTTCGGATACTAACCATGTCCGCGGGCTGTGCGCATCCCGCAACACGTTCATCCGCTGAGCGAGGTTCCATGTAGCCCCTGACTACTTCAGGGGGCAGAACGTGACTTCGATCGACGCCACCATCGGCCACAGCGACCTGCTCCGCGCCGACGTCGCCGTACATCCGGACCGATACCGTGTCTTGACTGGGTGAACGTCCCACTGGCCGCTTGCGGCGAGTAGATCGAGCCAGTCGACGTAGCGTCCGTCATCGAGACCAGTCGAACAACTTCGGAGGTCTTACGATCCTCGACACCAGCGCCGTGCAGCGTCGCGACCCCGACCTGGTGGTACCGCAGGTGCCACAAATATCCTGGACCGACGGCTGGGCGACACTGCACAACATCCCCGTCACCTACGATGGGCGCTGCTCACCGGTGGTCCCGTCCACCGCATCGCCCTCAGCATGGTGCAGGAACAGAGCCAGGAAGCGGGGCTGATCGCAGAGCGGTCGTGATCCACAGATCAGGTACCCGCGAGCACCGCCAGCAGTTCCGTCCCGTCCCAGTCGCGCCGGCCACCGCGCTCGGCGTCTCGAATCAGCTCGATCAGCTTCTCGTTGACAGGTGTCGCAACGCCGAACTCACGGCCGAGCCGCACGATTTCACCATTGATCCAGTCGATCTCCGTGACACGACCCGCCTCCAGATCTTCCCACATCGACGACCGCGCAAGCGGATCGATAGCCAGCATCGACGACGCGACGTTGCGGAACACGATGTCCGGCACCGTCAGCAGACGGGGAATCCACGACGGCGGCAGAGGAGTGAGCCGTGCCGCGACCCGTCCGGCTTTCTTTCCCACGGTGAGCGCTTCGCGTTGGGCGGCAGCGACACAGCGGCGGTAGCAACGTTGCGACAGCTCCGTTTTCAGCGGGAGCCCGGACAAGGCGTTGATCGGATTGTTGAGATTGAGCAGGAGTTTCGCCCACAACACCGCATCCATGTCGGGCCGTCGGGTCATTGGGAGTCCGGCAGCGACGAACAGTTGAAGGAACGGCTCGATGTGCTCGCTGTTCTCGACCTCGATTCCACCTTCGGAACCCTGATGGAACCTGCCCTCGCCCTGCGCCACCACATTGAACGGCACCATCGCGGTCAGTACCGGACTGTCGATCTGCTCGCGCAGCGCGCCTGCGTTGGACAATCCGTTCTGCAGGCTGACCACCGCGGCGTCATCCCGCAGCAGTGTCGCAATTGTACAGGCGACTTCCGCTGTAGCAGAAGACTTCACTGTCACCAGTACAAGATCCGCCTCCGCAATGACATCCGGCTCGGTGCGATAGTCCACCGAATCCAACCGCACGTCGGCACCATTCAGGTCGGTCAGGTGCAGCCCGTGCTCATGCACCTCCTCGGCAATCCGCCGTCGGCCCACGAACACGACGTCGGCACCCGCACCGACCAACCGGCCCCCGATGTAGCATCCGACACTACCGGCGCCGACTACGACGATCCGCATTCGTAGAAACCTTTCTCAAAAGGAAGGATTGACCCGGACGAACCGCTCGTCTATATCGGCAATCGATCGCGCACCGGTGAGCGCCATGGTGAGGTCCAACTCCGCGATCACGTTACGGATGACCTCCTCGACGCCGCGCTGCCCCGCAACCGCCAGCCCGTACATGTAGGGACGACCCAGCAGTACGGCATCCGCGCCGAGCGCGAGTGCAACGAACACGTCAGCACCACTGCGTATTCCGCTGTCCAGCAGAAGTGTCGGTTCACGGCCGATCGCCGATCGGATGTCGAGGAGCGCATCGAGCGACGCGATCGAACCGTCGATCTGCCGACCCCCGTGGTTCGACACGACGACCGCGTCGACACCGAGATCGACTGCACGGCGCGCGTCGTCAGGATGCAGGATGCCCTTGAGCACGATCGGCAACCTCGTGCGATCTCGGAGTGTCGCCAGGTGCTCCCAGCTGAGACCAGGATTCGAGTAGATGTCGAGAAACGTCTCCGCCGCGGCGCGCGGCACCGGAGATCGCAGGTTGTCGAGGAACCTGCCCGGATAGTTGCGGGTCATCGCCATCAATGTGCGAATCGCACCGAGTGTGACGTCCGGCGGATCCGCGACCATGCCTCGCGCCGCGTCGATCCGCTGCCGCACGATATCGCGGAAACGTGGATCGGAGGTGTACTGGGCGATACCCTCACCCCGCGCGAACGGCAACGATCCGAGGTTCAGATCCTGGGGTCGCCACCCCAGCATCGTCGTGTCGAGGGTGACGACGACAGCGTCGGCACCGGAGGCCTCGGCTCGATGCAGCAGGCTGTCGACGAGTTCTTCGTCGGAACTCCAGTACAGCTGGAACCAGCGCGGCGACGTACCCATCGCCTCGGCGCAGTCCTCCATCGGATTGCAGCCCTGATTCGAGACGATGTACGGCACACCTGTCGCGGCGGCCGCGCGCGCAATGGCCAGATCACTGTCGGGCGCCATCAACGCACCCGCACCCACCGGCGCGAGCAGCACCGGCGATGTCAGGGGCGTGTTCGCGACGGTGGTGGTCAGGTCACGGTCGGTGACGCCGTGCGCCATGCGCCATGCGCGGCACGATCGCCCATCGGTCGAATGCGCGCCGGTTGTTGCGCATCGTGCGTCCCTCACCTGCGCCGCCGGCGACGTACGCCCAGGCCCGTGTCGAACTGGCACGACGTGCAGCGTGTTCGAGGTCGCTGAACGAGGTCGGCACGGTGGGCCTGCGCCCCAGCGCGCCGTCGCGGTAGACGACGCCCTGGCGCTCGCGGCCGGGGCCGGCGGTAGCGGGAGCAGCGGTGTCGGTCACGGGGTTCCCTCTCTGTCGCGGTGGTAGCCCGATCCTTCCCGACAACGACGGAGAATCACAGGCGGACAGCCCTCTCGGCGTAACTGCAGATCGTGGAGGCAACTCCAGGGGCACCGCCGTTGCCGATTCACGCCGTCAAAGCACCGACCTTGCTGGGGGAGGCGATCAGCCCGGAGGGGTTCCTCGACCGTAGCGGTATCGAGCGAGTGTGTCAGGCGGTGAACTGACTTGGACTGCAGGAGGCTCGGTTGACGTACCTCGCAGTGCACCGGCGGTACGGGTGGCAGGCAGGGCAGCTGCTGAACATCGATATCGGTGCCGTTCGTACGGCGATCGCTGGCCTCCGAGAACCTGCACACATGGATCCCCCGGCTGGCCACCGTGTCCACGACGCAGCGGGCCGGATTGCGGTGTCGTCGGCCGCCTATATGACCGGCCTGTCCCGGCGAGCACGAAGGGCGGCTCGGACACGAAAGTCAGGTGTAGTACCGCACCGGCGTGGGTACCCCAGACACCATGAATTCTGTCGCCGACAATACGGTCGGCACCGACAGAGCATCTGTGTGCGCCTTTGTGTTCGCTCCGTCCCCGCTTCTGACGGTGACGATCGAGGCCGCACCCGCCGGCGGCGACGAGGTGCACGTCCATGCGGGCGGACAAGGATTCTGGATCGGGCGGATGGCAGCGATTCTGGGTATGGACGTCCATCTATGTGGGCCGTTCGGCGGCGAAGCGGGGAACGTTCTCGTCGACCTCATCACCCGCGAGGGCCTGACCGTACATCCCGTGGCCACGTCGCACGAGAACGGCTCGTACATCCACGACCGCCGCGGCGGGGAACGCACCGTAGTGGTGGAGGTACCGCCCCCAGCGCTCACCAGGCACGAGACGGACAACCTGTTCAGCATGTCCCTTGCGACAGCGATGGCCGCGGACATCGCCATTCTCGGAGGGCCGCACCGAGAGGGGGCGGTGCCGATCGAGGTCTATCGGAGGCTGTGTGCGGACCTGTCCGCGCTCGGAATTGCGGTGGTCGCGGATCTGTCCGGCCCGGTGCTCACCGCAGCGCTGGACGGCGGCGTCACGGTCCTCAAGGTCAGTCACGAGGACCTCCTCGAAGATGGTCGAGCGGTGTCGGACACCGACGACGATCTCGTGGCGGCAATGCACCTGCTCCACGACAAAGGCGCGCAGATGGTGGTCGTCTCCCGCGCGGGGGACCCGGCGCTCGCGCTGTGCGACAGTCAGGTGTGGGAGGTCGAGGCGCCACCGGTGCAGATCGTCGACTATCGCGGCGCGGGGGATTCCATGACTGCGGGAATCGCGGCGGCGTTAGCAGCAGGACGGCCCAGCATCGACGCGGTGCGGCTGGGGGCCGCCGCAGGCGCGATCAATGTGACCCGGCGCGGTCTGGCCACCGGAGACACCGGGGCAATCGCGCGTATGGCGGAGAAGGTGCACGTGCGGCGGCGGGACGAACATTGAGGGCGCTCATCGTCAACGACGACGGGATCGACAGTCCCGGGCTGGGAGTGCTTGCACGGGTCGCGGTCGAGGTCGGGCTCGACGTGTGCGTGGCGGCGCCGCACGTCGAGCGCAGCGGTGCGAGTGCGTCGTTGTCCGCACTCGAGGAGGACGGCACGCTGTCGATGTCGCTGCGGATACTGCCCGAACTCCCGGAGCTCGAGGTGTTCGCCGTCGAGGCGTCGCCCGCGCTGATCGTCTTTCTCGCATCGGACGGTGCCTTCGGCCCGATTCCGGACATCGTGCTCTCCGGCGTCAACCTCGGCCCCAACACCGGCCATGCGATCCTGCACTCGGGTACTGTCGGGGCCGCGCTGACCGCGGCCAGCCACGGAGCGCGCGCTGTCGCACTGTCCTTGGATGGGACGTCGCCGTCTCGCTGGGGGACGGCGGCTTCGGTCGCTGCGCGTGCGGTGCGGTGGGCGATCGAACACGGCCCCCCAGGGCGGTACTCAACGTCAACATTCCGGACATACCCCTGGCCGAGTTGCGTGGTCTGCGCACTGCTCCGCTCGCCGAGTTCGGGGCGGTGCAAGCGGAGATCGGTGCCGTCGAGGAGAACGGCACTCGGAGTCGGAGTGTCGCGGTGACCTTCCGTAGCGTGATGATCGAGGATACCCACGACAGCGATGCGGTACTGCTGGCGCACGGCTGGGCCACCGCGACGATGTTGTCGATGCCGTTCGAAGTGTCGCAGGGCGATCTCGGCGCACTGACATACGTGGCATCGCCCTGACCTACACGAACCTTGCCCCTGGATAGCTCGCACTCGATATCGGGTTGGCTCCGGAGTAGGTGCGCCGAGCTCCGTATCGCACCAGCGGTGCCGCCGGCTACGCTGCTGAACCGATGGCACCTGACCGGACGCCCCCCCGGGGGGAAGACAGCCCGGCTGCTGCCGGTAGTACCCGACAGATCGAGGAAATCGTCGACCGGCTCTTG
The DNA here is from genome assembly GCF_055230935.1 of Rhodococcus ruitaii. NCBI lineage: Bacteria > Bacillati > Actinomycetota > Actinomycetes > Mycobacteriales > Nocardiaceae > Rhodococcus > Rhodococcus ruitaii. The sequence goes on along the minus strand of NZ_JBUYWC010000004.1, from coordinate 264,008 downwards.
ATAGCCACGTTGGTCACAACGATGTCGAGTCCGCCCAGACCCGAGATTGTGCGGGCGACCACGTCTCGGTAGTGGTCCGACGAAGCCAGATCGCCTGCGAAGGCACAGCAGCGGCGCCCATGCTCGCCGACCAACTCCACCGTGTGAGCTGCGTCGTCGCTCTCTTCGAGGTAAGCGATGGCAACGCCACCGCGGCCGCGTCGATCCCCGTCAGCACCTCCACACAGTTGTTGCACACCGACGTGCCCCATACACCCTCGCCCGGTACGCCCTCGGCGGTCATGACTCCTTGCCACAGCGCCCGTCGCCGATCGTCGTCCGTCACCGCATCCTACTTTCGTTGGCCGTCGCTCACGGTACGGCCGGGTGCCTCGTGGCGGGCGTTCGCCATGCCGAGACATCGTCAACGAGTTCAGTCATATACCGGATACACACCACAGTGTTGCCCACACACCGCTGCGCCCCGTCGGGCTATGAAGCAGATGTCGAACCGGACTCCTCGGTGGGTGGATGATCCCGTCTGTAAGCGTGACGCAACTGCGCGATGCGTGCCCCCGCGGCCGCGGCCATGATCCCCATCCCGGCGAGCGCAGCGAAAAGCATCGCCACCCCGATCGGCAGGCTGAAATCCCATCCGAGGAACGCGATCTGCGCCCCGGTCAGGTTCTGCAGGACGAAAACCAGCAGCACGATCAAGACGATCGCACCGGTGATGATCCCGACCCAGATCCGCCCGATCTTGGTGTGCCGCACATGACGTCGCGGCGACCATCGCCCGGACCATCGGCGCGAGCCCGCGGAGTGGTCCCACCCCGAGGAGGACGCGGAGGAAGGCGTCGTGTCCATGGCTCACCTCCCGGTCGTAGGCTTCGAGCATGTGGACGACGAGGTCCATCAGGTCCGGAATGATCCCGACACGGATCAAATACCCGAGCGTCGGGGTACTCAAACCCCGACGTTTGCGTTCCGGGCAGCGGAACGGCCACCTCGGGTGCTCCGATCGACCAGGTGACACGACCCGATCGTGCCCTCGGCCTCGACCGCGCTCAGGCCGGGTCGAGCGCCGCGGACTCGTCCTGGTGTGGCACCGTCACACCGTGGCGGCCCCCGCTGTCCTGGTTCCACAGGATCACCTCGGTGCCACTCCTGGCCGCCATCTCGCCGGTCGGCGCCTGAGCGATGATCACCCCACTCGACGGCGCAGCGGTCCCGTCGGGGCCGACCGGCACAAATCCCGTTCTCTCCACGATCACGCAGGCATCGTCGGCGTTCAAACCGACAACGTCGGGGATGTCGAGTGTCGCGTCGTGCGGGTTCATGCGTTCTCCTTCGTGCCTCGTTGCGAGCAAGGTTGCGGTGGTGTCCGAGCACGAGCTGAGTACTCCCAGGATGGCACGGAACTGCCACTCGCCGCAGGGGCCAGCCGTGTTCGGTGGCGTCGGGATCACGGGAGGCCCCGGGGGGTACCTGCCCGTTCATCGTTGACAGCACGAGGCGATGCGGCGTTGACTGGGTCACACAGGTGGCCTCGGGATGTCGACACGATCGTGCAATCACCGGGCGGGCTCTCCTTATCGCCGTGGTGATGATCGGAGCCGACCCGATGTTCCCCGCGCATACAGCCAGCTGCTGAGATCGAGGAGGATATCGTGCCATTGTCTGACAAGGCAGGCACATCCCGGCGTTCCCGCGCCCTGCTTATAGCCGCATCGGTCGTAGTTGCCGGTGCGCTCGCCGGGTGCGGCGCCGGACAGATCACCCAGACCGGCACCCAGGTGGCTTCGGTCAACGGCACCGACGCCCAGCACGACGGGCTCGAGTTCCGCAACGTCTATTTCCATGCCGAACCCGACGACACTGGACCTGCCAGGTACGGACATGTACGACTGGCGTTCACCGTGATCAACACTTCGAACACCCCCGACCGGCTCGTCGCCGTCGAGTCGCCGGCAGCGACGTCGATGACCCTCGACGCTCCCGAGCAAACCCTCGAGATCCGCCCGGGCACCGCCCTGTCATCCGGGCAACCGATCGAGCAGCTCGACCCGGCTGTCGCACCGGATCAACCTGTGACGGTGCAGGGAGTGTTTCCCGATGGCGTGATCCGTCCCGGGCTGACGTACCAGGTGGCCTTCACCTTCGAACGAGCCGGCGCGGTCACTTTCGATGTGCCGTACGACATCTGGACCCCGAACGAACCGCTCCCCGAGGAGCGGCCGTTGCCGCCGTCACCGGCTCTGCCCTGGAAAGGGCCTGAAGGCACGGTGACCTCGGTTCCGGCACCGTGAGAGCAGGCGGCTGGCCACCTGGTTCGGGGGACCTCGGTCACCTCGACGATCAGTGAGCGGACGAGCAGACCGGCTCCCGAGAACGGTCGCGCTCTTGATCAAGCAGGGCAACGTGGAGGCCGAGTTGTCGCCGTACGGACTCGATCTCGGCTGGCGGAGTGAACCGAGCCGAACCAGATCGTCCGGATCTGGGGCGGCGGGTCACTGCGAGAATGCTCTGTCTCCGACCACTCGCTGGTCACCTTTCAGGACGGCCAGTAGGCGGGCTCCGCCGCTGCCGCAGTGACGTTTTGCGCCCGGCTCTGGCGGGTAATCACTACAGAGGAGCACATCACAGCCATCCATGGGGACACCATGATCAACAATGCCGATATCGATGCACTCGCCGACGCAACCGCCTACGACCGTGACGGCAGCAAGCTCGGGAAGGTCGGCGACCTCTACCTCGACAACCACACCGGCGAACCCGCCTGGGTCACCATCCGTACCGGCTGGTTCGGTACTCGATACCACTTCGTCCCCCTCGCCGACGCCCGTATGGACGAGGCGGGTCTCGTCTTGTCGTTCGACACGGACACGATCAAGGGAGCGCCCACGATCGAATCCGACGAGCAATTGACTCCCGCCGCCGAAGCCGAACTGTATCGATACTATCGGCGGGACAACGATCTTCCCGACTCCGGGAAAGACCCTGCACGGAGGCAGGAGCAACCAGCGCAAGAGTCCGCGGCGTCCACAACGAACGACGCGGCGTGGGCGCACGGAGACTCGGCGGCGGCGCAGGGACCGGCGTCGCACCACCGCGCTTCAGCGGAACCTCGCCTGCGTAAACGGGTGGTGACCGAAATCCAGACAATCGGCATCCCCGTCCAACGCGAAGAATACTTCGTGGACGACAGCGAGGACGACGAGTCCGGGCCCGACTATCCGGACGGGTCGGGCCGTGGGGAACCGAGATCGGAGTGAGGAGCAGTCATGATCATTCTAGGGTTGATCGTTCTGATCGCCGCCATCGTCATCGGGGTCGCGGGGGTCATCGGCAACAGTGGTGCCGCCCATCCGCTGACCGACGAGTTCGCCGTCTTCGGGTACCACGTCACCGGATCAACCGGCACACTGTTTCTCGCCGGGATCGTGATCGGAGCTGTCGGTGTGGCAGGGCTCAGTCTGCTACTGGCCGCGGCCCGGCGCACCGCTCGTCGCGGCCGCACAGCACGCCGTGAGCTCGATCGGTCGGGCGAGGGCGATGCCGGAGCGGCAGCGCACCGCCACGCTCTGGTGGACCGGGATGCACCCGCAAGAGTCGAGTCCGACGATATTTCCGCACCGGGTGCGCACAGGACACATCCTGCGGGCCGACGCTCTTGGCGTCACCCCTTCGGGCACACACCGGCCAGTTCGTGACGAGTGAGACCTGAAGCCCCACTGACGGTCCCGCCGACTCAGCGTCGCGGCTCCCAACGGAAGAGTGCGCGGGCCAGCAGGAAGGCGACTGCCACCCAGCCCAGCGTCGGGAGCAAGAGCAAGAGATTCTCGACGAGTTCGCCAGTTCCGTTCCACGCGTTGATGTTGAGCTCGGTGGCCGCACCGCCTGGGAGCAGTCGCTTGAGCCAACCAAGACTCTCGGTGCCGGTGATGCCCACCCAGAACGCGACAGCGGAGGTGCCCATCGTGATGGGAAGCGTTGTGACCTGGGCGTGTTCGGGAGAGTTGGTGATTCCGGCGGTGGCCAACGCAAGCCCGACCATCATCAACACCAGTGTGAGTCCGGAGACGATCAACAGTGGGATGTTCGCCGGCGCCGCATCGACGTAGGCGAGCACCCCGAGGACCGCGGTAACCTGCAAGACTCCGATGATGGCCGGCGGGCCGACGATGCCCGCGAGTGCGCCCGGGTCGCTGACCGCCGTGGAACGCAGGCGTTTGAGGAACAGCGTTTGACGGCGGGTGGCCAGGGTCGTCACGGCGGTGGAGTAGAGGCCCATGCTGATGAGGATCACCATGAAGAAGCCGGCCAGGAGCCCGATCCCGGTCGGGGCCTGTGCGAAGGTCTCCCGCTGCGCGATGAGCAACAGGCTGAGGCCGAGGGGAATGACGGTGGCGCTGAAGAACACCATTCGATTGCGGTAGATCTGGAGGAATTCGCTGCGGGCGATGGAGAGCATGACGTGATTTCCCTTGGGTTTCGTGGAGAACGGGTGCGCTCTAGTTCCGGGTGATCGAGCGGAAGATGGTGTCGAGGCGGGTGGGTCCCGATTCGAGGCTGCCCAACGTGATTCGTTGTTCGCCGGCCCAGGCCAGCAGTGCGTAGAGGTCCCGCTGCATCTCGTGGGTCTCGATGAGGTAGCCGCCGTCGGCAGTGCTCGTGGCTTGCATCGGTAACGGTGGTGTGCCGCCGGGGAGAGTGAAGCGAATGGTGCCGGGCAGTGTCCGGGTGAGCTCGGCAACGGTGCCCTCCATGTGGAAGGTGCCCTCGTGCATGAGGCCGACACGGTCGGCCCGCTGCTGGGCCTCCTCCAGGTAGTGCGTGGTCAGCACCACCGTGGTGCCGTTCTCACGGAGCCTGTCCACCGAATCCCAGAGGGCGTCCCGTGACTGGATATCGAGGCCGGTGGTCGGCTCGTCCAGGAAGATCAGCTCGGGTTCCCCGTAGACGGCGGTGGCGAAGTCCAGTCGACGCTTCTCGCCGCCGGAGAGCTGGCTGACCCGGGTGTCGGCTTTGGCACTCAAGCCGACGAGGTCGAGCACCGCGTCCGGATCGTCCCGCCGTTTGGTCAGGCCGCCGATGAGGGCGACGGTCTCCAACGCGGTCAGGTCGGGGGTGAACCCGCTCTCCTGGAGCATGATCCCCAGCTTGGGCCGGATACCGCGGTCGAGTGGGCTCTGACCGAAGACCCGGACGCTGCCGGAGGTGGACTGCCGATGCCCCTCGATGACCTCCAGGGTGGAGGTCTTGCCCGCGCCGTTGGTGCCCAGGAGCGCGTAGAGCTCACCACGCCTGACCTGGAAGGAAAGGTCTTTGACGGCGTGGAAATCCCCGTAGCGGACGGTGAGGCCGTCGACGTCGATGACGGTGTTCGATGTGCTCGTGTATGCCATGACTCCATCCCATGCCACCGCGCCGGCGCGCGGTAGTGCGAAGGAGTCATGACCCGGTATGACATTTGGTCACTGGTGCCGATCGTCGCCGACTGTCAGTGTTGACGTCGACGCCTGGGGTCGGCCGGGGCGTAGACGGCAGAGCACAGGCGGCAGGCCAACGCTCGAGGAGTGACGAGGTCAGGTGTCTTCCACAATCGAAGCAAGGCGGCGGATGCATCGCGCGACCGTGCTGACGGCCGTGATCGCAATCGCTCCCTTGACTCTGGTGATCGTGGCCATGGCGTCGGAAAGTTGGCTGCATGGCTTGCTCCTCGGTGCCGGCCTGAGTGTCGGGTTCCTGGTCTTCTACGACTGGAAGGACGACCGCCACCCGTCGGTCCTCAACGTGACCCTGGCCCTCGGGTTCTCCTATCTGGTGTGGGTGTTCTGCGCTGTCCGCGGACTGAACCCGCTGGGCTTCTTCGGAATGGCTCTGCTCGGAGGGATCCTGGTGCCCCGCGTCCCCGAACGGCAGATCCCCGCCGTGATCGGTCTGGGCGCCCTCTCGTCGGTCACCGGCCTCCTGTACTTCGTGGACCACCCCTTCGTCTGGTCGGACGTCGCGCTCTACGTCCTCATGCCCGGTGGTCTGACCGTCTTCATCGCGGCAGTGATCGTGACATTGGAGCGGCACCGGATGATCCTGGTGGATCTCGAGCGGGCGCAGTCGGCAGAGGCGGAGCTTGCGATCATGCGCGAGCGGGTACGGTTCGCCGGCGATCTTCACGACATCCAGGGCCACACCCTGCACGTGGTGAACCTCAAGGTGGCGCTCGCTCAGGAGCTGTTGACGTCCGACCCCGAGCGGGCAGCCGCCGAGCTGCGCGAGGTGTACACCCAGGTCGAGGACACCATCGCGCGTTCCAAGGAGCTGGCCTACGGGCAGCGCAGACTCAATCTCTCGGCCGAACTCGAGAACGCGCGGAACCTCTTCGACGCGGCGGGTATCCGGGTGAGCCTCGAGCGCACGGCCGACGTCGATGACGGAACCAGTGAGCTCCTGGGGCAGGTACTGCGCGAGGCCACCACGAACATCCTGCGGCATTCCCAAGCGACGGAGGTGCGGATCATCGTGTCCGAGTCATCGATAGAGATCACCAACGACGGCGCCGCGGGATCCTCGACCCCGGAGCTGAGCGGGCTGGCCGTGCTTGCCGACCGGCTCGTCACCAGTGGTGGCGAGCTCACCGTGAGGCAGGAGGACGGGCAGTTCGTCACTGCCGCGTGGTTCCCGGCCAGATCTCACACCGGTGCGCGAGAGGAGCCGATCCGATGATCCGGGTCGTGCTGGCCGACGACGAGGCGTTGCTGCGCTCAGCTCTCGCGGCGCTTCTGCCCCGCAAGGCGAATATCAGCATCGTCGGCGAGGCGCAGGACGGCGCCGAAGCGATCGACCAGGTGCTGGAGTTGGAGCCCGATGTGCTCGTGATCGACCTAGAGATGCCCGGGACCGACGGACTCGAGGCAGTCGCTGCCATCCAGCGGGAGCGGCCGGAGCAGGCAGTTCTGATGCTCACCCGCCACGCCCGGCCGGGCATCCTGCGCCGGGCGCTCAAGCTCGGAGTCCGGGGTTTCGCCAGTAAGTCGGCAAGGCCCGAGCACATCGCAGACATCATCACCAGCCTCTCCGCGGGTCGACGCTGGATCGACCCCGAAATCTCCGCCCGGGCAGTGATGGACGACTGCCCGCTGACCGAACGAGAGCTCGACGTGCTGCGGGAGACCTACGCGGGGCACTCCGTCGCCGAGATCGCGGACATCCTCTACCTGGCCGAGGGCACCATACGGAACTACCTCTCACAGGCCATGCAGAAGACCCAGACCCGCAACCGCCGGGAGGCTGCCCGGTACGCACGTGAACGTGACTGGCTGTGAGGGGTATGCGCACCCCAGCTACCGTGTTACCACACCGATGACAATGGAGTGGAGGTGATTCCGACACCTGGGCACTCTGTCGGCAGTGTCTGCTATCTGGTTCCGGGCGCGGACGGAGTGGTGTCTCGCGTGCCGTCTTGACCGTGTCAGCGTCGCGGTCACCCTACCTGTAGTTCCTTCGGCTCGGCCCGTGCCAGCTCTATCTGCGCGGCGATCTCCGGATCGGAGATCGCCAGGCCTGCCCCGGCGGCACGCTGGTAACGGCGGTAGAGGACGCGATCGAAATCCTCGCGGCTCAAGCCCCGATGCCAGTACGGTAGCGACACGATTCTGGATCCGGAAACACCGGATGCGATCGCGATCCGTCGCCCCTCGGCGACGACGCCGACCTCCCCGGCGATCCATACCGCCGTGCGGTCGCCCATACCGACGAGAGCAGACTGCATCCGCGGCTCCCATGAGGTGCCGTCGTCTAGTGACGCATCGGTAGGAGAACCGTGGTGCATGCCCGGTCAGGGCACGACCGCAGTATCTCGTCCAGTGCCGGGACGGGCGCTGCGGTCGCCGACGAGGAGCACGCTGTCGAGGGCGTCGTCGAGGAGGAACTCGTGCTTGAACCCAATGACGCCGACCGTGTCCCCGATGCGGGCACGGTGAACCCAACTGTCGTCCGCTCTGAGATCGAGGGCGTCGAAGGCGATGTGGTCGGCGCCAGGGACGAACCCCAGCGCCGTGTAGGCGCGGGCAATGGGGCGGCTGGGGTCGCTCTCCCAGGTGGGGAGAGCCAAGCGCCGCTCATTGAAGGTCGGGAGAGTGAGAGGTGCGTCCCGGGTTCTGGCGGTGAAGATATCAAAGACCGGCGTGAGGCCGCGCGGCCGCATGCGCGTGATGAGGGGAGCGTGGACCCGGAATCGGAGGAATGATTGCTTCGCTCTGCGCGTCACTGAGCCAGACGACACGTTCGGACAGATTGCCGTCCCATGAGGGTGACGACTCAAGGGTCGTGGCGGACGCGCGCGGAGACGGCATCAGCAACACGAGCGCCCCGTCGACCAATCCGGTGGTCTCACCCGAGTACACGGTTTTTGCGTCACCGTCCTCGACCGCGTTGATCGTCTGCCGGTTGCATGCCGAACAAGCGGAGGACGTCACCGGCCGATGCCAGCATGATATCGGAGTTGTAGTGAAGACCGAACGAGTAGGGATTCTCCGCAAGGATAGGCGGTTGCCACGGAGCAGGCCGCACACCGAGCCCCGCGCGTAGGGACCTGTCCGTCATAGGCCAGCCATGCCGGACCGACATGCAGGACGGTTAACCAGCACAGCCTGCGAGACTGTGATCGGCAGCGGGATTCGGGGACGGGTCGGTTGCCGGGTGTGCTGGCAGCCGAACGTCTTACAGGACACCCGGATCGCCACCCGATTCGGACCGGAGTGGGACACTCAGCATTAATTGGCGCATGATGAGCCATATAGACAGAATTGGATCGCTATGCGTCAATGTCAGAGTTCTGTCCTACTGTGGTCCACATGAGCATCGATGTGGACAGGCAACGGTTCATCGCGGCGTACGAAGTAGCCGCCGCGGAGGCAACGGCGTGGGCACAGGTGCGGGACCTACGCCTGTGGACTGCCGCGCAGCTGTGTCGGCACGAGTGGGGAATGTCGATGCGGTCGACGGCCGCCAAGCTCGGCGTATCGCGGTCGACCTTGGCGCGCAGCGCATGGAACGAACGGGGAACGAACCCGAACTCGTGGTACACGATGTCCGATCGGGCCCACGAGATCAACGATGAGGTCCTCATCCGGGTCGGCCTCGGCGACTATGCGTCACCGCAGGCGCGGTTCGATGCCGGGCTGATCAGCGAGTTCGAGAGAGACTCGTTGCTGGACTACCACCGCCGGCGCGAGATGCCGATTCCCGACCAGATTCGGGAGGCCGTCGAGAAGTATCCGGGGATCAGCAGCCTCGACCTGCCTCGCATGATCGTGATGGCGGTCCCACAGGGATCGGTTCCGGACCTGCGGGTTCACGCGGAGGAATCACAGTGCACGGTCGACGCCGACGATCGTTGGTGGCCGATGAAACCGGAGGGGGCTGCTGAGGACGATCGGCCCTGAGTGCAGTTCGAAGCCGTGGAAACACACGTCCTGCTTCGGTTCTCGATCCAGTGCGGCCGCTAAGCGGTGATCATCCAACAGATTGGAACCCAGCAACGGGCACGTCGGGTCTGACGTTCAACAGAGGGTGGGAAGACTCGTGTCACGTGCGGCCAGCAGGATTCGCTTGCTAGCTTCGAACGCGACCTCATTCGGTGAACATAAATGTCAGTCGGGCTCCGCAGTCGCGCGGATCCACGATGGCGAGCGTCTCCAAAGATGACAGGAAGAACCATGCAGGAAGCTGATACGTGACAAGGGAATGAGTTGACGCAAGGGCGGCGAGGATCTTGACTGTCGGTCGCATCCGCTGTACCGGATAGATGGAGAGAAAGTATCAGCTCCTGCAGGACTTCGACGAGACATTGAAACGAGGAGAGTTATGTGGGTTCTGTCAGATATATATTCCTCGTTGGAATCGGGGCGACTGGGTGTGGGCGACATAGTGGATATCCCCGCAGTTCTCCGCAATAGACGTGCGCCGCACCCCGAAGTGATTTCAGACATTGACGACTTTGATATCACTACAATTATCGGCGGTGGCGGGAAAGGGGTCTCCGTCGCAAACTTTTCGGGCGGATCGACTGCCATCATTGGTGATCCAGAAGTTCGAAAACCGGAGCGGCCAAAAGTCCGCGGTTACTTTATTTGGGAGCCGTATTGGTATGCTAATTACGTCGGTGAGAGTGAATTCTCCCCACATTTGCATTTGAAAATTGATGAAATAGCCGTAATCACATATGGAGATAGCCGAAGATTTGTACCGCAGGGTGCGTACTCTCGATTTTCGGAAATCGACGAATACGTCAAGAAAACAGGTGAAGGATTTTCCTACCGATGCATGCGAATAACCTTGATGCCCGGGGGCAGTTGCACGGCAACCACCCCCGAGGCGATGAGAGGCTCTTAGGCTTGGTTACTGCCCAAGAGGTACTGTTCGGGTAAAGCCGAGGCCAGGAGGCATGCGCTCCGGGCAATGGGGGATCTTCGGACCACCGGGTACGAAACAGAAGGAGGTGATGACTCCGACCTGATGTCCGTCGGGGGAATTGGCAGCAGCAAGCTGAACTGCGATCTTGAACCCCATCCTATGGTCCTCGAAATCGTACTCGTCGCCGACAAAGTAGTCTTTTGCATATGTCGCTCTCCTTGATCCTGGAGTGACATCTATGTCGATTGGGGTGTGACCCTGTAGGAAAAGTTCGACCCACCGGTCTTCGACATGATGCCGTTTGTAATGCGCTTGACCGAAGGTGCTTATGGTTCCCTTTCGGACATTGATGCCAGTTCCGCCTCCGTCGAGAAATCTATAAACACAGTTCCATCCTGCATCAGCATTTGCTCCTGTATGGCCTGTTGTTGCGGGGTCACACGGGGTTTGCGCGAAGGGTACTACTACTGGAGGCTGGCTCTCTGGATGGTTATCCGAGGGACTCAAGGATTCCGGAAGAATAGCGTCGTCGGCGGGAACATCGCCGATAAGAGAATCGATCCACCGGCCGTACCGAACTCGCTGAGTAATGGAGTCGTAGTACAGAGGACCCCCAAGGAATTCGTTCTTTACCTGACCATAATCTGCCTCGTCGGGCGCGGTGGAGATTTCGTCAGTCGTGGGGTAGCTGAGTGAGCCGGTTTCGGCGCCGAGGGCGTTGTACTCATCACGGATAGCACCGCCGATGGCACCGAGAGACAGAGGGCTCCAGTAGATGGAGCCGCCTTGAAAGTCCTGGCGACGGCCATTCAGCAACACGATCTCGTCGGTCGTAGGGTAGCCGAGCCAGCCTGCTTCCCAGTTGTGTTCACCCCACTTCATCATGAAGTGGTTGACGACCGGATGCGCTCCGGCGTTGGGGTGCCAGTAGATCGGACCGTTCAGAAACGTCACCCGCTCGCCGACCCCATCGGGGTTGACGATGTTGCCGCTCGACGGGAACGTCAAGAAACTCGCCGGACCGCCCAGGGAGTTGTACTTGTCGCGGATCGCCCCGCACACCTGGAACGGCGACGGCCAATACGTTTGGCAGGTCACCGCCGCAATCGACATGCGTGAGAGTGCGGAGCGTTCCTGCGCCTCCATCATCTCGGCCTTGTCGGCATCTTCCTTGGTGAACGGCGCCGGGATCTCCTCCCGATCAGAGCGCATCTGACCGGGCACGATCTCGGATTTCGGGTTCTGGGTCGGCGCCCAATCCAGATCCGGCTCGGCAGTCTTCGACGACAGTTCCGGATCGTCCGGGACGACCGGTTGATCGGCGGCCGGTGCGGCCGGCAGCAGCTCCGCCGGCAACGGCGCGAGGTCCTCCTCCACCGGGGGCGCCTGCTCCGGTGCCACCTCGGGTGCGGCGGGGGCCGGGACCGTGTCGGACGCCGGTGTCGGCTCCGGTGCCACGGGTTCAGGCACCGCTGTGTCGGTGACGCACTCCACCGGGACCGCGAGGGGCGTCGTTGTGGTCGTGGCCGGAGGGGGCGTCGTGGTCGTGGTGGTTGCCGGTGGCGTGGTGGTGGTGGGCACCGCGCACGGATCCACCACAGCGGTCTCGGCCGGCGCCTCGAGAGGCACCAGCTCCGGTGCGGCCGGGGTTGTCGTGGCCACCGGCGCGGTCGGTGTCGTCTCGACCGGCTGGGCGAAGGCTGCCGATCCCCCGGCGGCAACCATCAACACCGTCGTGCCCGCGACCAGAGACCGCCGCAACCATCTGTGTCGGGACATGACGGAGCCACCTGTGGTGTGCGAATCCATCTGTTACCTACTTCTCGTAGTCCGATAGGTACAGCGGTGGCGCCATCGCTTCACTGAAACTTAAACGGTTTCCCAAAAACCACAAACGCAACAGATAACACTTTGGTCACAGAAACCATTCATCCGGTATGTTTCCGTTTCGGCGCACTGAACCCGACATTCGATGCTAGACAGACAAGATCGTCTCCACCCGGAGACGAGGGGCACCCCCGTAGGGATGCCCGCGAATTCATATGCAGGAGAACGTAATGCGGGTGCGTAACGGCGTAACGAAGTCGAGGATGCGGCGACGGATGACCACCGGTGTGGCCGCAGCGGCACTGGCGGTGCTGTGCCTGACCGGCGGGGCTGTGGCCGCGGCCGCGCCGGTACAACCGGCGGCAGACTGCCAGACGTATTGGCCGTCGCCGTTCCAGGTGTGCGATCAGATCAAGGACCTGTACAACAGCCTCGGTGGGGCGGCGAGCCCGCTCGGGTTCCCGTCGTCGGCGGCGCAGCCGTACGGGACCGACGGGCTACGGCAGACGTTCACCGGCGGGGCGATCATCTGGACACCGGGCACCGGCGCCTACATCGAATAGACTCTGCGGCTGCACGGCTGAGCTGGCCCGGAGCGATCAGAACTCGCACTGCGGGACGTCGTCGATCCGGGCCCGGCTCATCCGCGGCGGTGCCGGTCGGTTCACCCTGTGAGGGGCGAGGCCGCCTCAACTCGCAGGAATAGGCACATTCTCCTGCGCACGGTTCCAGCGAGCGTGCCGGATCTTGTCGCTGCTGCGGCGACGAGCAGGAGCCAGGATGCCCGGAAGCAGGAACCGCCACATCTGATCGATCCGCTGTTCGAGATCGGCCCGTTGATCGAGCACGTTCGAGACCATCTGCACCCCGGTGAACGCCGAGATCACGAACCGGGCCAGTTCCGGTGCCTCGACCTCATCGAGCAGATCCCCCTCGGCGATGGCGGTCTCGGCGAGCTGCGTGCACGCCTGGATCCAGTCCTGGTAGGGGCCGGTCGGGCCCTGCGCTCCTACTCCGACGCTGCACTCGAGGGTCAGCCGGATCCCGGCTCGCACGATCGGGTCGTCGATGATCTGCCGGCCCATCTCGTGGCAGAGCATCACGATCTGTTCGAGCGCCGAGACACCGGTTTCGGCGATGGCTTCGACTGCGGCGATGGAGATCTCGTGTTGCCGTTCCACGACGGCCGCGGCGAGCTCGTCCTTCGATTTGAAGTGGAAGTACAAGGCGCCTTTGCTCAGGCCCGTGCTCGCCTCGATGATGTCCCCGAGGGTGGCACCATCGAAGCCGCGCCGGTCGAAGGTGGCCGCGGCCGCTGCCACGAGTTGGTGCCGCGTCGCCACTGCCCGAGCCTGCTTGACCAATCCCGTGTCCTTCTCTCGAAACCCTGCCGTGAGGCGCTCTGGCGTGAGGCACCATGACGAGTCCCGACGCTCCGTCCGTGCCGAGAAAGACCGTAGCAGTCGATCGGCATCCGACCTGGTCGAAGCGGTGTGAACCGGTGTCCCACGGTGCTGCTGGAGCGACCGGTTTCTCGGCCGTGCGGTCTCGGTGCCCTTCTCGGCAACACGATCGTCTGCACTGCCATGGCTCGGCGGCGTGGACACGGTCGCGCCCGCACACCGGCTGCGGATTGCCGCAGGTAGTGCCTGTCGCCGTTCCCAAGTGTGCGACCAGATCAAGGACCTGGACATCAGGCTCGACAGAGTCGGCGCAACATCGGGCTTCCCGGGCCTCGGCCGCGCAGCCGTACGGCGTCGACGGGCTACCGGCAGAGTGCCACCGGCGCGCGATCATCGGGACACCGGCAACCGGCGCCTACCTCGAATAGTCCGATGGCTGCGGCGCGGGCAAGCAACGGACATCCCGATCAGAAGTAGAAGACCTGCCTGACATCACTGATCCGGGCCAGCTCACCCGCGGGAGTGCCCGGGTCGCTGGCGGCCAGCCGCACCGCGGCCTGCGCATTCTCGGCGATCCAGCTCGACTCGTCATCGCACGTGTAGGTGGCGTGATCACGCATCTGCCCGTGACGGTCGACGTCGACGACCATCACCCGCTCGTGCTGATCGGCGAACATCGCACTGCGGATGAAATCGTCGGCGCCCGGGCGGCGTTTCGGCGGCGCAAGTCGTGTCAGGTGCCAGCCCAGCAGCTGTAGCTCGGCGAACGGATACTGCGTCAGGAAATCGTACTGTCGCGACCTCATGGTGGCCAGGGTGCCCGCCGGCACCGACACGTTCCGGGCATCCGAGGGGCCGAGTACTTGCCCGTCCGGACCCACCACGTCTCGCGGTCTTCGGCGGCGGATGCGTCCTTCTCGAGCCGAATGTCCAGCGGGTAGGGGTAGCGGTAGCAATGGCGAAATTTTGGGCGGATTTGCAGGTCGAAGTGCCCATGAGTGAGTCTTTTCAGCGAGAGCCGACGAAGCCCTGACCTGGTAATCCGCCGAATCCGACTCGATTACTACGGCAACCCCGTCACTTTCCGTCTCGTTCTGTGCGGCGGTAGGCGTTGAGAATGTCCTCGCGGGTCTGGCCGGCCCCGAGCCGGTCGATGATTGCGCGGGGATCGTCGCCTCCGAAGTCGCCTGCCATTGCGCAGGCGGCGCGGACGTGCTGCGCGATGATCTCTCTCGCTGCATCCTCACCGAATGGCTCGAGCCGTTCTCGGAGCGAACGTCGGGGGGTGGTGTCGTCGGCGTGGTCGGTCATGGTGGTCTCCTGTGTGTGTCGAACGGTCGGGTCGTGAGGCAGGCAGAAGGGCACTGTTGCCCCTTGGACTACGCAGGAACGTCCCCGAGGTGATCGGCGCGGCCGTAACTGGTAGCGGTGTGACCGAGCAAGGTGCCCGGCGGAAGTGTGTAGAGCACATCGTCGACGGGGCGCCGCACCCCCGTCGTGATGGTCACCCGCCCTCCGATGAGTACGTTGCTGTCGGGGTCGACAATCAGATCGGTGACACGCCCGTAGGCGTTGGTCGCGGTGTAGGCCGTGCCGAGGACACCATCGAAGTTCGGGACCCCCTCGGTGATGCTGATCCCGGGATCGACCTGCAGAGCAGCGAGCAGATTGGCGCGCACCGCGTCGGGCACGATGCCGGTCTTCAACACCTCCGTCACCTGCGTGAGGATCTCACTGGCCTGGTCAGGGGCGTAGCTGATGTCCTCGACGAGGCGTCCGTGCAACGATCGTGGATCGGTGGGCAGAGCGGCGAGGAACAGGCGGGAGGGCCGGTGCCAGTCGGGTGGCGCGGTGCATTGTTCCCGCCGGTCTGTCTCTGCGCCCGCGTCACCGCATCGGGCGCGAAACTCGCGGACATCCGCCGACTGTTCCTCGATGCCCTGTGCGGTCATCTGTTCCGGTGTACCGAGAATCCACTCCGTCGGGCGGCTGACGGTGCTGCGATGGAGCCATTCGTCGGAAAGACGGTCCGGGATCCAGGTTTGGACATGCGAGTCGAACCGGTACACATAGTCGGCCTCACGACCCCAGTCGAGCTTGACAGAGCTCGCGTTCACACCGTGGGTCTCGGCGTAGGTGTAGCCGGACCCTGCCGGGGTCCCGTCGTCTTCGTAGTAGAAGACACTCTCGTCGGTTGCCCGTTCCTGCTGCGGCGTCGGCGGTGACGATGTGCTCGCGCAGCCCGCGACCAGCGTGAGTGCGGCGAACAGAGCCGCCACTGCCCGCACCGTGTGGACGGTGGTCGTGGTCATGTCGTATCTCCGTGTCATTCGTTCCCCCGGCTTCTTCGTGCGCCGACATGCATCGGCTGCGCGGTGTGCAGGATCGACTGATGTGACCCTATGCGGTGTTTCCGGAACGGCATCGTTCCGCGCCTTGGCAGCAGGCGGATGCTGGGATGAGGGGACCTCGGATAGGGCCACCGTACGGTCGACGAGGTGTTCGGCGCCTAGCAACAATACCGGTCAGTGAGATGGATCTACGGTGGACCGGACCTACCTGTGAGACGCCGGTGGTGCATGTCCGCCTCGGAGCGAAAGCGTCCTACTTAGGGATCCACCCTTCCCGGGGTCCGGGTAGTAATGACGCACAGAACAACGAAGTTCGCGTGAACACGTGACCGGGGTCGACTACGGGTTCGACCTCACGGGGTCATCGTGGTGCCAGGTTCGGTTCGTCGCAGACGGCACCACGAGGAGATCTCGATGTCGATTGACGGAAAACCCGTTTCTCGACAGAGTCGTCTGGAAGTCAAAGTCCCAGGTGGGCCTAGAAGGCTAGGAGCGGCGTAGCCGGATTTTCGAGTCAAGTTCGGGGGCATTGGGTCACGTTCGGCTGGTTGATGTTTCAGGCCGCGAGTTGCGCTGTGGCGGTGAGTGTGTCAACCACGGTGTTATCGGGTTGGCGTCGATCGATCGGACCGCCACCCGCGGTTCAGCGGGTGTGTTCCGTGCAGGAGCTGGCAGAGGCGTTCACACCGACGCCTGACGAGGTCGCGTGGTCACGCGAGAAGACGCAGAGAGATCCTCACCACCTGTCTACGGTGGCCCCTTCGGACAATGCGGCGCGCGTCCACCTCCCCGGGACGAGCACGACAGCGCGTAGGTCATGATCGACCCATGCCACCGCACCTCGATCGCATGATCTACGTCGACGACTCCGGCCACCCCCAATCCGGCCTCGCCGTCTACGGGTGGATCGAATTCCGACCGGACCAGTGGCGATCCGTGCTGCGGTCCTGGCTCGATACCCGCAAGGCGCTGTGGCGCGAGTTCGGAGTGCCGGTCACGAAGGAGCTGCACACCACCGAGTACGTCAACGGCCGCGGCCGGATCTCGAAGAACATCCCGCAGCGGCATATCCACAACGGCCACGAGTACTGGAAGGACTTCGGCCGTGAGGTCGCGCACGACTGCCTGGAAACGCTGCGGTGCACCGAAGGGCTGATCGTCGGATCGGTGTACCGCCGAGGAAAGCCGAACGACCTGGCACGAACCAAAAGAGATCTGTACGCCGATCTCGTTGCCCGTGTCGAGTCCGAGCTGGCCCGCAGCGACTCGTTGGGCTTGATCTTCATGGACGGTGACGGCAGCGACAGCTCGTACCGCACGACCCATCGCGGTCTCGCCTTGGCGCAGCGGCGGGTGATCGAAGATGCCATCCACATCGACTCGGCCGGCTCGCAACTGGTGCAGATGGCCGATCTGGTGGCGTGGTCGGCCACCACCATGATCGATCAGCATCCGAAAAACGAGTTCGCGACGCAGTGGTACAGCAACTATCTGTCCGAACGCGATCCCCGGCGCGAACCCCAGGAACTGTAGAACCCTCCAGAAACAGCGAGACCCCCTGATCCACGGGTGTGGGGGGGTCTGCACCCATACGATAGCACTACCGCGCACCTGCCGAGATAGTAGCTAGATCACTGCCATACTTGGCGGCTCTTCGGGATATTCACCTTCCCCCGGTGCACCGCCGTCCCGTCCGGGCCACCCCCTACCCGACGGTCGGCGCCGCCGGCGTCGGTCTCCCGGGTCAGTCACCGGCGAGGATCTGCCGGATCCGGGTGCCGGTGAGGTCGTGCTCGGCGGCGAGCTCGGCGACCGAAACACCGGCACGAGACCATGCCCGGATCCGCGCGTCCCGGGCCGTGTTCCGCACCGGCGCGTTCGCCGGGTTCACCCGCTTCCAGGCGTCCCAGCATTCCCGCGAACACGTCTCGAGGGTGTACCCGCCGGGCAGCGGACACCACGCGGCGCCGCACATCACGCAGTGCACCACCTGCACCCGCCGGCCGCGGGCACCGTTGCGGCGGGCGGTGTCGGCTTTCCCGTCCGCGCGGGCAGCCACAGCGAAGCTCGTCTCGTCGCGGGACGCGGACGCCGCGGCCGGGTTGCGGCCTGCTCGAAGCGGTCCCATCCGCGGCTACCGATCTGCTCCCGTGCCCGGGCGGATCGGGTGTCGGACAGTCGCTGCGCCGCCAGTCCCCGGCCCAACGGCAGGCCGTGGCGGATCTTGTAGTCGCGGGCGGTCAGGTCGTGTCCCTTTTTCAGATGCGCGACGACGGAGGTGTACCGCTGCCCGCACTCGTGGCACAGCACGGTGTGGCCGTCGTCGTCGAGGATGCCGTACCGGTCGTACCCGGACGGCGCTCCCGTCGCCGGGCGGGTCTCGGTGATCGGTGTCCCGCGGAGGTGTCTTCGGGTCTTCGGGTGACCCCGGACCCTTGCCGTGTCGGTCGGACCGGTACGGTCGGAGCGGTCCACAGGTGGGGGGCGTGGACCTTGGTGCATCACCTGCACGTTCCCCCCTTTTTCGTGTTCGTCAGAGGGGGACGATGACCGGGCAGGGACGTGGGGGTGTCCGCGGTACGGCCGGCCCGCACCACCTCGATTTTCGAGCATCTGCGGTCGGGTGGTTGGTTCGGCGACTGTGTGCTGCCGTCCCGCAACGCCGCCGAACAGTTCGCCGTGGCCCGGCCTCGTCGACCTCGGTGAAGACCTGTGGGAGGCGCAGCAGAGCGCGGCGATGGCCGGGTTCACCGCCGCCGACGCGCTCCGCTATGCGGTGCGGATCCACCCGGTCTCGCTCCGATGACCGCACGACCTGCCGGCAACGGACCGGGATCGACACCGTCGCCGCACACCTTTATCCCACGCCCCCGGCTCGTGTCGGGGTGTGCGAGGTTCTGCCGGTCTCGTCGGTCAGAGGCATATCCGACATGTCTCCCGACCGTACCGGCCGGGGCTGGTGACTACCCCATGCGAGGAGTTGTCTGCTGATGCGTGCATCGCGCACCACCTGTGCTGTCCTGGCGGTTGCGGCCACCACCACCGTGACCTTGGCCGGGTGCGGTGCGGCCCCCGACAGCACCACTGTCGCCGCCGAGGCCGCGGCGTCCGAACAGGTCGACCTGGAGTCACTCGACACCGGTGAATACAACACCGAGCCGCGGGACTACGCCACCGAGGGCCAGCTGGCCGAGGACTTCGGTCCGGTCGTGGAAGCTCAGCGTCTCGCCGAGTTCGTCGCACACCCCTACGATGTCGACCCCACCTTGACCAGAGCAACGAATGTCGGGGTCACCGTCGACGGTGTCAATCTTTGGATGAACGAACCCGTACAGCAGATAGCCGACCAGTTCGGGTTCATCAGTGGTTTCTACAGCACCCGCGACACCGCCGACGGATCCCGCATACTCGGAATCTCGGTGTGGCGGTTTCCCACCGAGCAGGACGCCGCAGGAGCCGCGCAAGCAATCCAGGACAACCGCATCGATCCGGCGGCGGACTGGGCTTCTGACGAACGGCCCATCCCGGTCACGCTGCCGCAGCTGTCCGATGTGCTCGCCAGCAGCTACCGCTGGGAAGACTTCGACTCCAACATCCACAACCACGTCGACACCTTCACCGCACGGGGGATGTTCGTGATCCACACCCATGCCAGCGACATGAGCACGGACACCGGATGGACCACCGACACCACCGTGCGGGCCATACAGCAGCAACAGGAATTGCTCGACCGGTTCCCGGCCACCCCCGCCGAGCAGATCGCCGCGCTGCCGATCGATGTGGACCAGGTCCTCGGCCGCGCCGTCGGGTACCTCGAAGACGAAACCGTCTCCTACTCCGCGATCGCCGTCTACGGACCGGCCGGATGGCTGCACTTCGACACCCATCCGGCCCGGACCAGCACAGTGTTCGAGGCCACCGGAACCGATCGAGTCGCCATGGCCAATACGACCGTCTACCGCACCGCAAGCAACGACGACGCGAGGGCCCTGCGCGACGAGTTCGCCGTGATGACCCGCGAAAACTACCCCGACCTGAAACAAGACCTCCATGCTCCGCAGCACGTGCCCGACACCACCTGCTGGACCGGTGACGTTGCGACCGGGCGGATGTCGGTGTGCCTGATGGTGTACGGCCGGTACCTGGCCGAACTA
Source organism: Rhodococcus ruitaii (assembly GCF_055230935.1). Taxonomy (NCBI): domain Bacteria; kingdom Bacillati; phylum Actinomycetota; class Actinomycetes; order Mycobacteriales; family Nocardiaceae; genus Rhodococcus; species Rhodococcus ruitaii. Next base: position 243,878 of record NZ_JBUYWC010000004.1, on the reverse strand, counting down.
CCCGGGCACAGCCCCCTCCACTCCTCCGATCCCGCCGACGATACTCTGCGCACTCTCTCCCAGCGGGTGGCCGTGCAGTACACCAAATTCGTTCGCGCCGAAGAGTGGGGCCTGGGCGAGAACTGATCCCGTCCCCGGTGGCGGAATGTCCCGGGAAACGGGCTTCGGGTTGTTGTCGTTGTTCTTCGGGACGCTGCCAAAGGTCGGCATGGTGTGAGGTGCGGATCTTTCCGGTCACGTGACAGGAGGGGAACGATTGCCGCTGACAATGAGGGGGACATGGCACGCACACCGCGATACCCGAATCCGAATAGGGGAACGGAAAGCGACGAACAGAAACAAACATGGGGGTGTGCGGCCCGGGACCGGCTGGGTGAACTCTGCCCCACCGCAGAGTCTTCCGAACCCACCACCGAAGCAGGGACTTTCGACGTACCGACCCCGAATCGCTCGTAGTTGCCTCTGATACCCCACATTCGAGGAGTTGTCCGCCTGTGCGCACCACCTGCAGTACCCGTGTGGTTCTGGCTGTCGCGGCCGCTGTCATCGTGACGGTGGCCGGGTGCAGTACCCGAATCGACGGCACCGCCCTCACCGAGAACAAATCCGCAGTCACACCCGCCGATCCGGAGTCACTCGACACCGGCGAGTACGGGACCGAACCGCGGGACTACGCCGCCGAAGGCGTACTGGCCGGGAAATACGGTCCCGCGGTGGAAGGCCAGCGTCTGGCCGAGTACGTCGTCCACCCCCACACCATCGACCCCGCTCTGACCACAGCAATTCGTGTCGAGGTCACCGTCGGGATCATCGATCCTTTCATGAGCCGCGAAGTGCAGGAGGCGATCGAACCGTTCGGGCGTTTCAGTGGTTTCCAGAGCTTCCGCCGCACCCCCGACCAGTCCCGGAAACTCAACATCGAGGTCTGGCGTTTTCCCACCGAGCAGGATGCCAGCAACGCGGCGCAGGTCTTCTACGACACCTCGCTCCGTCCCCAAGCCGATGACGATAGCTTCAGCGAGTACTCCGGCGTGGAATCGACAGGCCCAGATCCGGTCGTACTCGCACAAGTGCCGGGCACTCTCGCCAGCACGCACCAGGTGGATGTCCCCGATGATCGACCCGGAATGGTCGACTCCCACGGCATGAACACCGTCACCGCACGGGGGATGTTCGTGATCTACACCTACGCCTACAACGAGGGCACCGACACCGCATGGGCCACCGACGTCAGCGTGCGCGCCGTGCAGCAGCAGCAAGCGCTGCTCGATCGGTTCCCGGCCACCGCCACTGATCAGATCGCCGATCTACCGATCGATAGCGACAACGTTCTCGGCCGCGCTGTCGGGTACCTCGACGGCGAAACGTCGGGGAATTTCAACGATATCGCGGTCTACGGACCGGCAGGGTGGCTGCACTTCGACACCCATTCGGCCCGCACCCGCGCGGTATTCGAGGCCACCGGCACCGATCGAGTCGCCAAACTCAATTCGACCGTCTACCGCACCGGTAGTGACGAGGGTGCACTGACCCTGCGAGACGAGTTCGCCGAGATGACGCTCGAGAACTATCCGGACTTGATCGAAGACGCCTCGGTTCCGCAGCACGTGCCCGGCACCACCTGCTGGACCGGTGACGTTGCGACCGGCCGGATGTCGGTGTGCCTGATGGTGCACGGCCGATACATGGCCGAACTGTATGGGCAACGGCGACTCGACACCGTCTCCCCCGATACGCTGGGCACCTTTCCTCAGCGAGTGGCCGCGCAGTACACCAAGTTCGTTCGTGCCGAAGAACTGGGCCTGGGCGAGAACTGACCCCACCCCCTTCGGGGGCGGAATGTGCCAGGAGACGGGTTTCGGGTTGTTGTCGCTGTTCTTCGCGACGCTCCCAACGATCGGCATGTCGTGCAGTGCGGATCTTTCCAGCCAAGCGACAGGAAACAGTGGGAGGGTCTCCCGTCGCAGAACGATCTACCGGGCGCAGGTTACGTGGCCATCGTGCTGCCGCGTGGGTCCCGCCGGCGAATCGAGGCCCCTCCGCGCGGTGCGGTGCCGGCGTCTGTTCCAGGCCCGGGCCCCGGTGTGTCATCGGCGAACTGGTCTACTGGGCTGCTCCCACAATCCCAATCCGACGCGGTGTCATCCGCATGTCACCCAGGAGAACCCATGGCTGTGGAAATCCAGCAGGTCAGTGACGTCACCGAGGAGATCGTCGCCGCCTTCGCGCGTCTGGTGCCCCAACTGTCCCGCTCCGCCGCACCGGTGACGGTCGAGACGCTCCGCAGTGTCGTGGAGTGCCCGGCGAACACGCTCTTCGTCGCCCGGTTGGACGGCCGCGTCGTCGGCACCTTGACCTTGGTGGTCTTCCCCATCCCGACCGGAGTCCGGGCGTGGATCGAGGACGTGGTAGTGGATACCGAAGCGCGGGGGCAGCAGGCCGGCGCCGCGTTGACCCGCGCCGCGATCGATCGGGCAGCTGAACTCGGTGCCCGGACGGTCGATCTGACCTCGCGTGCGTCGCGGGAGGCGGCGAACCGCCTCTACCGCGGGCTCGGCTTCGAGGAGCGGGACTCCAACGTTCTTCGGTACACCCCGAATCGCTCGTAGTTGCCTCTGGTACCCCACATTCGAGGAGTTGTCCGCCTGTGCGCGCCAGGGTCAGGCACGTGGCTCAGGGGTACCTCCACCGGCCGGAGGTGCCGTGCCCTGTTGGTTCCGGGTACCGCTCGTTGTCTGCGGCCCGGTGCAGTACCGGGCCGCAGCGAGGATCGCCCATACTGCGGCGACCACGGCGTATCCCACACCGGACCAGGCCCATCCGCTGGTCAGAGACCACACCGCGAGCGCCGCCCACATCGCCGCGATCAGCCAGTAGGTGCGCGGGTGGAGCCGTCTGCCCCAGATCGTCCCGTCGGGAAGCATGTATACGGGCAGCTCTTGGGTCGCGTGTCGATGCGTGGGCTGGGCATCTCACCTTTGTGCGGTCTGATGTTCCTGCACGTAGAGCGTGATGGCTTCGCGCATGACCTCGGCGGCGCGTCGGCCCTGGGCGGCGGCGATGGTGTCGACCTGCTCGCTGACCGCCTGCGGCAGGCGGACCTGCCGCTTCGGTGACTCGGTGCCGGGCTCGGCCTGCGGATCGAGGCTGGGTCTGCCGGCGTGTGCGCGGGCGAGCAGAGCCCGGCCTGCCGCGGCGGCGTCCTCCCCGTGACGGGCGGTGGTCGAGTCGCGGGGAAGAACCATGTCTTCCTCGGCCCATCGGGCTGCGGCGTCGTAAACCTTGTTCTTCTTGGTGCTCATGGTCTTTCCTCCTGCTGCGCTCAGTCGTTCATCCGGTCGAGGTGCTTCTTCCGGGCCTCCATGACGTGGAAGATCGTCACGTCACGTCACGTCGGCCGATCTCGACCATGACCTCGAGCAGTGGTGCTCCGAGTCGACGCCCCGGACCGAGGAACAGGGTGGGCCGGATGGTCGACGGCGGGCGGGGTTCGTCGAAGTCCTGTTCCATGTAGTGCGCGTGCGCGATGGCATGTTTCGCGTCCTCGATGTCGATGCCGTGCTTGAGCGCACTGTCGGTCCACTTGATCGCCATCGCAATACTGTAGTCCACAATTGGCTATTTGTGTAGTACAAAATAGCGGCCTTCGGACCGCCTTCGTGGCCGACCACGCGGCGTAGGGCGGGTGGTCTAGACCTGGCAACGGTTCCTCCTTGGTCGGTGGTCAGTCTCTGTTGGTTCCGGCACCGCACGTTTCTTGCGGTCCGGCTGCAGTACCGCTACCGGTCCCCCTCGACGGACCGTGGGCCGGCCGCGAGGACGTCGAGGCGGCTCCTTGAGCAGGTCCCGTGTCTTGGCCGAGTCGTAGCCACGATCGAGGTGCACACACGTACTGCGGCAGAGGACCGATCATGTCCGGAACCAGAGGGGAGGGTCGGTTCGAGCAGCGGCGAATCGTGCCGGTTCGCGCCCGCCGACACCATCGCCAGCAGGATCCCGCGACCGTCGCACACCCACCGAGGATTTCGTGCCCTGCTTGCCACGATCGACCGGGGAACGACCCGACACCTCGCCACCACACGGGGATTTCGTGATCGATCCGTCGACCGACAGATCATCGAGGTCCGACCCGAGCATCCGGTCGTACGCGGTCAGGGCAGCGCTCAGGACCTCGAGTCCGATCCCGCGTTCGGCCCACTCGCGAGCCGTCTGCGGATGGTGCGGTCGGAGCAGCCGGATGTGGCGATGCGTTCGTAGCCGCTGCCCGGAATACGGCTAACTGGGCTTTGGGGGTGATGTCCGGACGTGACTGGGTGGTCGACGCGCCGCAGGGTTCGCAGCACCAGCGGGTGCGGTCGGCAGGACGACGGTTCGGCGTACTGCGCTCGAAGGAGCGAGCGGGAAGATGATCCGTTCTCGCCCGGCTCCATCGCTTCCTCGATGCCGCGAACGAACAGTCCGATATTGCGTCCGAGACGGTGAGCGCCGGGTACGCGAGCCAATCCCACCTCAACGACGAGTTTCGCGCCCTCACATCGCTGACTCCGGTCTGATTTCTGGAAGACAACCGTCGGTCTGCGCAATAGCGTGTCGTTCATGAGCAACGATCCGAGCGTCATCCGCAGCCGTCATGTCAGCCAGGTCATCGCACGTCCGCCCGCGCAGGTGTACGAATTCGCGGCAGATCCCGACAACCTGCCCAGGTGGGCAGCCGGCTTGGCGCACAGTCACGTCGAACGCGACGGCGACACCCTCGTGGTGGATTCTCCTATGGGTCGGGTCACCGTCCGGTTCGCGGCGCACAACGACCTGGGTGTGCTCGACCACGACGTCACCTTGCCGTCGGGCACGACGGTGAACAACCCGGTGCGCGTACTCGCGCACCCGAACGGCTCCGAGGTGCTGTTCACCGTCCGTCAGATCGAGCTGTCGGACGCCGAGTTCGATCGGGACACCGGGAAGGTCGCGGAAGACCTCGAACGTCTACGGGCGCTGCTCGAGCCGTAGGAGCACCGACGATTCAGGGAAGCATCTCCTCGATGAGGTCGGCGGCACGCGAAGTGCCTCCTTCGGCCACCGCGTCGGCGCGCAGCTGCGCAGAACGGTTGCGGACCGCTACGTCGTCGACAAGCTCGGTCAGGGCGGTACGCAAATTCGTTGCCGTGGCGTCGTCCGTGTCGATCCGGCGGGCCACTCCCAGCTCTACGAGCCGGTCGGCGTTCATGAACTGCTCGGCGGCCTGCGGCACGGCGATCATGGGGACGCCCGCCAGCAGCCCTTCACCGCAGCCACCCATGCCGGCGTGAGTGACGAAGGCATCGGCCTGCTCTAGGATCGCCCGCTGCGGAACCCAGGAGTGCACTTCGACGTTGGGCGGGATGTCGCCGAGTTCGTTCGGATCGGTGTACTTGCCGATCTGCAGCACGACGTGCCAGCCCGGCAGGTTGCCGAATGCTGCAAGGCACTGCCGGTAGAACTCCGGTTGCCGCGTGTAGGCGGAGCCGAGGGAGATCAGCAGCACGTTCTCTGCGTCGGAGGGACGGGTCCAGGTGTCCTGATCGGCGCGCAGGTCGAAGCAGGGGCCGACGAACGTCACAGTGTCGGTGTCGACGCGATCGGCCTGCGGTTGCATTGCCCGCGTGATCAACGCGAGAGCGTGCGCGGGACGGTTCGGGAAGACGTCGATGTCGGTGGTGGTGGCCCCGCATTCCACGAGCCATCGTGCGAACTTCGTCCGGTAGGCGTCGGCGCCCGGGAGTTCCCACAACTGCGCGGCGACCTCCTGGTCGTATCCCTTCCAGGAAACGAATGTCGGCGACAGCTGCATCAGGGGCTTGCCCTGCGACTCCGCGAGAGCGCGTGCAGCATAGGCACCGATGTCGTACAGGTACAGATCTGCCGGATCGTGGTCGTAGGCAGCATGCAACTGCGGGAGTGCCTGGATCGCATCGTCGAGGAACAAGCTCATCGCAGCGATCGGGTCGTCGGGCCAATCATTTTCGGCCACTGGCAGTTCAGATGCGCAGGGGACGAGTTCGGCACCCACACCCTCGACGAGCCCTGCCACCGCCGAGTCGTTGGCGTAGGTCACCCGATGGCCGCGAGCAGCCAGTTCACGGATGATCTCGAGGCTCGGAAGAACATGACTGACGGCGGGAACGCCGACCATTGCGATATGTGCGCGGCGAACGGACATGGAATACCACTCATTTCGGGTCTACGGCGGATGGACATCGAGCGGGCGACGCGTACGTCGGCGTCAGCTGTAGATCTGAAGTAATTCCATGCCCGCGACCGTAACCCTCGATGCTCCCCGGCGCATCCGATTTTTCGGCGAACCTGCCGTCACCGCGGGCAATGACGTCGAGACGTAGATTCTCGAACATATCGACGTGTACCACCATTGACGCCACCCCACCGTCGTGGGATCATGCCTGCACTGGCCTGAACGCAGGTCGACCCCGGGCGGTGCGCCAACACCGGATCCGGGGTCTGGGCACACGACAGAAAGAGACTGTCATGCACCGTACGGTGGAGTCTATCCACACGCCCTCAAGGGGCGCTTCTCACGGTTCGGCCTTCGACGCCGACCTCATCCCCTCCCCGCCGGGGCCTCTTCTGACGTCATGACCTTCCGAGCCCCTCGACCGATCTGGTCGAGGGGCTCGAAGTGTGTGCTGCGACGTGTGCGCGGGCCGTTCCGGTAGCCGCGACACGTCGGAGTCTCCGTCGCTCGTCTCCCGAGGTCCGACGTCGGCGCGTGGGCGCCGCGAACCGGGGCGTCATTCCCCGTGTTCGAAACCGACTGGGCACCAGTATCCTTCGTCTCCGCAGCTGGTGGTGGAGCACCCGATCGTGCGGGTCGACACGACCGACCGGGTCCAGTACGAGCCGCACGTCCTCTGCGACGTGCGGCATGACGTGCTGGCCGAGACGGTCTATCGGGGCATGGCGACCGGGCAGCGGTGGGGAAGGGGCCAGCAAGCTCAGGGACCCGTAGGGTCTCCGCTCGGTTGGGCGCAGTCGCCCGCAGGGCGTCCTTCTCGTCACCGCCCGATACCGCACAGGGCGACGCGGGTGTCAGAGTCGGAAGAGGTCGAAGTCCTTGTCTCGCTTACGGGGCGACCATGCCAGCGTGTAGTCGCTGTCGTCGCCGGGTTCACGTGTGGCGATGACGTGGTACGGCGTGAGCCGGAACTCCCGAGCGAAGCGCCGCACCACCTTCACTCCGAGGCCTGTGTCCACAACCGTGCAGAACAGGTTCATCACGGTGCCATCGAGGCCGTAACTGGCGGGCGGCCGCCCACCGATGTCGTTGCCGTCGTAATGCCCGACCCCGCGCCAGCCGAGATAGTCGTCCAGGGCGCTCTGGCCGTGATCGAAGAGCCGCTGATCGTCGGGGTGCGAGAGGTCGGTGGTGAAGGTCCAGCACTGCAGCACGACCCAGCCGTGATCGTCGTCGGGGATCGGGAAGAAGCCGTCGGCTGCGGCCTCCTCGGTGAACGTGGCGAGGAATTCCTTCGCTGTCGGGCGGTCGGGCCACGTCCGGCTCCGTGCCGAATGGAAACGGGTGCGGCCTTTCGTACCGACAACGCCCGTGTGCGTTCGCACCCCCGACTGCTCACTCCACGCCTCGCGGTAGTGCAGGACTCCGGCGTCGTCGCGCCGATACGTCTTGATCATGGCCATGGCGCCGAGTATCTCAGCGTTCACCGGCACGCGGTTACCTGGCGCGCCGCTGCTCGAGGCGCCGCTCCAACCCGTCGACGATCAGATCGAGCTCGAACTCGAACTGCTCGACTGCACGCGAGCTCGTTTCACGGCTCAACGCAAATCTGTGCAGGAGCTGCAAATCCGTGGATCCCGACTCCACCGTACGCACGACGTCGTCGACCTGCGGGTCGGCCGCACCCGACGCGGCCGTGATCTCTTCACGTGCCGCCGCGTGCGCGATCACCGCGAGGAGGGTGACCACGCGCCCCGCCTCCTCGGCGTCGAACCCTGCGCGTACCAGGCGTTCCATGATCCGCTCCACTGTCGTGAGGGCGCCGAGGTCGGTCATTCCGTCGAATCGGATGTAGGCGATGAGCACGCCCGCTGCCGTCAGCGCCTCCTTCATCGCGCGCGCACACGACCGCAATATCTGGCGCCAGTCCTGGCTTTCCGGTGTGTCGACATCGCGGATCGCGGATTCGAAGACGTCCAACGCCACCAGCTCATGTAGCCCTTGCCGATCGCTGACGTAGTAGTTGAGGGCCTTCCGATCCACGCCCAGTTCGTCGGCCACGGCCTGCATGGTGAGTGTCGCTGGAGGCAGGGATCGAGCCGCGGCGACGATCTGAGCACGGCTGATCTTGCTGGGCCGACCGCGGCGGCGGCGCGTGCTCGCGCCGTGGACCATCTCCTCGCTACTCACGCGGCAAGCCTACGACCTCCGGTTTCGCCGTAGGGTTGCCCGTCTTGCACGACACCGCTCCACACCCCTGAGCTGTAGGTACGTCGTCCTGCCGAATATGCATGAATATTCTTCCCATGCGGGAATTAATACAGTATTCTCTCAATCGGATATCCGGTTCCCGCACGGCACAGCCCAGCCGTTCGCTCCAGGCCGTGCTTTGAAGATCCCGTGTGCAACGACGCCGTTGCGCACCCCGAAGAGGAGGCAGACTTGACCGGCTTCGACGAGATCGATTTCTTCACCGACGCGTCCCTGGTGGAAGATCCGTACCCGTACTTCGAGCATCTTCGTTCGAAGTGCCCCGTGACCCACATGCCGCACCACGGGGTGGTCGCCGTGACCGGCTACGAGGAAGCCCTCGAGGTGTATCGCGACCACGAGGTGTACTCCTCCGCCAACGCCTTCCTGGGTCCATTTCCACCGCTGCCGTTCGAGCCCGAAGGCGACGACATCACCGAGCAGCTCGCCGCACACCGCGACCAGCTGCCGTTGAACGAGCACATGGTCACGATGGACCCACCGGACCACACGGCACAGCGGGCACTGCTCAAGCGGCTGCTGACACCGAAGCGGCTCAAGGAGAACGAAGAGTTCATGTGGCGGCTCGCCGACAAGCAGATCGACACCTTCTTCGGAAGTGGCCGGTTGGAGCTACTCAACGACTACGCGAAACCGTTCGCGTTGATCGTGGTCGCCGACCTGCTCGGTGTTCCCGAAGAAGACCACGACCAGTTCCGCGACAAGCTGCTCTCCCAGACCGCCCGCACGCTCGACCAGAACGAAGAAGTCGAGGTCAACCCACTCGAATGGCTCGACGCCCAGTTCAGCGGCTACATCGAGGACCGCCGCAAGAATCCCCGCGCCGACGTATTGACCGACCTCGCGACCGCCACCTATCCCGACGGCACCCTGCCCGAAGTGATCGACGTGGTGCGCTTGGCCACCTTCCTGTTCGCTGCCGGCCAGGAAACCACTGCCCGGCTACTCAGTTCGTCGATCCAGGTACTCGCCGAACGGCCCGACATCCAGAAGCAGCTGCGCGACGACCGCGACCTCATCCCCGCATTCATCGAGGAGACCCTCCGCGTGGAGAGCCCGGTGAAGACCGACTTCCGGCTGGTGCTGAAGAACACCACCCTGCGTGGCATCGACCTCCCCGCGGGCACGCCGGTGGCCATTCTGCCCGGCGCGATCAACCGCGATCCGGACCGTTTCGAATGCCCCGCGGAGTTCCGCGTCGACCGCGAAAACCTGCGTGAGCACATTGCTTTCGGGCGCGGCGTGCACTCCTGCCCAGGGGGTCCGCTGGCCCGTGTCGAAGCGAAGGTCAGCATCGAGCGGTTCCTCGATCGCATGGGCGACATCAAGCTCGACGACACGGAGCACGGCCCCGAGTCGGACAGGAAGTTCACCTGGGAGCCCACCTATCTGCTGCGCGGGTTGAACAACCTGCACCTCCAGTACGACCCGATCGGCTGACCACCGACACACAGGAATACCCGGAGCACGCACCCTCGGGATCTGCGCCGGGTTCGAGACCAGCCTTTGGAGTACGAATGAAGGTCACACTGGATACGGATCTCTGCGAAGCACACGGCTTGTGCGAAGCGAGCGCACCCGAGTTGTTCCAGCTCGGCGACGAGGACATCGTGACGATCCTCGATGACAACCCCGCACCAGAACTTCAGGACGCTGTGCGCAGGGCGGCGGGGAGTTGCCCACGGATCGCCATCCAGATCACGGAGGACTGAGGCCGAATCCCTGTCGACCTCGGTGCCTCGCGCGGTGCTCACATCCTGATGTGCCGGATGCCGACTGCCGCTCGCCGCAACTGATAGCGGACGGACGGCAGTCGGTTGTGGGTGAGATCCAGGCCCGCGCGCGTCGCGATGTCTTCTACGACCTCGTCGATCGCGCGGCCGTCGGTGTCGACCTGTTCAGCGAATTGTTCCGTGGCAAGCGCAGTGACGCAACGCGGGATCTGCTGCATCGCCCAGGTCTCCTCCCGTCCGACGGCACGACCCAGCCAGTAACCGGTGCGGGCCTGTAGTCGGCGGCGGAGGGTCTCGGGTGATGCGACGAGGGAGAAATGCCGGACGTCGACCCTCTCGACAGCCAGGCCCGCCATGATCTCGTCGAAATAGTCCGGTTCGACCAACGTCATGGGCACGATGACCGGACCGTCGTGGGCAGCGACCGCGTCGGCGAGCGTTGCGATGACAGCCGATCGCCACTGGGGGCGGTCCTGGAAATCGCCTCGCGCAGACGCGGGAAGCATTTTGTGGACCGCGAATCCGATGAGTTCGGGATCAGCGATGTGCGAATTCGGGGCGCGTCGATTCAGTTCGAACGCGGTCTGCGTCTTTCCTGCACCGAACGCCCCGTTGATCCAGATGAGCATTTCGCCGAGCATAGTGGCGCGCTGGCCGCGCCGTTGCTTCTGGAATCACGTGTGAACTTTCCTCCGGTACCACGGGTTCCCGTTGCCTCACGACCCACGGAAACCCGCACAAGCGGAGGAAAGTTCAGCCGCGCGCCATGTCCACGAATCGCGACAGATGCAGCTGGTGCGCGACCGTGATGGTCGCGGTGGGGCCGTTACGGTGCTTACCCACGATCAAGTCGGCCTCGCCGCCACGCGGGTCGTCGCGTTCGAAGGCGTCGGGGCGGTGCAGCAGGATCACCATGTCGGCGTCCTGCTCGAGGCTGTTGTGCACCGAAACGCCGTCTGCCACGAAATTGTGTGTACCCGGGACGGTTCCGTCGAAGACGTCCTGCTCACCCACGCTGGTGATGGAGACGATCTCGTCCCAGTACACGTTGTTCGTGGCGACCATCTCTATATCGGCTTCGTCGAGCACACCGGCCACCTTGCCCAGGTTGGAGCGTGGCGCCGCTGCGCCGACGAGCTCGCTCGGCGTGAACCGCTCGACCGCGAGGAGGCGTCCGAGCGACGCCTCGAGTTCGGGGGTCACACCGTCGGCGCCGCGCCGCGTGAGCGTGGGCCCGAGCTGCGTCAGCACCCACTGCGCCGCCGTGCCGTGGGCACCGACGTCGTGCAGGAACACCGCCTGCCCGTCCGGGTCGGTCACGCGCAGGTCGTAACCCGATGCGGTTTCGGTGATCTGCGCGAACACACCGATCCGCAGCAACAGGACGGCCAGATCGTCGACGAAGCGCCGGTCGGCCGTCGAGTACCGGATCATCGCCTGTTGCGCGTCCATGTCCCAGGCGAGGAGGCCGCTGTCTTCCCACACGTGGCAGAGCAGCGCAGCGACCTGATCCTTAGGAAATGCGAACGCGCGCGACGGCACGGCGGCATCTGCGACGGCCCTGAGGGCGAGTTCGATCAGCTCATCGTCGGTCGAGGTGACCATGCCGACCGGTGCAGGCAGGGCACGCGGCACCGCGACACGGCCGCCGACCATCAACTCGCCCAGGGGCATCCAACCGTCGACGGTGAGGAACGGATGGTTCGCCGTCGCGTCCACCTGGCGCCCGGATGCGAGTCGCAGCCGGAACACTTCCTTACGCCCGCTGGGGAAGACCTTCGTCATCGGTCGCGCGACCATCCGCATCCGCTCGTCCAGCGACCACACGAGCGGCTGCTCACCGGTCTCGAGCAGCTCGGCCAGTGTGACCTCCGCGCCGGAATCCGCACGCAGGATCCGGGTGGACGCAGGCAGGCACCCCGACTCACGGAGATCGGCCACCTGCGGCTTCTTGTCGGTTCGCTGCTCGGGACCACGGTTGAGCTGACAGACCGCGATGACGGGAACTTCGAGTTCCTTCGCGAGAAGCTTGAGGCTTCGCGAGAACTCGGAGACTTCCTGCTGACGCGACTCGACCTTCTTACCGGATGTCATGAGCTGCAGGTAGTCGATGACGATGAGCCGAATATCGTGTTTCTGCTTGAGGCGCCGCGCTTTTGCGCGAATCTCCATCATTGTCAGGTTGGATGAGTCGTCGATGTACAGCGGTGCTTCGCTGATCTCGCTCATGCGACGCGCGAGCCGGGTCCAATCGTCGTCGGTCATGCGACCGGACCGCATGTCGCCGAGCTTGATCTTCGCTTCCGCAGAGAGCAGTCGCATGACGATCTCGGTGCGTCCCATCTCCAGGGAGAAGATGACAGAGCCCATGCCGTGCTTGATCGAGCACGAACGCATGAAGTCCATGCTGAGCGTCGAGTTGTGGGTGGGTACCATCGCGCGACCCGCAAGGTACATGTGTTCGCCGTCGACCTCGACGCAACGCACCGGCACCGACGCCACCGGCCGCACGGCAACGACGTGTCGCTCGGCCGGTACCGGTACTCGGCGTTCTTTGTGCAGCAGGGCCTTGCTGGGAAGGACGAAGACGTCGTCGTCGGTCTCGAACGCGACCTCGCCCCCGTCGACGGTGAAGGTGTGCCCCAGACCGGCGATCAGCTCGGCGACGTCGCCGACGAGGCGTGCGCAGTCCGAAGCGAATCGGATGGTGCCGTCGCTGTCGATGGTGCCGCCGGCGTCGAGGAGCCCGGCCAGTAGATCGCGGCGCTGCTCCTGCGATGCGCGCAGATACGCAGCAGGGATGTGCGCACCGAACGCGATCAGTGCCTCGGTGCACCCACCCTCGCCCTCGACACGCATGTGGACGTGCGGATCGGCGGACGGGCCGCCCAGCCAGGCACCGAGGGTGAACGGCGGAACGGGCAAGTCGGCGGCGGGCGTCCGAAGGGGAGCGGTGTTGACGACGACGGTGCTGGCGACAGCGTGGTCGTCGTCGAGGGTGGCGGCGAGTTCGGCTGTGGTGCGGACGGCGCCGTCGGAGGTGCGCCACTGGTGCTGTGCATCGGCGACGAGGACCGTGCCGTCGGAGAACACCACGTCGAAGCACGGGCGGCCGTGCATGACCTCGGTGGCTGCGGCCACGCGGGTCGGAGCACCGTCGGCGTCGAGCAGGTCGTCGCCTACCGCAACCTCCCCCATGGTGGTCCACCCACTCGGGGTGGGCAGGGGAGTGTCGAGCGCGAGTGCCTTACCGACACCGGGACGCGCGGCGATGATGATCATCTGCCCGGCGTGCAGACCGTTCGTGAGCTCGTCGAGTTCGGCGAACCCGGTGGGGACACCGACGGAGATACCGCCGCGGCTGGCGATGGAGTCGATCTCGTCCATCGTGGGTTGCAGGAGTTCTTCGAGAGGGACGAAATCCTCGCTGGTGCGGCGTTCGGAAACGTCGAAGATTTCGGCCTGGGCACGGTCGACGACCTCCGCGACGTCCTGCCCCTCGGAGCCCGCATACCCGTATTGGACGATGCGTGTGCCCGCCTCGACCAGGCGGCGCAAGATGGCCTTCTCGGAGACGATCTCGGCGTAGTAGCCGGCGTTCGCGGCGGTGGGGACCGTCTGCGTGAGCGTGACCAGGTAGGCGGGGCCACCGATGCGCTTGAGTTCGCCTTTGCGGTCGAGTTCGGCCGACACGGTGACGGGGTCGGCGGGCTCACCGCGGCTGTAGAGATCGAGGATCGAATCGTAGACGAACTGGTGCGCGGGCTTGTAGAAATCACCCGGGTGCAGCACCTCGAGGACGTCTGCGATGGCGTCCTTGCTCAGCAGCATGCCGCCGAGTACGGACTGCTCCGCGACATAGTCGTGGGGAGGCTGGCGCCCGAAATCGGTTTCGGGCTCGTCGGGCGGTCCCGGATATTCGGAATGGCCTCGATCGTCCACAACTGCCAACGCGATACCGCCCTTCCGAATCCCGAACCGACTCCGGTCATGCCTGGCCGACGAACTTTCCGTACACGGCGCCGACGCTACGGCCCAGATCCACAATCCACGTTCTACCCGCCCCCACCGACACCTACCGGTCCGTCCGGGCACATCGTGTGGGGAGAGTCGTGTGCACGACGTTAGGGACGAAGAGGCCGCTCACCAAATCGGGTTGTGCACACATCTGTGGATGAACTGTGGAAACACGTGGACACCGTTGTGCACCTTCTGTGGACAACCTGGGGAGAACGCATGTCACACTGCGCATTTGTCCAGTTCAGAGCGCAAAAACTGCTGTTCACAACTGTGGAGCAAAAGAATTTCGGCGTGTCGTGGTCACATCGGCAGTCGGGCGTGTCAGTCGTTTCGTTCCAGAAACGACATGGTGTGGATCACACATTCTTCGAATCCCACAGGATTCATCCACAGGTTGTGCACAGACGCCGAGGAGCCCCGCGCGATGTGCGCGGGGCCCCTCGAAACCCAGATCAGGCAGCGACGACGTTCAGCGTGAACTTCACGGTGACATCCGGGTGCAGCTTCACCACGACCTCGTGCTTGCCGGTCGCCTTGATGTGCGCCTTGGGCAGCACGACAATGCGCTTGTCGACAACCGGGCCACCGGCAGCCTTGAGCGCGCCGGCAACGTCGGCAGCGGTGACCGAGCCGAACAGCTTGCCCGAGTCAGCGGCGGTCTTGACTGCCAGCGAGACGCTGTCGAGGCCCTCGATGGCGGCCTTGAGCTCCTGCGCGTGCTCGAGGCCGCGGACTGCACGGGCCTCCTGTGCACGGCGGATGCCCGCAACCTGCTTCTCGGCACCACGGGTGGCGACGATTGCCAGACCGCGGGGCAGCAGGTAGTTGCGGCCGTAACCGTCCTTGACCTCAACGGTGTCGCCAGGCGCACCGAGGTTGTCCACGTCGGCGGTGAGGATGAGCTTCATCGTGTTCCCCTTTCCTTAGCGAGTCGTCGAGACGTAAGGAAGCAGAGCCACCTCACGGGAGTTCTTCACAGCAACAGCGATATCGCGCTGGTGCTGCACGCAGTTGCCGGTGACGCGGCGAGCGCGGATCTTGCCGCGATCGCTGACGTACTTACGCAGCAGCGTCGTGTCCTTGTAGTTGATCTGCACATTCTTTTCCTTGCAGAAGGCGCAGACCTTCTTCTTCAAAACCTTCTCGCGCGCAGGCGACTTAGGCATGGTCTTTCTCCGTACTTAGATGTTCCGATCGAAGGTCGGATCAGAACGGGGGCTCGTCGTCCGCGCCGCCACCGAAGGAACCACCCTGCGGAGCGTTGCTCCACGGGTCGTCCCCGCCGACAGCGGCGTTGGAACTGGGGCGCCCACCGCCCGATCCGCCGGAGGAACCGCCGAAGCCGCCGCCACCGCCACCGCCGCGACCGGCCTTGGTGACCTTGGCCGTGGCGTAGCGGAGCGCAGGGCCGATCTCATCGACCTCGAGCTCCACGACAGTGCGCTTCTCGCCTTCACGCGTTTCGTAGCTGCGCTGCTTGAGCCGACCCTGCACGATCACGCGGGTTCCTCGAGTCAAGCTCTCGGCCACGTTCTCGGCTGCCTCACGCCAGATGTTGCAGCGCAAGAACAGAGCCTCGCCGTCTTTCCATTCATTGGTCTGACGGTCGAACATCCGGGGCGTGGACGCGACGGTGAAGTTCGCGACCGCAGCACCCGACGGGGTGAAACGCAGTTCTGGATCGGCGGTCAGATTGCCGACCACGGTGATGACGGTGTCGCCTGCCATGTGGTTCCTCCTGCAGTGTGTGGAGTCCTGATGCGCCAGAGCCTACGGCCAAGCGCCGACAGGCTCACTTCCCGAGGCGCAGAACCTTGGTGCGAAGCACCGACTCGTTCAGGCCGAGCTGGCGATCCAGCTCCGCAACCGCAGCGGGCGTCGCGCTGATGTCGACGACCGCGTAGATGCCTTCGGCATTCTTGGCGATCTCGTACGCGAGACGACGCTTACCCCACACGTCGACCTTGTCGACCTTGCCGCCTTCTTGGCGGATCACGTTGAGGAACGTCTCCAGCGAGGGAGCGACTGTGCGCTCGTCCAGGCTGGGGTCCAGGATGATCATCAATTCGTAACGACGCATAAGACCTCATCACCTCCCATGGACTGTGAACGGTCACGGACGATCCGTGACAGGAGGGTCGTTGCGTCAGCAACCCAAGAAGGGTACATGACCACCGCTTGACCAGCGAAATTGACCTAGGGTGAAGAACATGCGCACGAGCCGATCCCTTCCCACGCTCGTCGCGGTCGTCTCCTGTGCGCTGATGTTGTTGCTCGGCTACCTCAACAAGGCCCGCTGCGCAGGCCCGCCGTTCGATCTGTTCGGCCGCTCGATGCAGTTCGACGAGGTCAAGGACGCCACCGTCTGCTATTCCGACATCCAGCAGCTCTGGCTCGGACGGGGGATCAACCTCCACCAGTTCCCGTTCGTGGACGGCGGAATCACCTCGGCCGGCGCCCTCACAGGCGGCACCGTCGAGTACCCCGTGCTCGGCGGCGTCCTCATGTGGGTGGGGGCATTGTTCGCGAAGACCGACGCCGATTTCCTGCTGCACTCCGCGCTGCTACTCGCACCGTTCGGGTTGCTCACCGCGTGGATTCTCGGACGGCTCGCAGGATGGCATGCTCTCTGGTGGTCGGCCACGCCGCCGCTCGTGATGTATGCGTTCTTGAACTGGGACCTTCCGGTGGTCGCGGTCACCGTGCTGGCCGCCGCGGTCATGGGCGTCCGACGCTGGTCGCCCCGTACCCGCGGGGTGATCGCCGCAGTACTTCTCGCCGTCGGGTTCTGCCTCAAGCTCTATCCGGGGCTCTTCCTGCTGCCCCTCATCGCCTACGTCTTCACCGGCGGTGCAGCCGACAACGAAGACACAACACCCCCCGGGCGCCGCGACCTTCGCGGTGCGCTGACCGTGGCCGGGACAGCTGTCGTAACCGTCGTCGCGGTAAATCTTCCGTTTGCGATCCTCGGCTTCGAAGGGTGGCGCGCGTCGTTCACGTTCCAGCAGAACCGAGAGGCGGACGCCACCAGCAACTCGATCTGGTACTGGGGGCTGCGTCCGCTGATGGGTAACTATCAGGGACACGACGTCACCTCCGAATACAACGACGCGGTCGCACTCGCGTCGCCGCTGTTGATGCTCGCGGCGTTCGCCTTCGCGATGTGGCTCGGGTGGCGCCGCTACCTCCGCGACGGCGTCTACCCGTGGCTCCCCGTGGCCGCAGCAATGCTGTGCGGTTTCCTGTTGCTCCACAAGGTGCATTCCCCGCAGTACACGCTGTGGCTACTGCCTCTGTTCGTGCTGCTGCGCATCCCGTGGCAACTCGTCGCGGCGTACCTCCTCGTCGATCTGTCGATGGGGATCGGGATCTTCCTCTGGTTCGATGCGACCGCCGGCAACAACGACCCGGCGATGCCGCTCACCCTCGTCCACATCGGAGTGTGGGGGCGCGCACTATTGTTGATCGTGTTGTTCTTCGTCTTCCTCAACTCGTCCGAGCGCACTCGGCCGAAGAAGACCGGGGGGCACGCCATACAACGCACACGGCCCGAGGAGCGCACCGGAGTATGAATTCGTATCAGCAGTTCCCGCACTCCGGCCCGGGCGAGTATCCGCCCGGAGGTGCCTACGGCACCCCCTTCCATCCTTACGGCCGCCCACCGGAGAACAACCTCGTCTGGGGAATCGTCGCAAGCGTGGTGTTCTGCATGCCGATCGGGATCGTGTCGCTGGTCAAGGCGTCGCGGGTCAACAATCTGTGGGCTCAGGGACGATTCGACGAAGCGCACCGGGCCGCACGCTCAGCGAAGACCTGGGCGATCTGGTCGGCGGTGATCTGGATTCTCGGGCTGATCGCACTCGTCGTGGGCTATTTCGCGTTCTGGGCCGCGGTTGTGGCCACGACGCGCTGAAGACTTCGACGCGCTGAAGACTTCATGGAACGCACCCTCGCGCGCCTGAGAGCACCGGCCGCAGTCGCGGCAGGTGCGGTGTGCGCGTGCGCATTCGTCGCGTGGGCCGACCCGACCACCCCGGGCGGGGTCATCCCGCCGTGCCCCACCTACACGGTCTTCGGCATCCTCTGCCCCGGCTGCGGGGCATCGAGGATGCTGTACTCACTTGTGCACCTTGACTTTCCAGCGGCATTCCACTTCAACGCACTCGGCGTCATCGTGACGGCGGGGTTGCTCGCCGTGTTCGGAGTGTGGACGATGAGCCGCGTACGGGGCACACCGATGCCCCGGTGGGATCGCTATCGGTGGGCCCCGCACATCGCGCTCGTCGTGGTCTCGGTGTGGTTCGTAGTGCGCAACATTCCGGTTGCGCCGTTCACCGCACTGCGCATCTGACTCCGATCTCGGAGGGCAGGGCAGTGGACCTGATACCCCCATCAGATACCTGCCGCCGAATATCGTGTGTTCGGATGATATTCGTCAGATACGGTCCGAATCTCCCTGTCGTAGAGGAACTCCCGAAGACGGACCGAACACCGAATTCGATGAACAGGCGGCGCGAGATTCAGGCGGCGCGGAACGATCTCAACGCTGCATGCTGCTCGGCTCGTACGCGCCGCGGGCTGATGCCCAATGCGATCGCCGTCAGCTCGAGATCCAGGCCGACGATCATGCGCAGAATGAGGATCTCCCGCTGCATCCGGAGCCCGGCATCGCCCGCCGGCCGAGCGAAGCGGGAGTCTGCGGCGCCGACAGCGGTCGCGTAGGCAAGGCGCGCAAACGGCTGCTGGGCCCCCACAGCCGACGACACCTCGGCGAGGATCGCGTGGCACACCTCGAGGGCAAGTCGATCGGCCTCGGTGAAGGAGACGCCGGTATCGCGGGCGCGCGCCCGACAATAGGCGGAGGTCTGGGGATACAGCTGACGCAAGAGGGCAGGCATCGCAGCGGTGTCGCCTGCTGCAACCGACCAGGCGAGCTCACACATCGTGAAGTGCCCGAGTACTCCGCCGCTGCGCACAGTGGTCATGCTCCCCTCCTCCACGACAAGCCTAGAACGACGGCGGCGGCTCCGCCGTCCTCCGATCGATCGAAACCGAATCGAAAGAAACCCGTCGGGACACCTTCCCTGACAGCACCGCCGCAGCAGCTCCAGGCGGCACCGCCGCAGCACGCTGGTGCGCCGGTTTCAACCATCGTGGTAGCCAACTCGGGTACGTATCGGGTGCCTGGTCCAGGACACCACCCACCGGGTCGTCGATGAATCCGTACCGGACAGGATCCTCGACCGGACGTCGGATCTGCCACAGCACCACCGCACACAAGGCCAAGACCGCGATGTCCCGGATGATCACCGTCGCGGTGAACCACTGCTCCGGCACGCCCTTGTTCTCGGGGCCGAGGTAATAGAACATGCGCGGAACCCACACGAGCGCATCCACCGCCATCCAGGCGAGCAACGCCCTGCGGTGCGGTATCGCGAGCACCGCGAGCGGGATCAGCCACAGTGAATACTGTGGACTCCACACCTTGTTGGTGAACAGGAAAGCCGCCACGACCAGAAAACACAGCTGGGCCAGTCGTGGGCGCCTAGGTGCGGTCAGCGCAAGCCAGCCGATCCCGGCACATGCCGCCGCGAACAACACCAGCGACACCATGTTCAGGGTCGACGGTGACCAGTCGGGCCATCCGACGAACGACCGCAGCGCGTTGTAGATCGAATCGGGATCGGCGCCACGATCGGAGTTCAAGCGGAAGAACTCGTACCATCCCTGCGGATACAGCAGCATGATCGGCAGGTTCACCGCGAGCCACGCACCCACCGCCGCACCGAGGGTCCGGAAGAATGCGCGCATCTTCCCGGTGCGAAGGCACAACACCAGCAGTGGTCCGAGCAGCAGCAGTGGATACAGTTTCGTCGCGGCACCGATCCCCAGCAGCACACCCGCGAGCACCGGGCGACGACGGGCCCACGCGAGCAGACCACCCGCAGCGAACGCCGTGGCCAGGGCGTCGAAATTCGTGAACGCATGGACCATCACGAGCGGGGAGGCAGCGACAAGCGCGGCATCCCACACGCGCCGCCCCGCAGACATGGCGGTGGCCCACACCGTCGCGAGCCACGCGAAGGCGAGCCCCAACGCGACGACATTGAAGTAGATCGCGACCTGGAGCCCCCCGGGCAACCACGACACCGAATCCCATGCCTTCGCGACACGCATCGAAACGTACTGGTAGAGCCCCGAAACGACGGGATACTCCATGTACCGGGTCTGCGTCTGCCCGTCCGCGCCCGGTTCCTCCCACGACGTCGCGTACGGGAACGCGCCCTCGTTGAGACGCTCCGCACCGTAGAGCGGAACGATGTCGGAATAGCACATCGCCACGTACTGGCGGTTGTTGCTCCAGTCCAACCCGAGTTCACCGTCGGGACCGATCGGCGCCTGCTGGATGCACGCGGCCTTCCCGAACCAGCCCAGGGCCAAGAACACCACCGCGAGCAGCAGCATCGCCCGCAGCGGCGTGAAGAACCGGGTGCGGCCCAGCAGGGCGTGCCGCCCGACCGGGCCTCCGACGAGTGCGGAAAGGCGCGACACCATCGGGTCGGTTCGGCCCGGTGTGTCGCGCCAGTCCACGGAACGACGATCGTCGGCGAGAGGCTCCGGAGAGACGTGTCCCCTGTGCGCGGCCTCCTCGTTGACGGTCACGCCGAGACGCTACCCCGCGGGCTGGAGCTGGTCGGACCTCGGGCCGTTCGCCGTGTCCGGGGCCTGATTGAACTGGGGAACCCGGTTCGTGGTGGTCGGAGCCGACGGCACGGTGGGAACACTGCCACCCGCACCGTCACTGCCGGTTTCTTCGTCCGAGGTCGAATCGCCGTTCAGCTGCCCAGGCGACGGAGTCGTGGCGGCCGGCGCCTGCGCCACCCCCGGAATCGGGATCGTCACGCCCGGGAAGATCTCCACGTTCTCCGTCGTGATGTCCGGGATCTCCGGCAACGTCGGAATCGTGCGCGACGTCGACGGGTTGTCGCTGGTCGGCGGTGCCGTCGACTTCGCCGACCAGGTCGGTACGCCGGACTCACCGGCAATCGCGCCCGGCTTGGGGAACGATTCGACCTCGGTGCCCTGGAGAGCGCCGTCCATCGTGTCCTTCCAGATGTCCGACGGCAGACCGGAACCGTAGATACTGCCGCCCCAGCTGTTCGTGATCGGCAGCCCCTGCTCGGTACCGACCCACACCGCGGTGGCCAGCGACGGGGTGTACCCGACCATCCATGCGTCCTTGTTCGATCCGGTGTCGCCGAGCTGGGCGGTTCCGGTCTTCGCGGCGGACGGACGACCACCGGCGAGCGCGTGCCCGTTCGAGTAGGCAGCGATCGGCATCATGGCGGCCGTGGTGTTGTCGGCCACGGCGTCGTCGATCACCTGCTCGCCGCTCGGTGCACCGCGGTCGAGGAGCACCTCACCGTCGGAGGTGACGACCTTCTCCACGAAGTGCGGGTCGTAGTGCATGCCCGACGCGGCGAGCGTGGCATAGGCCGACGCCATGTCGAGCACCCGCGACTGGTACTGGCCGAGGACGATGCCGTAGTTCGGTCCCACACCGCCGGGCTCGGTGAGGGTCTCGCCGATTCCCGGCAGTTCCTTAGCGACACCGAGCGTGTGTGCCATGTCGGCGATGGCCTGCGGGCCGTCGTCCATGTCGAGCATCATCCGGTAGAAGCTCGTGTTCAAGGATCGCTTGAGCGCCTCGGCGATCGTGCACTCACCACACTGCTCACCTTCGACGTTGCCGATGTCGATGCCGTTGATGGTGAGCGGCCCGCTTTCGTAGGTCGTCGACAGCGGATTGCCCTGGTCGAGGTTGGCGGCCAGACCGAACACCTTGAACGATGAGCCCGTCTGGAGCCCTGCCTGCGCGAAGTCGTATCCGACGCCGCTGTCGCCGCCGTAGTACGCACGCACCGCACCGCTGCGCGGGTCGACGGACACCACGGCGGTACGCAGGTTCTCGTTCTCGCCCTCGAGGTTCGACTGCGCGGCATCGACCGCGGCGGCCTGCGCCGTGGTGTCGATCGTCGTGGTGATCTCGAGACCCGCGGTGTTGAGAAGGTTCTCGTCGATGCCTTCGGCGGAGAGCTCTGCCAGCACCTGGTTCTTGATCAGACCCTCGGGACCCATCGTCTGGTCGCCGGAGTTGAGTTCGGCCAGGGGCTGGTATGCGGGGTACTGCATCGCCGCGCGATCCGCTGCATTGAGAGTGCCCGCCGACACCATGCCGTCGAGCACGTAGTTCCAGCGGGCCTCCGCGCCCTCGGGGTTCTGTTCCGGATCGAGTAGGGACGGCAGCTGGATCGACGCCGCGAGTACGGCGCCTTCCTCGACGGTGAGATCGGTGACCGGCTTCCCGAAGTAGGCGTTTGCGGCCGCCGAGATACCGTAGGCGCCGCGACCGAAGTAGATCGTGTTGAGATACGCGGCGAGGATGTCGTCCTTCGACCACTGGTTCGCCATCTTGGTCGAGAGAACGAGTTCCTTGGCCTTACGGGTCAGCGACCGTTCGGATCCGACCAGCGCGACCTTGACGTACTGCTGCGTGATCGTCGAACCACCGCCCGCGCTGTCGCGACCCAGGACGTTGTCGCGTGCTGCTCGCGCGAAGCCTGTGATCGAGAAGCCTGGATTGGTGTAGAACTCGCGGTCCTCGGCTGCGAGCACGGCGTTCCGGACGTCCTCGGGGATCTGCTGCAGATCCACCTCGGTGCGATTGCCCTCGGGCGGGATGATCTTGGTGATGACCGTGGACCCGTCGGAGTTGTAGACGGTGGCCGCCTGGTTGGTGACGAGCTCACCGGGCCGCGGCACGTCCTGCGCGACATACGCGAGCATGAACGCGAGAACGGGAACGAGAATGCCCGCCGCAACCACCACGTAGCCCACGCGGCGAATCGTGCGCCACGGGAACCTCCGCTTCCCGCCACCACCACCGGCTCCACCAGGCCCGCCCGTAGGAGGCACCGTGGGCGGTCCGCCGGCGGGAGGGCCGCCGGCCGGACGAGCCGCAGCGGCAGCGGGCCGCGGCGGGGGCTGCCTGACCGCCGCCTGCTCCTGACTGTTCGGGGCACCGGACTGCATCCGACGGGTGGGATCGGCGCCCGGTGCACGGCGGTCGATGGGGCCGTCGGGGCCGCCCGGTGCACGATCGGTGGGTGCACCGGGGAACATCTGCGGCGGACGCTGCTGCTGAGGCCCTGGCGGCGGCAGGCGGCGACCCTGCTGAGGCGGCGGCCCGCCCCGGCCCGGCGGTGGGCCCTGCTGAGGTCCTCGCTGTTGGGGGCCGGGCGGGCGGGCTCCCGGGTGTTGCGGAGGGAACCCACCACGTCCGGGTGGCTGCGGCGCAGCTCCCTGGGGAGGACGTGGCGGCCGTGCGCCCGGACCCGGAGGTTGCCCCGACCCCGGCTGACGCGGCGGAGGCGGCAGCGGACGCCCCGCAGCGGGTGCTCCATCCGGTGTCGGCCGCTGCGGCGGGGTGCCGGCAGAGCCGTTCGGCTGGGGCGGAACCGCCCGGTTGTCCTCGGGTTCGTTGTCGGTGGAACTCACGTACGTATCTCCAAATGTCGGCACGACGCGTTACGCCGCATCCTCGATTCCGTCCTCGGACAGGTGGTCGACGACCCGGTCGTCCGGTCTTGTGCAGCTGTGTACACCGTCGGGCACGTCGAAGTCACGTCGTCCGGCCGTCCGTTCACTCGCTCGCGGTGCGTCGTGCACCCGACGATCGACGACGGGGCCGTTTCGGCGCGGGTTGCGCACCGAGAACATACGACTGCACCAGGTGGTTCCAGCTGCAGGTTCGGCACACCTCGACCACATGGACGGTGAATTCCTCCTGGCTGGATGCCAAGCGGATCAACTCTTCGGGGGTACGCGCGGAACCGGACACCGGCCCGAGCTTGTCGCCGAAGACCCACGAAACGATGGTCAGCTGCTCCCTGCGGCAGATGGGGCAGACGACGTCGCTGCCCCTGCCGTGGAATTTTGCGGCTCGCAGCAGGTAAGGGCTCGCATCGCAGACCTCGGCCACGCCGCGTCGCCCCGAGTAGACCTCCGCGAGCAGCGACCGTCGCTGCAACGCATAGTCCACCACCTGCCGCTGAGTCTGCACGGGCTCCAGAGTACGTGCGGCCCCAATGCAAGTGGGCGCGGAGTGGGCTCGATCCGGAACACAGCACACCCATTCGGGACGAACTACGCTTCTGCCGTGGCCCGCCGACAATCGCCGCCGACCCGTGTCCGCGACAGCGACCGTGCACACGCACGCGCGCATCTCGACGCTGCATGCGCCGAAGGTCGGCTCACCGATGACGAGTGGCGCGACCTCGTCGCACGTGCAGAAACCGCGAGAACGCTGCCGGAAC
The DNA here is from genome assembly GCF_055230935.1 of Rhodococcus ruitaii. Taxonomy (NCBI): domain Bacteria; kingdom Bacillati; phylum Actinomycetota; class Actinomycetes; order Mycobacteriales; family Nocardiaceae; genus Rhodococcus; species Rhodococcus ruitaii. The sequence goes on along the minus strand of NZ_JBUYWC010000004.1, from coordinate 219,252 downwards.
TCGCAAATCTCGTGCGTGACCTGCGGCCACCCGCCGACGCCTGACGAACGGCCCAGCCCTTCCGTGCACACCTATCGGCACACGCGTATGGTCCTATATATCGGTGCGATATAGTTGTTCATCGCATCAGTCGGTTAGGTTCGATCAGACGTAGGAGGTGGCCCACCTTGCTCGAGCTGGCAATTCTCGGGCTGCTTCTCGAATCGCCTATGCACGGCTACGAGCTTCGCAAGCGATTGACCGGGCTTCTCGGTGCTTTCCGCGCCTTCTCGTACGGGTCGCTGTATCCGACATTGCGGCGGATGCAGGCCGACGGCCTCATCGCCGAGGAGAATGCCGGCGTCCCCGGGCCGGTGAAACGACGCGCGCGGCGCGTGTACCAGCTCACCCCGGCAGGACGGGAACGGTTCACCGAACTGGTGGCCGACACCGGCCCACAGAACTACACCGATGACGGATTCGGCGTTCACCTCGCCTTCTTCAGCCGGACTCCCGCAGAAGCGCGGATGCGGATTCTGGAGGGCAGGCGACGCCAGGTCGAGGAACGCCGAGAAGGCCTCCGCGACGCCATCGGGCGGGCGAGCGGCACCTTGGATCGCTACACCCGTCAGCTACACCAACTCGGCCTCGAGTCCAGCGAACGCGAAGTCCGCTGGCTCAACGAACTCATCGCCGCCGAGCAGTCGTCAGCAGCAAGCAGAAAAAAAGGAGAACCCGACCATGGGTGAGAACAGCACCACGGGAGCGCGGCACGACCAGCGACCCGACACCGCTGTGCGCGTGGCCATTGTGGGCGTGGGTAACTGTGCCTCGTCTCTGGTTCAGGGCGTCGAGTACTACAAGGACGCCGATGCCACCACGACCGTCCCCGGTCTGATGCACGTCGAGTTCGGTCGATACCACGTGCGCGACGTCCGGTTCGTCGCCGCATTCGACGTCGACGCCAAGAAGGTCGGGTTCGATCTCTCCGAAGCGATCAACGCCAGCGAGAACAACACCATCAAGATCACGGACGTGCCGCCCACCGGTGTCACCGTCCAGCGCGGCCACACCCTCGACGGCATCGGCAAGTACTACTCCGAGACCATCGAACTGTCCGACGCCGAACCCGTCGATGTCGTCCAGGCCCTGAAGGACGCCGAGGTCGACGTTCTCGTGTCGTACCTGCCCGTCGGGTCCGACGAGGCCGACAAGTTCTACGCCCAGTGCTGCATCGACGCCGGTGTGGCGTTCGTCAACGCACTCCCGGTGTTCATCGCCTCCGACCCGGAGTGGGCCAAGAAGTTCACCGATGCCGGTGTGCCGATCGTCGGCGACGACATCAAGTCGCAGGTCGGCGCCACCATCACCCACCGCGTGATGGCGAAGCTGTTCGAGGATCGCGGTGTCGTGCTCGACCGCACCTACCAGCTCAACGTGGGCGGCAACATGGACTTCAAGAACATGCTCGAGCGCGAGCGTCTCGAGTCCAAGAAGGTCTCCAAGACCCAAGCCGTCACCTCCAACCTCGAGGGCCCCCTGTCGGGCAAGGTCCACGATCGCAACGTCCACATCGGCCCGTCCGACTACGTCGAGTGGCTCGACGATCGCAAGTGGGCGTACGTCCGCCTCGAGGGCCGCGCCTTCGGCGACGCCCCGCTGAACCTCGAGTACAAGCTCGAAGTATGGGATTCACCGAACTCCGCGGGCATCATCATCGACGCCATCCGCGCCGCGAAGATCGCCAAGGACCGCGGCCTCGGTGGCCCGATCCTCCCGGCGTCCGCTTACCTGATGAAGTCCCCGCCGGTCCAGATGGCCGACGACAAGGCCCGCAGCGAACTGGAAGCCTTCATCATCGGCGCCGAGTAACTCGGGTACCCGAACACACTGTGGCGGGGGGGGGGGGTTGAAAAAACCCCCCCCCCCCCCACCCCCCCCCCCCCCCCCCCCCCCCACCCCCCACCCCCCCCCCCCCCCCCCCCCGCCACAGTCGGCTGCAGCCACCGACTGCAGCTACGCCATGCGCCGGACCACCCACAGCGGCAACACCTTCATCGCGTACGCGATCGGAATCCACGGCCATCCCGGTACGTATGCCTTGGCCGGTTCCTTCTCGATCGCCGATACCAGGGCGCGACACCCTGTTTCGGTATCGACGAGGAACGGGGCCTTCTTCACTTTCTCGTTGATCTCCGACCGTATGTAGCCGGGGAAGATGGTACTGACATCGATCCCGGTGCCCACCAGATCCGATCGCATTCCCTCGCCGAGCGCCGCAACAGCGGCCTTCGACGCACCGTAGGTCGTCATGTTGCGCGGCATTCCGCGCAGTGCGCTCATCGACGAGATCAAGACGAGGTGCCCTGCGTTGCGTGGCCGCATGAGCTCGAGCGCCGCCTCGCTCTGGGCAAGCGCACCGACGAAGTTCGTCTGCGCGGTCTGCACATTCGCGTGGAAGTAGCCCGTGCCCAGGGGCTGCCCCTTACCGAGCCCGGCATTGACGATCACTCGGTCGAGACCGCCGAGTTCTTCGTCGAACTCACGGAAGACGGTGAAGACGTCGTCGTGCCGGTCGACGTCCAGGGACCGCACCGCGACCGTGATGTGCGGGTGCTCGGCGAGCAGTTCCGAGCGCAGTGCGTCGAGGCGATCGACCCTGCGCGCAGCAAGAGCGAGATTATGTCCGCGCGCAGCAAATTCGCGCGCCATGCCGGCTCCGAGACCGGAACTCGCTCCGGTGATGAGAATAGTGTGTCGCTGTGGCCGACTCATCGGCTCTCCTTGTCGAATCGGTCGATGAGCGCGTTGCACCGGGAATCGAGGTAGCCGACGACCACCCAGAAGTCCTTGAACGCGGGGTTGGTGGTGTGTCCGTGGTGGTAGCGATAGTAGATCTGCTGGGCAATCGCGGCGAGCCGGAACAGGCCGAACACCTCGTAGAAACCCCAGTTGTGCACCGGAAGTCCCGTTCTCTCCGAGTAGTACTCGACGATCTCGCGGCGGGTGAGCATGCCGGGTAGATCCGACGGCTGCCGTTTGGTGGCGAGCATCATCGGGTCGTCGTCGGCCTGCACCCAGTACGCGAGCGAGGATCCGAGGTCCATCAGCGGATCGCCGATCGTCGCAAGTTCCCAATCGAGCACCGCGACCGGTCGGAGCGGGTCGTTCTCGTCGAGGACGACGTTGTCGAGCCGGAAATCTCCGTGCACGACCGCCGACGAGACATCGGCCGGCCGGGTCTCGTCGAGCCAGCGGGCAACTCGCGCGAAATCGGGGACGTTGTCGGTGCGGGCATTCTCGTAACGCGCCGTCCAGCCCGCGACCTGTCGCGCGACGTATCCGGTCCCGCGGCTGAATTCGTTCAGCCCCGCGCTCTCGGGGTCGACGCTGTGGAGTTCGACGAGCAGGTCGACGATCCGCAGGCACAGTGTGCGGGTCTGTTCCGGAGTCAGGTCCGGTGCGGTCGACGGGTCGGCCCGCAGGATCGCACCGGGCACGCGTTCCATGACGTAGAAATCGCTGCCGAGCACACTGTGATCGGTGCACAGGCCGACCATCGCCGGCACGTGCGGGTAGGCCGGTGCGAGCAACGATTGGATGCGGTACTCACGCACCATGTCGTGTCCGGACGACGGTTTCGTCCCGGAGGGTGGGCGGCGCAAGACGAGATCGCGCTCCGGGTAGCGGAGTAGGTAGGTCAGATTGGATGCGCCACCGACGAATTGACGTACCTCTGGAACCCCTTCCGCACCAGCATGTTCGACGAGCCACGCCGCAACGGCCTCGACGTCGAACGTGTCCTCGTCGCGCACCACCCGCGCGTTGTCGGGAAGTTCGGTCACTCCTGTGCCCCCATGAAGCTGTGCAACCGATCGAGGTAGTCGCGGCTGCGTTCGGACTGCCCGAAATCCATGAGTGCCCCATCCATCAATTGAGCAATGCTCAGTTAGGCTATCGGGGTGAGTACCTCCAGACAAGCCCCCGGCGTCCGGCGTCGGTTGCCGCCCGAGGAGCGTCGACGCCAGCTCGTCGCGGTGGGTCTCCAAGAGTTGTCGACCAGACCGATCCATGCACTGTCGATCGACCGTGTCGCCGAGATCGCCGGCATCTCACGGGGCCTGCTCTTCCGGTACTTCCCCACGAAGCAGGACTTCTACGTCGCGGTCGTCGGCGCCGCGTCTCGCCGCATGCTGCGCGCGGCCGCACCGAATCCGGACGACCCCGACCCGCTTCACTCCGGCCTGAACGCGTTCGTCTCGTTCGTCGATCGTCACCGCGACAATTATCAGGCGTTCTTCCACGGCGGGTTCGGTACCGACCCCCAGATCCGCGAGATCCACGACCAGGTCAAGAACACGATGGTCGAGCGCATCCTCGCCGCGACGGAAGCGACACCGGATCCGCTCACCGTCATGAGACTGCGCGCCTGGTGGTCGATGGTCGAATCACTTGCGGTGGACCGCACCGATGCCCCCGCGACATCGGTGGACGATATCGTCGACTACAGCATCACCGTGCTGCGGACCGTCGTGCTCGACGAGCCCGCAGCACGCGTCGTCACATTCCCGGAATCTGGATCGTGACGCCGGGGAACACCTCGATCTCCGGCGGCAACTGAACCTGCGGCGGGATGTCGACCGGCGGCGCCGGGATCGTGATCGGCGGCAGATCACTCAAGTCGGGAAGCTCGAACCCCGGTGGCGGGCGACCCGTCGACGGGGTGCTGATACCGGCATCGGAAGGCACACCGGCCTGCCCGCCGATCGGGGCCGGCCACGGGAAACTCTCCACGTCGGTGCCCTGGAGCGCGGTGTCCATCGTGTCCTTCCAGATGTCGGAAGGCAGGCTCGAGCCGTAGATGGAGCCACCCCAGAGGTTGGTGATCGGGCCGGCATCCGCGGTGCCGATCCAGACCGCCGTCGACAGCGACGGGGTGTACCCGACCATCCACGCGTCTTTGTTCATACCGGTGTTGCCGAGCTGGGTGGTCCCGGTCTTCGCTGCCGAGGGCCTGCCGCCGGCGAGCGCGTGACCCCGCGAGTACGCGGCAACCGGCAGCAGTGCCTGGCTGACATTGTCGGCGACCGCGGGGTCGATGCGCTCCTCGCCGGGAGACGCCGCCCGGTCCAGAAGTACCTCACCGTCGGACGTCGTGACTTTCTGCACGAAATACGGCTGGCGGAAGGTGCCCGACGCCGCCAGGGTGGCATACGCCGACGCCATGTCGATCACTCGCGACTGGTACTGGCCGAGCACGATGCCCCCCTCGGGAACCCCGTTGGCCTCGGTGAGCGAGGTGCCCTCGACACCTGGGATCTCCATCGGGATACCGGCGTCGTGCGCCGCATCGGCGATCTTCTGCGGACCGTTCTCCATCGACATCATGAGCCGGTAGAAGCTCGTATTCAGCGAGCGTTTGGTCGCCTCCGCGATCGTGCACCTACCGCAGGATTCGCCTTCGACGTTGTTGATCTCGAGATTGCCGATGGTCAGCGGAGTGCTGTCGTAACGTGCACCGAGGCCGATACCTTCGCGCAGGGCTGCGACGAGGCCGAACACCTTGAACGACGAACCGGTCTGGAGCGGCGCCTGCGCGTAGTCGTAACCCGCACCTTCCTCGCCGCCGTAGTACGCCCGAACGGCGCCCGACTGCGGGTCGACGGACACCACGGCCGTCCGCAGGTCCTCGGGTTCGCCCTCGAGGTTGCCCCGCGCCGCATCGACCGCAGCCTGTTGGGCGACGGGGTCGATGGTGGTGACGATACGCAGGCCCTCGGTATTGAGCACCTGCTCGCTGATGCCGGATGCGGAAAGCTCACGCAGCACCTGAGACCGGATCAGCCCTTCGGGGCCGGGCGCCTCGTTGGCCCGCGCCGCCTGATCCGACGGGACGGTTTCCGGGAACACGGCTTCCCCACGGTCCGTGGGACCGAGCACGCCCATCTCGACCATGCCGTCGAGCACGTAGTTCCAGCGCGCCTCGATCGCGGGGCGATTGAATTCGGGATCGAGCGACGACGGCGTCTGGATGACGCCGGCGAGGACCGCCCCCTCGGAGACCGTCAGGTCGCCGACCGGCTTGCCGAAATACGCCTGCGACGCCGCGGCTACGCCGTAGGCGCCCCGACCGAAGTAGATGGTGTTCAGATACGCCTCGAGGATCTCGTCCTTCGACCATTCGCGTGCCATCTTCGAGGAGATGACGAGTTCCTTCATCTTGCGGGTGAGGGTGCGGTCGGACCCGACGAGCACGTTCTTGACGTACTGCTGGGTAATCGTGGAGCCGCCGCCGGCGGAGTCCTTGCCCATCACGTTGTCGCGAGCCGCGCGAACGAATCCGGAGATCGAGAAACCGGGATTGCTGTAGAAGTTGCGATCTTCGGCAGAGAGCACCGCATTGCGGACGTGCTCGGGCACCTCGTCGATGCCGACCTCCACGCGATTACCCTCCGGCGGCACCACCCGGCTGATCTCGGTGGTGTCGTCCGCAGCGTAGATGCGGGCGATCTGGTTGGTCGTCATGTCGGACGGGCGCGGAACTTCTGCCGAGACGTACGCGCCGGCGAACACTCCGATGGGCGCGAGAATCAGCAGTGCAACCACCACGAGTGCGACATATCGGACGGTTCGCCACCGCCGCGACTTCGAATCAGCGGAAGAACGCCCGCGGTCGGACGTCGACGGATTCGAGGAACTCACACGTACCACTTTCTCCGGGATGGGACTCGGCAGATTCTTCCATCCTGCCGACCCCAGGGTACGAAGTCACGCGCAGAAGTGACGTACGCAGCACTGCAGAATGGGTGCGCAGCACTAGGACGAGTCTGTACGACGCCACGCACGGTATGTGAACCACCACGCGAGCGCGAAGCCTGCCAGCACCAGTGACGGCACGATACCCGGCTCGGGCGACAGCATTTCCGCGACCGCCCCCACTACCGCCATCACGGCGAAAACCGTGATCACGCCGAGCAGCATCTCGAGTCGCTGCCGGCGCGGGAGACGCTTCACGACTTCACACCACCGGCCGTCAGGCCCGAGATGATCCGACGCTGGAAGATCAGCACCATGACGACCAGCGGCACCATCACGAGCGTGCCACCCGCCATGATCGACGCGTACGGCGTCACATACGGGTCGGTGCCCGTGAACCGTGCCATCGCCACCGTCACCGGTGCCGTCCGTTCACTCGAGAGCTGCGACATGAGCAGGTACTCGTTGACCGTCGCGATGAACGCGAGAATCGCGGTGGTGAACAGCGCAGGGGCCGCGAGCGGCAGCATGATCAGCCGGAACGCCTGCCCGCGGGTTGCGCCGTCCATACGCGCCGCCTCCTCGAGTTCCCACGGCAACTCGGAGAAGAACGAGGTGAGCGTGTACACCGTCAGCGGAAGCACAAACGAGATGTTCGGGATGATCAGCGCCTGGTAACTGCCGATCCAGCCGATATCGGTGAACAATTGGAACAGCGGCGTCACGAGAGCGACGACGGGGAACATCGAGGCACCGAGAATGATGCCGGTGACGAAGTACTTGCCCCGGAACTCGAAACGCGACAGCGCGTAGGCGGTGAATACACCGATGAGCAGCGCGATCAACGTGGTGGCCCCGGCGATGATGACGCTGTTGATCAACGCTCGGGAGAAGTTGACCTTGGCGTCGGGGTCCAAGGCATCGGCGAAGTTCTGCAGCGTGGGATTCGTCGGCCACAGGCTCGTGCTGAACGTGTCGGCGGGGTCGCGCAGCGCCGTGACGATCATCCAGTAACACGGCGCAAGACCCCATACAACGATGAGGGCAACCCCGAGATAGGTGCCGATTGTGCCCATCCGGACCCTGCCCGCGCGCTTCGGCCGGGGCAGTGGTGCCTTGCCGGCAGCCGTCTCGGTGGCGGTGGTCGTACCGGTCACGCCAGGTCTCCCTTCCGCTGCTTCTCCTGGGTACTGACCGCATTGGCGCCGAGAAACCGCACCAGGATGAAGGCGACCGCGAAGATGATGAGGAATGTGATCGTCGACAGCGCGGACGCCGAGTTGGCGCCCTGACGCATCTGGTCGACGACGAGCACGGAGATCGTCGACGTCGCAGGGTTGGAGCCCATCATGATCGCCGGCAGGTCGTACATGCGCAGTGCGTCCATGGTGCGGAACAGGATGGCTACCATGAGCGCGGGCTTGACCAGCGGCAACGTGATCTGGGTGAAGCGCTGCCAGGCGTTCGCACCGTCGACCTTCGCCGCCTCGTACACATCGGACGGAATCATCTGCAGACCCGCGAGGATGAGCAGCGCCATGAACGGCGCGGTCTTCCACACATCGGCGACGATGATCGCGAAGCGTGCGGGCCACGGGTCTGCGGTCCACAGGATGTCGGTGCCGAGCATCTTGTTGGCGATGCCGTCGTTGGCGAAGATGAAGAACCACAGCTTGGCGGTCACCGCGGTGGGGATGGCCCACGGCACGAGAACCGATGCGCGCAGCAGTCCACGACCTCGGAACGACTTGGCCATCACGAGCGCCATCGCGAAACCGATCACGGTCTCGATCGACACCGTGACGACTGTGAAGAAGAAGGTGTTGAAGATCGACTGCCAGAACTGAGACCCGAGAGTTCCCGGTGGGCAGGGGATGGAACCGGTGGCAGTACCGCAGGTCTGGGTGATCCAGCGGGTGTAGTTCTCGATGCCGACGAACCCGCCCGTGACGAATCGGCCCGTGTCGGGATCGAGCGTCTTCGCGTCGCCGTGCAGCGACATCCACACCGCTCTGCCGAGCGGGTACAGGATGATCACCGCGAGGACGATCATCGACGGCGCGATGAACATCCACACCGGCACCTTCCGCCGGGTCTTGGCCGGCGGCGCGGTCATGGGCGGCGGCGCGGGCGCACGGTGCCGTCCTGCCACACGTCCGCGGTCGGGACCATCGGTCCCGACCGCGTTGTCGTGTGGCGGATCCGCGGGTGTACCAACCTGCGGTTCTGCCATCTACCGCTCCTAGTGGATCAGTTGCCGGCAGTTTCGATGCCGGCCTGGGTGTCGTCCAGAGCCTGCTGGACGGGCTTCTCGCCCCGGATCGCAGCGTAGGCGTTGTCGGAGATCGCCTTCGACACGGCCGAGTAGTACGGCGACGACGGACGCGGCGCCGCGCTCTCGAGGGCTTCCTTCAGGGTCGAGAAGTACGGGTACTGCTCGAGGATCGCCGGATCGTCGTAGACCTCGGCGAGGACCGGTGCGCCACCGACCTCGGCGTAGTACTCCTGCGACTGACGGGTCTGCATGAATTCGAGGAAGTCGCGTGCTGTCGCCGGAGCGTCCGTGAACGCGCTGATACCGACGTTGTAGCCGCCGAGCGTCGACACACCCGGACCGTCGACGCCCGGGAGCACCGCGATCCCGTAGTTGCCGGCGACCGACGACTCTTCGCCGTCGGTGTAGAAGCCTGGCCAGGTGCGCATGAACAGGGCTTCGCCGTTACCGAAGGCGGTCTGCGACTCGGCCTCGGTGTAGGTCTGCGCAGCGGCCGGGATCGTGCCGTCCTCGAAGGAATCGACGATGAACTGCAGGCCCTCAGCGGTCTGCTCGTCGATCGCCGGGGTGAGACCGTCTTCGGCGACGAAGCTGCCGCCGAAGCCGTTGATGATCTCCGTGACGTTGACCGTCAGTCCCTCGTAGTTGCTGAACTGGCCGATGTAGCAGGCAATACCTGCTTCCTCGGCCTTCGGGCATTCGGCCTTCAGCTCGTCCCACGTGGCGGGCGCCTGATCGACCAGGTCGGTGCGGTAGTACAGGAACGCGCCGTTGGTGTTCTTCGGCGCGGCGTACAGGGTGCCGTTGTAGGTACCCGATTCGACGGTCGCGGGCAGCAGACCGGCGGTGTCGATCGCGTTGTCGCCCTCGAGGGGCAGCAGCCACCCGTTGGCGGCGAACTCGGCAGTGTTGGTGACGTCGACGGCGACGAGATCGTATTCGTCGCTCTGCGCCTGCATTCGCTGCGCGATGTCGGCGTACTGGTCGTTGGCCTCGCGCGCGAGCGGCTTGAAGGTGACCTGCTCGTCGGGGTTCTCGGCATTCCAGTCGGCGATGATGTTCTCGAGCGCAGCGTTCAAGGGGTCCTGCCCCTCGACGATGGTGATGGGGCCGCGACCCTCGCTGGATGCGGCGCCCGTGTCGGTCGAGGCGTCGTCGCTGCCGCCGTCGTCGGAGCCGCACGCCGTCAGGACCAGCAGCGCCGCCGAGGAGGCGGCGACGACGGCTCTGCGCATCGCCTTCTTCTTCGAAACCATGAACATCTCCCGTGTGAGTTCGGAAAATCAACTCGCCGGTAACCGTTCGGTCACCGACACCGGCCACTACTGTGGCACGGGCCACCCGGAAAAGTCGGCATTCCACCCATCCTTGATCGGTTCTGTGTCGGGAGCCGCAGCACCCGAACACCTCCGATCAGCCGATGCGCAGGCCGTCGGACATCTTGAACACGTGGACCTGGTTGGGGTCGAACCGCAGGTGGAGACGGTCGCCCTTCTGTGGCGGGGTCCGCCAGTCGCTCCGCGCCACGATCTCCTGCCGAATCCCACCGATCGTGGCGTTCCCGTACACGTACGCGTCCGAACCGAGTTCCTCCACCACATCCACGTCGACGGCGAGCCCGTCCTCGGCGATCTCGAGATGCTCGGGCCGGATACCGAGCGTCACCTCCGACTCACTGACCTGTCCGAGGATGTCGCGGGGCACCTGGACGTGGACATCGCCCACCATGACCCCGCGATCGACGACGGGGAGAGTGAACAGGTTCATCGCGGGTGACCCCATGAATCCGGCGACGAACACGTTGGCCGGCCGGTTGTAGAGCACGCGCGGCGACGCACACTGCTGCAGGATGCCCTTGTCGAGCACCGCGACGCGATCACCCATGGTCATGGCTTCGACCTGGTCGTGGGTGACGTACACCGTGGTGGTGTTGAGGCGCCGCTGCAGCTGCGCGATCTGCGTGCGGGTCTGGACGCGCAGTTTCGCGTCGAGGTTGGACAGCGGTTCGTCCATCAGGAACACCTGCGGTTCGCGCACGATCGCACGGCCCATCGCGACGCGCTGTCGCTGACCACCGGAAAGAGCCTTGGGCTTGCGGTCGAGATACTGCTCGAGGTCGAGCATCTTCGCGACGTCGGTGACCCGCTCCCGAATCTGAGATTTCGGGGTCTTCGCGAGCTTGAGCGCGAATCCCATGTTCTCGGCCACCGACATGTGCGGGTACAGCGCGTAGTTCTGGAACACCATCGCGATGTCACGTTCCTTGGGATCCTGCGCGGTGACGTCGTTGTCTCCGATGAGGATGCGGCCGCTGTGGACCTGTTCGAGTCCGGCGAGCATCCGCAACGACGTCGACTTGCCGCAGCCCGATGGCCCGACCAAGACGAGAAACTCGCCGTCCTCGATCTCGAGATCCAGTGCGTCGACCGCGGGTGTACTCGAACCGGGGAACAGACACGTCGTCTTGTCGAAGGTCACCGAGGCCATCGCAGATCCTTTCCGAAGCGGACACGCTCGTGCGCTACGGGAATCTACCGTGCATCCTGTGGGTCCACCGTCACCGGCGCGTCGTCCTCGCCCCACACCTGGATCCCACGGACCCCCGGGACATCGCCGCGGTGGAAGACCGGGTCCCGTCCCTGTTTGCGTTGCGCGGTGTAATTGTGGAACAGCGCATACGCGACGCCGGACAGCGGGATCAGCGCGATGAGGTTGACCGTCGCCATCACACCCATTGCCAAGTCGGCGAGTGCCCACACGAGCGGGACCGAGCCGATCGCTCCGAGGAATACGCACACCACCACGAGCGCACGCAGGTACGGCAGCGCCTTCCGTGATCCGGTGAGGAACTCGATGTTCGATTCGCTGTAGTAGTAGTTGCCGATCACCGACGTGAAGGCGAGGAAGAAGATCAGGACCGCGAGGAAGTGCACGGTCCAGTCGCCGAGCTGCAACGCCAACGCATTCTGCGTCAATGCTGCGCCCTCGAGTCCGGAGCCGAAATCCGGATCGGACAGCAAGATGATGAACCCGGTGATCGAGCACACCAGCCACGTGTCGAAGTAGACGCCCAGACTCTGCACGAGCCCCTGCTTCACCGGATGCGACACCGATGCGGTCGCGCCCGCGTTCGGGGCCGAACCCATACCCGCCTCGTTCGAGAACAGGCCGCGCCGAATGCCGTACATGAACGCGGCACCGAACCCGCCACCTGCGATCTCACGGATGCCGAAGGCGTTCTCGAACACCAGCCGGAACATGCCGGGGACCTCACCGATGTTGAGGACCACCACGATGATTCCGATGATCAGGTAGGCGATGGCCATGATCGGCACCACGATCTGCGACACACCCGAGATCCGCCGGACCCCACCGAAGATGACCGCAGCGACGAGAACCGCCACAACGAGACCGACACCGACCTGCAACCCCGTTGTCTTCTCGCCGGCCGAACTTGCGACAGCATCGACGATCGAATTGGTCTGCACCGCATTGAAGACGAAACCGTAGGTGATCGTGATGATGACCGCGAAGATCATGCCCATCCAGCGTTTGCCGAGCCCGTATTGCATGTAGTAGGCCGGGCCACCGCGGAACGCACCCTTGTCGCGCACCTTGTAGAGCTGGGCGAGGGTCGATTCGACGAAGGCGGTGGACGCACCGATCAGCGCCATCGCCCACATCCAGAACAGTGCGCCGGGGCCGCCGATACTGATCGCGATCGCGACTCCGGCGATGTTGCCCGTTCCCACCCGCGACGCCGCGGAGATGGAAAATGCGCGGAATGCGGAGATCCCCTTCTCCCCGTCGGGGAGTTCTTCGGGTTTCTCCACGATGGACCGCAGCATGTCGGGGATCAGCCGGATCTGGATGAACCGTGACCGGAATGTGTAGTACAGACCGGACCCCACGAGGAGCGCGATGACCGCGTACCAGTACCAGTCGTTGATGTCGGTGACGAATTCGACTGCGGTGTCCATCCCCTGATCTTCGCGGTCGGGGAAGGCTTCCGCACGGGTTTCGGATCAAGTGCAGGGCGCTGTCGCCCAGATCATCGACACTCCGACCCTCTACGCTCGACGCGTGAGTTCGGACAAGATGCTGACCCGCATCGGCGGACTGTTGCGTCAGGCGGAGTCGACCGACAATCCACACGAAGCCGATGCCTTCCTCGCCGCCGCCCAGCGGCTCGCGACCTCGGCCTCGGTCGATCTCGCGGTGGCCCGCGCCCACGCCACCGCCAAGGAACGTCGGGCAACACCGGTCCAGCGACTCATCACGATCGGAGACGCGGGGAAGAAGGGGCTGCGCACCTATGCGCAGTTGTTTCTCGCGATCGCGGCAGCCAACGACGTGCAGTGCGACATCACCGCCACCTCCACGGTGATCTACGCGTACGGCTTCGCCGACGACATCGACGTGTGTGAGGCCCTCTACTCGTCGCTGCTGGTGCAGATGGTGCGGGCATCCGACTCCTACCTGCGTTTGGGCACCTACAAGACCGAAACGACGGTGCAGACGGTGATCGAGCGCCGCGGTGGCAGGCAGGTCCGCACGAAAGTACGGAAACCGATCGCAGGCGTCACCGCACGCCTGAACTTCCAGTCGGCATTCGCCGCACGGATCGGCGCGCGCCTCGCCGAAGCGAAACAGGACACCGAGCGTGAAGCCGAGGAATCGGCACCGGGCACCGCTCTCGTCCTGCGCGGCAAGGAGCTCGAATTGCGCGAGTTCTACCGCACCACCTCGCAGGCCCGAGGAAGCTGGCGAGGGAACCGTGTGGCCATGCGATCCACCGATGCGCAACGCGCCGGAGATCGCGCCGGACGCACGGCGCAACTCGGCAACTCACCCGAGCTACCGCCCGCGGCGAGGAGACTGGAACGGTGACCAGAGTGCGCGACACACAGAAAACATCCGTATACGAGGCGGAGTCGCTGGTGCGGCGCATGTTCGATCTCGCCGATGAACGCGGCCTGCGCACCGTCGAGGTGGCGGGGTCCCACGTCACGCTGCCCGTCGAACGACGATTCGCATCGCTCGAGTCCGCACAGCAGTACGTCGACAAGGTGCTCGCTCTGAATTGGGTCCGCACACGCTGGCCGCGTTCGGCGCTACCGGTACGGGTACGTGCGCGGTCGGGAAATACCGCCGCACATTACGAAAACGACTGCGCCACCATTGCTCTCCCCGTGCATCGCGGCAACCAGGCGTGGGCGTTCCGCGAACTCGTGGTGCTGCACGAGCTGGCACACCATCTCGACCCGCAGGACCCGGACGATCCGACGGAAGCCGCCCACGGACCCGCATTCGTCGACCGGTTCCTGACACTGGTCGACGAGATCATCGGGCCCGAGGCGGCGTTCGTGTTGCGCGCATCAGGGATCGCCGTGCGCGTGTGAGTTCGCCTCACATACCGGCGATCTCGACGCGGCCATAGTCATCGACGCACGCAGCGAGCACGCGCAGGTGATCGTCCATGGTGCCGAGGGTGTGCTCGATTGCGGTGAGCCGGCTCAGATAGTGCCCGATCGAGTGTTCGGCAGTGACGCCGATACCGCCGTGCATCTGCACCGCATCCTGCCCGATCTTGCGCGCGGAGCGCCCGACCTGCAGCTTCGCACGTGAGGCGATCACCGGGTCGACGATGCCGTCGGCCAGCGCCATGGTCGCGTACAGACTCATGCTGGATGCCAGTTCGTACTGCACGTACATGTCGGCGGCCCGGTGCGTCAGGGTCTGGAACGTCGCGAGCGGCACACCGAACTGTTTGCGCTGCTTCAGGTAATCCGCGGTCGAGCGCACCGCCCGATCGAGCGCGCCGGTCGCCTCCGCGCACAGCACCGCCTGCGCCCGGACCTGCGCTGCGACGATCGCGGCCGACGCATCGGTGGCCTCACCCAACGGGGTAGCGGTGACGCCGTCGAGCACGATCTGCGCGCCGCGACGCTCGTCGTTGGTGTGGTACGCCGTGCGGGTGAGCCCGTCGGCGTCGCCAGCAACGACGAACAGGCCCACACCGCCGTCGAGCAGCTGCGCCGACACGATCAGCGTCTCGGCGCAATCACCGTGGAGCACAGGGTTCTTGCGTCCCGTGAGGGTCCACACGTCGCCGCGGGACACAGCGGTGGTGGCGACGGTCGTGGACGGCCAGCGGGTTCCCGGCTCGTCGTGCGCGAACGCCATCAGCAGCGCACCTTCGGACAGGCGCGGCAGGAAGTCGTCGCGCTGGTCGTCGCTGCCGACTTCCGCGACGAGTCCGCCCGGCAGGTACACGGCGTCGAGAACCGGTTCGGGGGCAAGGGCCGCGCCGAGCTCGGTCGCCACAGCCATGACCTCGACGGGTCCGGCGCCCATTCCGCCGTGCTTCTCGGGCAACGGCAGGCCGAGCACGCCGAGGTCGGCAAGCTGCTGCCACACCTCGCGGCTCCAGCCGAGCTCGCCCTCGGCGACACGGTTGCGGGTCTCCACGTCGTACGCATCGGCGAGCAGGTCGCGGACGGTCTTGCGGAGCAGGTCCTGTTCGGTATCGAGATCGAAGTTCATGTCCTGGGCCTCACAGTCCGAGAATCGAGGAAGCGATGATCGAACGCTGCACTTCGCTCGACCCGCCGTAGATGGTCACCTTGCGGTTGTTGAGGTAGGTCGGTGTGGTGAGCTGCGCCCACTCCGGCGAATCGATGTCGTCGGAACTGGTGGGGAGCGAGTCCGGGCCGGCAATGTCGACGAGAAGCTCGCTGGCGGCCTGCTGCAGCTCGGATCCACGTATCTTGAGCAGCGACGATGCCGGGTTCGGCTTGCCATCGGAGGAGCCGGCGACGACGCGCAGCTGGGTCAGCTCGAGAGCGATCAGCTCGTTCTCGAGTTCGGCGAGGCGGGCGGCGAACAGCGGATCCTCGAGGAGCGTCCCCTCGCCGAGCCGGGTCTCGGCGGCGAAGCTCTTGGCGCGAGCCAGCTTGACCTTGGTCGCGCCGACGCGGGTGATGCCGATGCGTTCGTTGCCCAGCAGGAACTTCGCGTACGTCCAGCCGGCATTCTCCTCACCGACGAGGTTCTCGGCGGGCACCCGCACATCTTCGAAGAAGACCTCGTTGACCTCGTAGCTGCCGTCGATCAGCTTGATCGGGCGCACGGTGATGCCGGGGGTGTTCATATCGATCAGGAGCATCGAGATGCCGGCCTGCTTCTTGACATCGGGGTTGGTGCGGACCAAGCAGAAGATCCAGTCGGCGTGCTGCCCCAGCGTCGTCCAGGTCTTCTGACCGTTGACGATGTAGTCGGCGCCGTCGTGCACCGCGCGGGTCTTGAGCGACGCGAGATCGGAGCCGGCTTCGGGCTCAGAGAATCCCTGGCACCACCAGATGTCGAGGTTCGCCGTGGCCGGAAGGAAGCGTTCTTTCATCTCCTGCGACGCGAATTGCGCGAGCACCGGACCGATCATGGACGCGTTGAACGCGAGTGGTTCGGGCACCGACGCGAGCTGCATCTCGGTGAGCCAGATGTTGCGCTGCACCGGAGTCCAATCTTTACCGCCCCACTCGACGGGCCAGTTCGGGACGGCCAGACCGTGTGCGTTGAGGATCCGCTGACTCTCGACCATCTCGTCCTTGGTCAGGGACGTACCGGCCGCGACCTTCTCACGCAGGGCGGCGGGAAACTCCGCGGTGTAGAAGGTGCGCAGTTCGTCGCGGAACGCGCGCTCGTCGTCGGTGAGCTTCAGATTCATAGTGGCCCTCTGTCACGGTTGTGCCGGTAGGGAGACCAGCGAGTAGCTGGCTATCGGGTACACCGAAACGGTAACCTGACACTGTAAGGTTGTCCAGTACGACTGTCGGAAGGAGACGCGCATGGCGCGGCCACGCACCCCGATCCTGAGCCGGGAACTCATCCGCGACACCACGCTGCGCCTCATCGACGAACACGGACTGGGCGCCCTGTCGATGCGCAAGATCGCCAGCGAACTCGACGTACGCGCACCCTCCCTGTACAGCCACTACGCCAACAAGGACGAACTGCTCGACGACATCGCCGCCACCATCGCCGAGAACGTCGACGTCAGCGGCTTCTGCGCCGACGATTGGCGAAGCGCCCTCCGCACCTGGGCGCACTCCTACCGCAATGCCCTGGCCGAACACCCCAACATGGTTCCGTTCCTCGCCTCCGGCCCGAGCGACCGCCCCGTCGCCCTCGTCCGCGCCGACGCGGTTCACGGCGGACTCACCCGCGCGGGCTGGCCACCGCGCACCGCGACGATGATCGGCGCCTCGATCAAATACATCGTCGTCGGCTCGGCGATCACCTCGTTCGCCGGCGGATTCATCGACGACATCGACACCTACAACGAGCGCTATCCACACCTGTCGCAAGCACATCGGCTCCGCGAGTACGCCGCCGAGATCGACCAGGACAGCTTCGAGTTGGTGCTCGAGACCTTCCTGTCGGGGCTCACCCTGCAGTACGCAGCGCTCGACACCCGGTGACCCGCCCGGGGATCACATGCGCCGCAATCGGACGAACCGGATACGGCTCCCCGCCTCCCGGAAATCGGAATCACTTCCGTCGACCTCGAATCCCATCGCCGCGGACAACCTCGTCGCGATGCGGCGGTGCTTGCCCGCGTAGTGCATGAAGAACAGCGCACCTTCTTCGGGCTCGAGAAATTCCGCGGTGACCGCGACCCGCTCACGACCCGACTCCACGCGCACACGCGGATCGGCCCGCAGATTGCGATACCAGTCGGACGTGGCACCGAACCCGGCCGCAACGACGAAACCGTCGTGCGTGTTGTCGTAGTTGACGACCTCCAGTACGACATACCGAGGTTTCCCGGTCTTGCGACCCCGGTGTTCGAGAAGCAGGAAACGGCGGCCCAGCAGGAAACCGAGGTGCCAGCGGTACAACCGGATCGGCGAGCGGAAGAGCCGACGCCGCAGACCTACGGGCGGTACAGCGGGTTCTGTGACACGCATACCATCCACCATGCGCCCGGAAACCGGCTCTGTCGACACGCCCACCCGCACCTTCCGAGTGGTTCACCGAAGTCGGGCATAGATTTCGAAGCGATGAGACAGAGGGACGGCACCGCACGCGCACGCAACCACCCCCGGTGGTTGCTCGCCGTGCTGGGCTTGGCCGCAGCCGTCGCGTTCGTCGCGCACGATCGGCTGCTCGGCTTCGACACCTTCTACGGACTGTTCGGCAACACCGTCGACGCCGAGGTCTACCGTTACGGTGGCACAACTGTCCGGACCGCCGAATCGCTGTACGACTTCGTCCTGCACGGCGCACTGCCGTTCACGTATCCACCGTTCGCCGCACTGACATTCGTGCCGCTGTCCGTTCTGTCGATCAGCGGCACGGAGCTCGCGCTCAATCTGGCCAATCTCGTGCTCGTGTACCTCGCGGTGTGGCTGTGCTGGCGGCAACTCGGCTACCGGGATTCCGGGCGGACCCGGCTGATCGGCATCTTCCTCGCGGTGCTGTTCACCTGGATCGAACCAGTGCGCATGACGATCTGGCTCGGGCAGATCAACCTCGTGCTGCTGGTCCTGGTGCTGTGGGATCTCGGGAGACCCCGTCACTCCCGACTGCGGGGGATCGGGGTCGGGATCGCCGCGGGTCTCAAGCTCACCCCACTGTTCTTCATCGCCTATCTCGCGGCGCTTCGGCAATGGCGCGCAACCGCTGTGGCCACGGCAACTTTTGTCGCCACCGTCCTTCTCGGTTTCGTCGTGATCTTCTCGGACTCCTGGCGATTCTGGACCAGCACCATCATCCGGTCGGAACGGATCGGGCTGATCTCGTCGCCCGCCAACCAGTCGATCCGCGGGATCCTCGCCCGCACCCTGCACACCGAGGAACCCCCGATGTGGCTGTGGCTGCTGTGCGCAGGCACCGTCGGACTTCTCGGTCTATGGGCGGCGTACCTCGCGCATCGCAACGGCAAGCGCCTGCTGAGTCTGACCGTCGCGGGACTCACCGCCCCGATGGTGGCGCCGTTCTCGTGGGGACACCACTGGGTGTGGGTGATCCCCCTGCTCGTCCTGTGCCTGGATCAAGCCCTGCGCTGGGGCCGGTGGTGGGGATACCTCCTGCCGATCGCCGCAGCGCTTCCGCTGCTCGCGTGGTACCGGTCGTATCCCGACGGCGTGGTGGCGATCGGCATCTTCATGACCCCCGCATCGCCCGTCGTGCAGGCACTGCTGCAGGCCGCCTATCCGATCGTGTACACGGTGCTGCTCATCGCCGTGCTCTCGACCAACCGCAGTACCGGAATCAGGCCGACAACACTGCACCGAGAACCGGATCCGCCTACCTTGAAAACATGACACGCCCCATTCGCATCGGACTCCAACTCCAGCCCCAGCAGCAGCCCGACTACCGGGTCATCCGCGACACGGTGCTGCGCGCCGAGGACGCCGGCGCCGACATCGTCTTCAACTGGGACCACTTCTATCCGTTGTACGGCGATCCCGACGGCGCCCATTTCGAATGCTGGACGATGCTCGGCGCGTGGGCCGAGCAGACCGAACGCGTCGAGATCGGCGCTCTCGTCACCGGCGGCGGCTACCGCAATCCCGACCTGCTCGCCGACATGGCCCGCACCGTCGATCACATCAGCGGTGGCCGTCTGATCCTCGGCATCGGTTCGGGCTGGTTCGAGAAGGATTACGACGAGTACGGCTACGAGTTCGGAACCAAGGGATCACGGCTCGATCTGCTCGCCGAGTACCTTCCACGGATCACTTCGAGACTCGGCACACTCAACCCGCGGCCCACCCGGCACATTCCGCTGCTCATCGGCGGCGGCGGCCCGAAGAAGACGCTGCCGCTGGTCGCGAAGTACGCCGACATCTGGCACAGCTTCGGCGAATTCGACACGCACACCGAGAAGTCGGCGATCCTCGATGCGCGCTGTGCCGACGTCGGCAGGTCACCGGCAGAGATCGAACGGTCGACGTCGTGGCCGGGGCTCGAACACGCGGCGGCATACGTCGAGGCCGGCATCAGTCTGTTCACCGTCGGTATCGGCGGCCCCGACTACGACCTCGCGCCGCTGGTCGAGGCGATCGCGTGGCGCGATGAGAATTCGCCGCCGTCGCTGGCGGGCCTGGCGTAGCACAGACGCCTGGCTTCGCGGAGCGGGCCGACCGGCGGTCGCGATGTGTCTCGTACGATCGATGGTGCATGCCCGCGCTACCGACGCTTCCACCGTGCACCGCCGGCGACTGGGACAACGCTCGCCGGCGGCGGCGCCTGCGCGACACGAGGACCGGGCACGGCTGGCGCCGGTTCGGTCGGACGCGCCGGTTCCTTGCGCGCACCGCGATCGCCACGGTGCCGTTCGTCGCCCTCTACACGCAGTACTGGCATTTCGACGTCGCACCCATGCGGGAACAACTCGCCGAGACGCAGCCCCGGATTCATCAGATCTACGACGCGCAGGACCCCGACAACCGTGGCACCGCCGTCATCGACCTCGTCGGGCTCGGTAATCTCGACGCCACCGATACCGCGACGGCCCTGCCCGCGCTGAGCGAGCTCGGGGACGTGTGGGCAATCGAGTACGACAACTCCGGTATCGACACCGCCGTCGTGAGCCGTCTCGTCGCCGCACGCGCCGAGACCCTGGGTATCGACTCGGTGATCCTCACCGGCCACAGCATGGGTGGCATCATCGCACTCGAGGTCGCCGATCATCTGTATCAGGACACGCCGCTCGAGGTGCTCGGGGTGATCCTCGACTGCACACCGATCGACCTGCACGCGGTACGCGCCGACAGCCGCGATGCGGGTGAGGAGTTGCTGCGCTGGATCGGCTGGGTCCCCGGCGCCCGCGAAAGCCGGATCATGAGGATGCTCGTCGAGATCGCAGCACGCCAGGACAGGTTCATCCTCCCGTCCGATCGTTGGTACCGGCGCATCGACGGTTCCGAATTCATCGACGTCGTCGACGAGGTTCTCGAAGACAAGATCCTGTCGACCGACGCCGCGAGCAACGGTCTGATCGAATCGCAGTTCCGGGCGATCGTCGCATCCGGTGCGTCCGACAACCTGAGGGCGCTCTCCGCCCGGCAGGACGACAAGGTGCGGCCTGCGATCGTGTTCGTGCGACCACGGAACGCATCGAACGACCCTGTCGTGGACGCCGACTACACACAGCAGGCCCTCATCGAGCACTCCGGCGGCGTCGACGGCACCCTTCTGGTCGCCAAGCTCGATCGCACCGGTCACGCCAATCCGATTCAAGCGCCGGAGGCGTACAACGACGCGATCACCAAGCGAATCGCACCGTTCATCGACCTGGTGCCCGGCGAGAACACCGAGGACGACATCGGAGTTGGACCGGCAACCGGCCCAACAGTTGGTCCGTGACCTTCGGAACACCTACCCTGCGTTCACCTTCTCGTTGCCTTCGACTTGCTTCCGGGTCCTACGGTCCCACGGTTGTACCTAGGAGATAAGGGAGACAGCCCCGTGGCCCGCAAAGAACTACCTCTGATCGTCACGCACGACGGCAAATCGTCGCGCTCGAACATCACCTGCAAGTACAAGTGCGGCGACGCCTGCTCGCACGACGTGCCCAACACCTCCGGCGGCGCCTACTTCGGCGATATCGTCCGTCACGCGATGTCGCGCCGAGGGGTGCTACGCGGCGGCGCGATGGCCGTCCTTGCCGTAGGCGCAGGCGGCGTGCTCGCCGCATGTTCCGACGATTCCTCGGCCGCTAGCAGCAGCGGTGGCGCAGCAGACGGCGCCGTCGATCTCGGTCCGAGCCCGGCCGGTACCGACTTCACGGCCGTCGCTCCCAACACCGACGATGCAGTGACCGTACCCGAAGGTTACGAGCAGGACGTCGTGATCCGTTGGGGTGACAAGGTTCTCCCGGATGCTCCCGAGTTCGACATCGAGAATCAGACTGCGGCGGCGCAAGAGAAGCAATTCGGGTTCAACAACGACTTCGCCGGACTCCTGCCGGTCGACGGCGTCGCGAACACGTACCTGCTCGTCGTCAATCACGAGTACACCACCGAACCGTTCATGTTCGCCGGGTACGACGAGGACAATCCCACGGAAGAGCAGGTTCGCATCGGAATCGCGAACCACGGCCTGTCCGTCGTACAGGTCAAGGGAGAAGCCGGATCAGGACGTCTCACACCGGAATTCGGTGAGTACAACCGACGAATCACCGGAACCACCGAGTTCCTGGTCACCGGGCCGGCAGCAGGCAGCGACCTCCTGAAGACCGCTGCCGATCCCACCGGCACGAGGGTCGCCGGTACGCTCAACAACTGCGCCGGTGGCGTCACTCCGTGGGGCACCGTGCTGTCCGGCGAGGAGAACTTCAACCAGTACTTCGCGAACGCCGAGACGGTCACCGACCCCGCCGGCGCGGAGCGCCTCGCTCGGTACGGCATCGAAGGTGCGGCATCCGACCGCAAGTGGGAGCGCTTCGATCCCCGATTCGATGTTGCTCTGGAGCCCAACGAGGTCAACCGGTTCGGCTGGGTCGTCGAGGTCGATCCGTTCGACGCCGCCTCGACGCCCGTCAAGCACACCGCGCTCGGTCGTTTCAAGCACGAGGCCGCCACGATCTATGTCACCGACGACGGTACGGTCGTCGCATACAGCGGCGACGACGAGCGCTTCGACTACATGTACAAGTTCGTCTCGTCCCGCCGGATGCAGGACGGAAACTCACGCGCAGCAACGGCACACAACATGACGCTGCTCGATGCCGGCACGCTCTACGTCGCAGTACTCGAGGGCGACAACCCCGATGTCGTCGACGGCTCCGGCGCTCTGCCGGAGGGCAGTGCCTTCACCGGCACCGGAACCTGGATTCCTTTGCTGCGCACCAACGAGGACGGCACCGGCGAGTCGCTCGTCGACGGCATGAGCGCCGACGAGGTGGCGGTGTTCACTCGCCAGGCAGGCGACAAGGTGGGCGCCACCAAGATGGACCGCCCCGAGGATTTCGAGGCCAACCCCGTCACGGGCAAGGCCTACGTGGCGCTGACCAACAACAGCAAGCGCGGGGTCGACGACAACCCGGGAGCCGACGAAGCGAACCCGCGGAACAACAACAAGGACGGCCAGGTCCTCGAGATCGACGACGACCATGCCGGCACCTCGTTCACCTGGAACCTGCTGCTCGTCTGCGGCGACCCCTCCACCGCCGACACGTACTTCGGCGGATTCGACAAGTCGCAGGTCAGTCCGATCTCGTGCCCCGACAATCTCGCGTTCGACCCGCACGGCAATCTGTGGATCTCCACCGACGGCAACGCTCTCGGCTCCAATGACGGCCTGTTCGCGGTGGTGCTCGACGGACCACGTCGCGGCGAAACCAAGCAGTTCCTCACCGTACCGATCGGTGCTGAGACCTGTGGACCGATCGTCGAGGACAGCCGTGTCGTCGTGTGTGTCCAGCATCCGGGCGAGACGGACGACGCCTCGTGGGACAGCCCCGGTTCGAACTGGCCTGACGGCGGCGACTCGCAGCCGCGGCCGTCCGTGGTGGCAGCGTGGAAGAGTGGCGGCGGCCAGATCGGTGTCTGATGCCGCCGACTCATCCCAGCCAGTCCAGAACCGCTGCAGCCGTCCAGGATTGCTGCATGCTCCCCAACGGCTCCCCGGTGAACGGCTCATAGTATTCGGCAAACGAGCCGTCACTGGCCTGCCGTAGCCCCTCTGCTCGCAGGGCGTTCGCGCGTTCGGCCCAGCCGCGACGCGCGAACGCCCACGAGAACAACCACGTCATGACCGGCCACACCGGACCGCGCCAGTATTCCCTGGATCGGAAGGCGACGGACACCGGAGATGTGGACGGCGGTACCGCATACCGCACATCGGGATGCCCGCAGAACTTCGGACCCTCGAACGTACGGAGCAGCGCACGCTCTGCCGTACGGTCCAGGCCGCCGCTCAACAGCGGCGCGAACATCGCGATGGTGTCGGTGGCCACCCACTTTCCGCTGCGCAGATCGAAATCCTTCGCCGCGCCCGTTCGCGGATCCGTGGACTCCGCGACGCCACGCCGGAACACCCCGGCCCACTCGTAGAGTGCGCGCACATCCGCATGGGGGCACGAATGCTCCTCGCCGATGCCGGCGAGGACTTCGCAGGACAGCGCGAATATTGCGCTGACGAACACATCCTCCACCGCGAAACTCATCCCGTTCGCGAGTGCGTCATCGTCGTACCGTGCGGTCTTCATTTCCTCGAGCAACCACAGGTAGCGGGCGTACTCGACGTCGCTGGGGCGCTCACCCGGATCGGTCACATGGTCGAGGTCTTCACGACGGAACTGCGGCAGGGCATCGACGACGACGTTCGCGTAGGCGCTGTCCCATCGCGGCGAATTGTCCATGCCCGACTCCCAACCGTGGAACACAGCGACCCGGCCGTTTCCGCTGAGGTCCCGGGCGCGCGCGAGCCACCGATGCCAGCGCATGAGATCCGGCCAACGACGATCGAGAAATTCGTTCGCAACCGCGCGAGTGCTGCGACCGTGGCGGCCCGCATGGTCGAGGATGCGCTGCACCGCGATGGCGTGGACCGGCGGCTGAGTGATCCCCGATGTCTGGACCCGCTGCGGCGCGTGGGCCGCGAGCCGATTCACTTCCCACCGTGACGGGCCGGGAAAGTAGCCGTCGACGCCACCCGCAAACACGATGTGCGGAATCATCCCGTTCGACCACTGCGCCGACAGCAGAGTGTCGAGTTCGACGACGGCCCGCTCCACGCTCAGCGGAGCCAATCCGATCGACACGAACGCGGCGTCCCAGCTCCACATGTGCGGGTACAGTTTGGGCGCGGCGCTGGTCATCGTGCCCAGATCGTTGCCGCGAAGGAGATACGCAGCGCGCGCTGCGAGCTGGGTGGAGGTGAATCCGCGGTCCGCCATCGTCCTATTCTGCGGCTTCGGTACTAGGCTCGTCGAATGGGCAGACGCAGGACTGGCCGGGCCGAGCCGACTGTGTCGGGCCGGAAACCGGTCGCGGGTTTGTACGACACCGATACGGGCACGTGTGAGCTGCTCGCGGACCCGTACCGCGACTCGGGATGGATACTCGAGGTCAACGGAGTCCCGAGTTCCCACATCGATCCGAACGATCCGACGTTGCTCGAGTTCGAGTACATGCGCTGGATCACGATGCTGGTGCACAGTCAGTTCCCACGCGACACGCGACTGCGTGCTCTGCACCTCGGCGGCGGCGCGTGCACCATGGCGCGGTATCTCGCCGCCACCTATCCCGAAGCCCGGCAGGTCGTCGTCGAAATCGACGGTCGCCTCGCCGAGCTGGTACGTGAGTGGTTCGACCTGCCACGCGCCCCACTGCTGCGGATCCGGGTGGGTGAGGCCCGGTCGGTCCTCACCTCGCTCACCGACGCGACGCGGGACGTCATCATCCGTGACGTGTTCGCGATCGCCAAGACACCGGTTGCGTTGACGACCGTCGAGTTCACCCGGCAGGTACGTCGAGTGCTGGCCCCCGGTGGTCTCTACGCCGTGAACTGCGGCGACACCCGCGACCTGACCACGGCTCGACGCGAGGTCGCGACGATCGGCTCGGTGTTCGAGCACACCGCGATGATCGCGGATCCGGCCATGCTCAAGGGCAGGCGCTACGGCAATCTCATCATCGCAGGCAGCGACCGGCCGCTCGGAGAGTCCGATGCTCTGGCCCGAGATCTGCTCGGGGGTGCGGTGCCGGCACAGATCAAGCACACCGGCGGGGCGCGCACGTTCGCGGCGGGGTCGAAGGTGCTCGTCGACGCCGAGGCAACCCGGCAGGCCGCCGGTGCGCCTCCGCCGGGAACACCGGGGCGAATCTAGTTGTTGAATCCTGCATGACCTCGACACACTCGCCCGTCCTGCAGGTTTTCGAGCTGGGTTCACCCTGGCAGACGATCGATCCGTTCCTGTTCGTCGCGCACCACGTAGACGCGTATCCCGCCGGCAACGCCGATCTCGGGCCGGATGCGTCGCTCGAGGATCGCCCACTGGGGCAGGATTTCGGCAATCCTTCGGGGTGGAACATGTACCACGGGACCACCGTTCCGGGGTTCCCCGGTCATCCGCACCGCGGGTTCGAAACGGTGACGTTCGTGCGATCGGGCTTCATCGACCACTCCGACTCCGTCGGTGCATCCGCCCGATTCGGCGGCGGCGACACGCAGTGGCTCACCGCCGGACACGGCGTCGTGCACAGCGAGATGTTTCCGCTACTGAACCAGGACGACGACAATCCGCTCGAGCTGTTCCAGATCTGGTTGAATCTGCCGGCTGAATCCAAGACCGCCGACCCACACTTCTCGATGCTGTGGAACGAGGACACGCCGACGGTGACATTCACCGACGACGCCGATCGGACCGTGTCGATCCGGGTGCTCGCCGGCATTCTGGACGACGCAACCGCTCCCGCCCCGCCGCCGCATTCGTGGGCCTCGCGCTCCGACACCGACGTCGCGATCTGGAACATCGACCTGTCGGCCGGCGCACGGTGGACGCTCCCTGTAGCTGCAGGATCCGGAACTCAACGTGTTCTCTACGTGTACAACGGTTCTCCGGTGCAGATCGGCGGCCGGTCGGTGAGCGCAGGGCACGGCGTCGTCGTCGATGCCTCGTCGCCCGTCGTGCTCGGTGGTGGCGACGACACCACTCAGATCCTGATGCTGCAGGGGCGTCCGATCGGCGAACCCGTCGCGTCGTACGGGCCGTTCGTCCTCAATGACGAGGCCGGTATCCAACAGGCCTTCGACGACTATCGCCGCACCGGCTTCGGAGGCTGGCCGTGGGGGAGCCCGGACCCCGTCCACGCCGCCGATGCCGGGCGCTTCGCGAAATATCCCGACGGCACCGTCGAGAAGCGGTGAATCAGGAGAAGTCCATCGCTTCGTCGATCCGGCCGAATCGCATCATGGGTAGATCGAGCAGATAGTTCTGCCGCATCAACCACGGACTTCGTGAACCCTGTTTCGGAAGAAGGCTTTCCGAACGGGCAACGTACCCCGACGTCAACCCCAGCAGCGGCTGCGGTGACGTGTCGTGATGCGATTGCGGCCGGGCGACGCGGTACCCGCCTTCCCGCATGTGGTTGAGCAGGCGGCACACGTACAGCGACGCGAGATCGGCACGCAGCGTCCACGACGCGTTCGTGTAGCCGAGACACAGCGCGAGATTGGGTACGCCGCTGAGCATCATCCCGCGATAGGTGTAGTGCTCGGGGAGTTCCACAGCGTCACCGTCGATCGTGAATTCGACTCCGCCCGCGGGTACGAGACGCAGCCCGGTCGCGGTCACGAGAATCTCGGCATCGAGATGGTCGCCGGACATCAACTGCACACCTTTCTCGGTGACGGTGTCGATGTGGTCGGTCACGATGTCTGCGGTACCCGCGTTGAGGGCCTTGAACAGGTCGGCGTCGGGCACGAGGCACAGGCGCTGATCCCAGGGCCGGTAACTCGGGGAGAAGTGCGGATCCACCGTCGACTCGTCGCGCAGATGACGCTTCGCGAGCCTGCGCAATGCCGGTTTCGCCACCCACGGGAAACGCTGACACAGCTGGTAGAAGCCGAGATTGGTCACCGTGTTCTTCACCCGGATCAGCCCGTGGGACAGCTTGTCGGGCATATACTTCCGAATGCGATTTGCGATCGGATCGCGAGACGGCAACGACATCACATACGACGGTGAACGCTGCAGCATCGTCACGTGCTCGGCTTTCTCCGCAAGCGAGGGTACGAGCGTCATCGCGGTGGCGCCACTGCCGATCACCACAATCCTCTTGCCCTCGTAGTCGAGGTCGCCGGGCCAGAACTGGGGATGCACGACGGTTCCGGCGAAATCGTCGAGGCCGGAAATGTCGGGCAGGTAACCGGATTCGTAGCTGTAGTACCCACTGCAGAGATACAGGAAGGTGCAGGTCAGTTCGGTTTCCTTACCGCCCGAATCCACTCGGACAGTCCACCGCGCGTCGGCACTCGACCACGCCGCCGAGACGACGCGGTGCCCGAACCGGATCTTGGTGTCGATGCCGTACTCCGCGGCGGTGTCACGCACATACTGCAGGATGCTCGCGCCGTCGGCGATCGACTTCTCGCCGCGCCACGGCCGAAACGGGAATCCGAGCGTATACATGTCACTGTCGGACCGAATCCCAGGGTACCGGAACAGATCCCACGTACCGCCGATACTGTCGCGTGCCTCGAGAATTGCATAGGTGCGGTCGGGACACTGAGTCTGCAGCCGGAATCCGGCACCGATGCCCGACAGCCCGGCACCGACGACCAGTACATCTACATGTTCCACGCTCACTCCTACCGCCCTGCCCTTACCGACTCGCCCATGCCAGCAGACCATCCACCGGCCACGTATTGACCACCATGTCGGGTTCGACGCCGCGCTCGGTCGCGCGCTGGCACCCGAAGCCGAGCCAATCGAGCTGACCCGGGGCGTGCGCGTCGGTGTCGATCGCGAACAGGCACCCGATATCGAGCGCGAGATCGATCAACCGCGACGGTGGATCGCGGCGCTCGGGACGCGAATTGATCTCCACCGCGGTGTCGTAGTCGCGGCACGCCGTGAACACGGCCTCCGCGTCGAACGTCGACTCGGGGCGCTGTCCGCGGCCACCCGTGACGAGCCGACCGGTGCAATGCCCGAGAACGTCCACGTTCGGATTCTCCACAGCCCGCAACATCCGCTTCGTCATCGTCGACCGGTCGTCACGCAGCTTCGAGTGCACGCTCGCCACGACGATGTCGAGCTCGGCGAGCAGCCCGTCGTCCTGGTCCAGCGACCCGTCGTCGAGGATGTCCACCTCGATGCCCGTGAGGATCCTGGTGCCCTGCGCGCTCGCATTGAGTTCGGCGACGACGGACAACTGCGTGTGCAAGCGTTCGGTGCTGAGCCCGTTCGCCACCGTCAGGCGGGGGGAGTGATCGGTCAGGGCCAGGTACTCGTGGCCGATCATCGTCGTGGCGGCCCGTTGCATCTCATCGATGGAGCTGCCGCCGTCCGACCAATCCGAATGGGTGTGTAGATCACCTTTCACCGCGTCGTGAAGCTCTCGCCCGCCCAGGCCGATCGGTTCGGCGTCCTCGCGCACGCTCTGCAGGTAGTCGGGGACACCGTCGAACGCTTCCCGGATCACCGTCGCGGTCTTCGGGCCGATGCCGGCGAGTTCGGTCCAGTCGTTCGCGCGGCGATGTCGCTGCCGGGCGATGTCGGACAGTCCCGCGATCACGTCGGCCGCGTTCCGGTACGCCTGTACGCGGTAGGTCGACGCGTGCTGACGCTCGAGCCAGAACGCGACCTCGCGAAGTGCAGCCACCGGGTCCATGGCCCCATTGTGGACGCGCCCGCACGGGTTGCGCTCCGTAATGTGGAGCCCATGTCGAGACGTCGGATGGTGCTGCTCACCGGATGCGCCGCAGCCGTACCGGCGCTCGTGTGGGTGTCCGTGCAGGTCGCGTCGTCTGCGGAGGGCCGGATGTACAGCCTCGCCGACGCTCCGCATGCCCCCGTGGTGATCGTGCCCGGCGCACGGGTACGAGACGGACGACCCGGTGGATTCCTGCGCGGACGGCTCGACGTCGCGGTGTCGCTCGTTCGGGACGGACGCGCGCGGGCCGTCCTCGTCTCCGGGGACGCCGCGGGACGCTCCGGAAACGAGATCACCGCGATGATCGACTACCTCGTCGAACACGGCGTGGACCGCGACCGCATCGTCGCAGACCCATTCGGTCTCGACACGTTCGACACCGCGCAACGCGCTGTGCGCACGTTCGGAGTGCGGGAGGCGAGTATCGCGACACAGCGGTTTCATCTGCCGCGGGCGGTCGCGTTGTGCCTGCGTGCGGGAATCGACGCGACCGGTGTCGTCGCGGACGGGCGGGCACGACCCGTTTCGCAGGTCCGCAGTCATCTGCGCGAATGGGTATTGTCGCGTCCGAAGGCATTCCTGGAACTCCGTTTTCCCCGTGACCCCGCGGT
Organism: Rhodococcus ruitaii; assembly: GCF_055230935.1. Lineage (NCBI taxonomy): Bacteria > Bacillati > Actinomycetota > Actinomycetes > Mycobacteriales > Nocardiaceae > Rhodococcus > Rhodococcus ruitaii. Next base: position 189,238 of record NZ_JBUYWC010000004.1, on the reverse strand, counting down.
GTCGACGCCTCCCGACGACACACTCGCCGAGATCCTCGCCGTCCGCTGACCGCCGGGTCGTTTCGGTCGCACTGTGATCGTCCTAGTGTGATCGGATGCGACCTTGCGCCCTCATCACCGGAGCGAGTCGCGGCCTCGGCGCCGCGATCGCCCGCGAACTTGCCCCCACCCACGATCTTCTCCTCGGCGCCCGCCGGCCCGATTCGCTCACCGCGATCACCGAGGAACTCCCCGGCACCACTCCGTGGCCCGTCGACCTGCTCGATCACGATGCGCTGATCGCCGCGACAGCCGGGATCGAGCGACTCGACGTCCTCGTCCACAACGCGGGCACAGCCGAACTCGGCACCATCGCGGACAGTGACGTCGAACAGTGGCGACACATGCTGGACGCGAATCTCCTGTCCGTCGTCGCGCTGACGCAGCTACTGCTCCCGGCCTTGCGGTCCACGAACGGACACGTCGTGCTGATCAATTCGGGGGCCGGTATCCGAGCGAACCCAGGATGGGGTGCCTATGCCGCGAGCAAGTTCGCGCTGCGCGCATTCGGCGACGCGCTGCGCCTCGAAGAACCGGCGCTGCGGGTGACGTCGGTGCATCCCGGTCGCATCGACACCGACATGCAGCGTGCGATCGTCGCCACCGAGGGCAGTGACTACGACCCGTCGCGCTTCCTGAAGGCGTCGACGGTGGCGCGTGCCGTCCGGAATGCAGTCGAGACACCCGCCGACGCGCATCCGGCCGAGATCATCCTGCGGCCGTGGTCGCCGCCCGCGTCCTGAGCACGCACTCAGAACGGTAACGGAATCACCACCGGAGGCCCACCCGGCACATTGATCCGGATCTGCGGCGGCTGTGGTGCCGGAGCAGGCGCCGGCGCGGGTGGAGGCGGCGGGGGTATTTCCGGTACCGGTTCGGGCGCCGGGGGAGGTGGCGGTACCGGTTCGGGCGCCGGGGGTGGCGGCGGTTCCGGCTGGGGTGCCGCCGGGGGTGGCGGTGGCGCCTCGACCCGGGACTGCGCTGGGGGCGGCACCGGCGCGGGTGCCGGGTTCTGCGGGGCGGCGTCGGGTGTCTCCGCGGTCTCGGAAGGCTCGGAGGGGCTCGGTGGCGGGGCGACCGGGGAGAGCGGGCCTGCACCTATCGGCACCGCGAGCAGGTCGCCGGTGGTGATGTCGACGACTTTCAACTCGTTCACCGCCGCGGCGGAAGCCTGCACGATGAACAGTCTTTCGGGATCGAATCCCGCCCACTCGGTGCCCTCGATGTCGGTGTCACTTGCAAGGATGGGTGGTGACAGTGGGTTACCGCGCGCGCACCGCACCCGTGGCACCCCGTGGTCGTCGACGAGCACCACGGTCCCCGTCTCGAGAACCGCCTGAACGGGTTGGGCCGTGCCGTCGATGTAGTCGTAGCGGGTGACGCGAGTATCCGCGCGGAGCAGCACGGGGGTGAGGGCGCTCGTGTACTCGAGGATGTCGTCAGCGCCGACCTTGGCCTTCCATGCCTGCGCCTTCGTCGCGTCGCTGGTCAAGGTCGCGACCAGTTCGTTCCGGTCGCACAGTTCCCGGTGGAGGCTTCCCCCGTAGAGCGCGACACGGTCGCCTGCGACTGCGGCCGTCCCGTCCCGCGATACCGGGTCTCCGGACTCGGCGAGGGCATCGCCGGGAGGTGGCGGAACCGCAATGGGAACCTGGGCCGGCAGCAGAAGTCCGGTCCAGGGGTGGTCGCCCTGCGCGGTCGCGATGTCGAGTCGTACAGGATCCGGAGAACCGGAGCCGCCGGACGAACACGCACCTGCCACGAGCGCAGTCAAGGCGAGCACCATTCCGAATCCGCGTACTGCGGTGTCGGTGGCCACGTTCGTCAGCCTAGGACGGCAGTGCCTACCGCGTCGGTTATTCGGATCGTTTGCGGGAATACACGTCTGCTACGAAGTCGAGCAGTAGGGCGTCGACTTCCCGGCGACGCTCCATTTGTACGAAATGTCCGGCGTCATCGAGGAGATGCACACCCCGCAGGTCCGGGATTGTCTGCCGCATCCGGTCGAGTGCGCGCGGCCCGGACATGGTGATCACCGGATCGGACGCACCTGCAACGAACAATGTCGGGACCGTGACGCTCGCACCCTCGTACTGTGCCGACGCCTTCCAGTTCGCGTCGTACGCGCGGTACCACGACAGCCCCCCACCGAATCCGGTGCGGGAGAACTCTCTCGCGTAGTGGTCGAGTTCTGCTGCACTGAGCCAGTCCCACGGGAGGTCCGGCGCCGTCGGCAGCACATCGAGGTAGCCGTACCCCTCCGACGGATGATTCCAGATGTCGAGGTACCGGTACTCGCCCGAGAGTGCGAAGAACACGCGCTGGAGGAACTCTGCCGCGCGTGGATCGAGTTCGGCTTCGGCCACACCTGGTTGCTGGAAGTAGTGCAGATGCAGGAAGTGCTTGCGCGCCATCGCGGCGTACAGCTCGGTGGGTGGCGCAGGCATTCGATCCGGCGCGTACGGCACCGCGAGCAACACCAGGCCGGCCACTCGATCGGTATGCCGCAGGGCCATCGTCCACGCGACGGGCGCGCCGAAGTCGTGTCCGACGAACACGGCCCGATCGATGTCGAGTGCGTCGAGGAGGCTCGTCAATCGGTCCGACACTGCGACGTTGGTGTACGCCTCGACGTCCCCGGGCCGGTCGGTGTGTCCGTAGCCCGGCATGTCCGGGGCTACGGCACGGTAACCCGCCGCGGCGAGCGTCTCGATCTGGTGACGGTAGCTGTAGCCGAGACCGGGAAATCCGTGGCACAGCACGACCGCGGGCCCAACGCCCTCGTCGTGAATGTTCCACGTGAAACCATCGACTTCGAGCGTGCGAACCGGCATCAGGTTGCTGGCACCGTCTGCATATCGTCCTGGCTCCAATAGGCCCTCATGCTGGTGATCTTCGCGTCGTCGTCGAATGTCATGACGTCGACGACTTCCATCACCAGATTCTGTTCGCCGACGTGTGTGACCAGGCGGAACAGGAAGGCGGCATTGTTGTCGGCGATCTTGACGGTGAGCACCTCGCCGGTCTGGTCGAGCGATTCGATCATGCTGTAGAACTCGCGGATCTCGGCCTCGGTGGTGCGCGTGGGGGTACCGACCGGATCCTCGACGGTCGCACCCGACGCATACAGCGCGAGGATGTCGTCCGTGGTGCCCTTCGCCACCGCGCGGACGTAGTTCTCGACAGTGTCGCGGATCGCGTCACGGGTCGGTGCCATGGTGCCCCCTTCAAGTCTTAGAACATGTTCCATTTCGGAGAGTAGTGCACGATCCCGCCCTCGACCAGAGCGGGAACGTGCGATCCTTGTGCGCACCATTGACTCCCAGGACAGGAATGCAGTTGATGCGCACCGACCCTGCTTTCACCGACCGTTCTGGCTCTCCGGACTCCGACTCCTCAGCAGACACCGCCTTCACTCTGGCCGGCCATTCCGTCATGCTCGCGGCACGACGCTGGGAACCGGAGTCGCCCCGCTACATAGCACTTCTGTGCCACGGCTACGGGGAGCACTCCGGGAGGTACGGATACGTCGCGACCCGCCTGACCTCCGACGGCGCCGTGGTGTACGCCGTCGACCACATCGGGCACGGACTGAGCGACGGGCAGCGGGTGCTCGTCGAGAGCTTCGACGACGTCGTCCACGACTTCCGACTCCTCGACATCACTGCACGACGCGAACACCCCGGTCTCCCCGTCGTGCTCATCGGTCATTCGATGGGCGGCATGATCGCGGCGCGCTACACCCAGATCCACGGCGACGAGCTCGCCGCGGTCGTCCTGTCGGGCCCGGTACTCGGCACGTGGGCCACCGTCGACACCCTTCTTGCCGCCGAGGAGATCCCCGATACCCCGATCGATCCGTCGACGCTGTCGCGCGACCCCGGGGTGGGGCGCGCCTACATCGACGATCCGCTCGTGTGGCACGGCCCCTTCAAGCGACCCACCCTCGAGGCGATGAAGGACTGCCTCGACACCATCACCACGACGGGGACGGTCGACACCGTGCCCGTGCTCTGGCTACACGGCAGCGACGACCGTCTCGTCCCTCTCGACGGCACTACCACCGGCTGGGCCATGTTCGCCGGTCGCGATTCGTCATCGAAGGTGTACCCCGGTGCGCGACACGAGATCTTCAACGAGACGAACCGCGACGAGGTGCTCGGCGACGTGCTCGACTTCGTGCACGAGCACCTTCGGTAGCGATATCGACCGAACACGTTGATCGCCGGCGGAAGACGCGATCCGGGTCGTCGCAGGTTGCGGTGATCATCGCAAGTGCTGTTACGATACGAAACGTGCCGTATCTCAGTAAGGACGAGTTCGACGGGCGCCGGCCACGCACTCATCGCGTGGGCCGTCCGCGTGATGATCAACGAGAGAGGGAGATCCTCGCTGCCGTGATCTCACTCCTCTCCGAAGTCGGCTATGACGGGGTCACTTTCGAAGAGGTGGCCCGCCGGGCGGGCGCGTCCAAGGCCACTCTCTACAGACGATGGAAGTCCAAGAGAGACATAGTGGTTGCCGCTCTGAAAGCAGGCCCTTCACGGCGCGACGAGCCGGATGAAATCAACACCGGAAGTTTGCGCGGTGACCTGCTCGCCCTCTGTCGCCGCCTCGTGCAGTCCATGCGCTCTGCAGATAGCCAGACCGCGATGCTGCTGCTCCAAGCCGGCCTCGAGGATCCGGAACTCTGCGAGGAAATCGAACGATCCGTGGGGCCGACCGGGGCCCGGCTACCGAAGACCGTCGTTCAGGCGGCCGTCGGTCGTGGGGAGTTGCCGCACGAGGGCACCGACCCGTTCCCGTTCGAAGAAGTCGCCGGCGCCGTGATCCTGCTTCGGCGACTCAACGGACTGGAGATCGACGACCGCTACCTAGAAGCCCTCGTCGACACCGTCCTGATCCCTGCGTTACGTGCCACACCTTCCGCGGAACATTCACTTCCCGCGGGCATCTTCTCGGGCCATCCGGCTGCCCGATCGACCGACACCGCTTCGAAGGACACCCCGTGAACCAACTGACCATCAATGGATTCCGCTACCGGACGCTACCCGGAGACGGCGAAGTCGACCTCAACGTCGCCGTAGCCGGTACCGGGCCCGCAATCGTCCTCCTCCATGGATTCCCGCAGACGCACTACATGTGGCGTCACGTCGCACATGAGCTCACTGAACAGCACACGGTCATCATCCCTGACCTGCGCGGGTACGGCGAGAGCGCCAAACCGGCAGAACAGAGCCGGCAGACCTACTCGAAGAGGACGATGGCCCGAGACATCCTGCGCATAGCCGAAGCGCTCGGCCATGACCGTGTCGGCCTGATCGGCCATGACCGAGGCGCCCTCGTCGGCGTTCGCGCAGGACTCGACCATCCGGAGTCGGTGCAGTTTCTCGGGATCCTCGACGTGCTGCCAACCTTGGACACCTGGGACGTCCTGCACGGCGTCGACGCCAAGGTCGCCTGGCACCTCTACCTCATGGCACAGCCCACAGGTCTCCCCGAGAAGATGATCCGCGCCGTCGGACCCGAGTTCTTCGGTTCGTTCCTGGACGCCTGGGACACCGATGGTTCGACGTTCCCGCCCGAGGCCCGCCGGCATTACATCGACAGCTCGGTCAATTCTGTGGACTCCATCGTCGCCGACTACCGCGCCACAGCGAGCATCGACCTCGACATGGACCGTGAGGACCGCGACGCAGGCAAACAACTCACCATGCCCGTCGGAGTGATCTCCCAGGACTGGGGCGCCCAACTGGGGTTCGACGCTGCGGCGCTCTGGCGGGTATGGGCACCCGACCTGACGTATGAGCCCATCGAGGCCGGCCACTTCATGGCCGAAGAGAAACCCGCCGAAATCGCCCGCTTCATCCGCGACCTCGCCGCCCGCTCCCACCCCGCCACTGTGGGATAGGCCGGACCGCCCATACCACGCGGTCCATTACCCGCCCGAACCGTATGGCCGCGTGATGATTTCGAGGTAGTGACCGGACGGGTCGAGGAAGTAGGTCCCACGCCCGCCGTCGTTTCGGTTGATCCCGTGCGCAGACTGCCGGGGATCGGCCCAGTGCTCGAGCTTCTGATCGAGGATGCGCCCGTAGATCTTGTCGAAGTCGTCCTCCGACACCAGGAACGCGTAGTGCTGAGACGAGACGTCGACGTGTGGCGGCGGCTCGGCAAAATCGAGAGTGACCCCATTGGCGAGCTGAACGGCCAGGAAATGCCCGGCCGGTACCGGATCAGGGAGCCCGAACAGGGTAGTCAGGAAATACGCCGAGTGCTGTTTGTCCTTGGCAGCGACGATGGTGTGGTTGAGCGAGATAGTCAAGAGGAATCCCTCAGGGTTCGACGCCTCCATGCCTGACGCAGTCCGTCATCGACACGCGACGCTGTTTCCAGAGATACCAGGTTCTGCTGGAACTGTCGAGACCACTGCTCGTTCGGCGTTACTCAGATTCCTTCGATTTTACCGATCTGCTTTGCCGCGAGGTCGCTGACCAGCTGATCGTCGACCGGTCCGGTGGCATTGATCTGGAAGTACACGCCGTCGACCGTCCCGGCGACGAGGGCGGTGGACTCTGCTGCCCCGCCCTGATCCGCCTCCGCGCGGGCAGCGATCAGACCGTCGGCTCCCTCCACGTCGAGGTCCAGCGGGGAGACCCGGTAGGTGACAGACGCTTCGGTGTCGCCGGACGAACTCGTCCGGGTGAAACTCGCGCACCCGTCGAGGTTCTCGGGCACCCGGGGCCCGGTGTCACTCGTGGTGACCATGATGGTGACGGCGCTGTTGGATCCGTCGGTGCCGTCGGAGGCGTACTCCGAGACAGCCGTGCCGGCCCGGTCCTCGTCGAGGCGCAGCACGGTGTCCACCGCGGTGGGCACGAGTACGCTGCACGCCTCGGGGTCGGTGACGGTGCTGTCGCGGATCTCGGTGAACATCGCGATCACCTCGTCGTTGCTCACCTCGCCCATATCCGAGTCCAACGTTTCCGCCACATCTGCATGGATGTAACCCGCCGGGGCATCGACATCGGAGAGGACCACCTCCGAGGGCACGACTCCAGACGACGGCGTGGACGGCGCGTCGGTCTCGGCACTACCGGAATCGGCACCGCATGCGCTCAACGCGCACACGGTGAGGCACGCGAGTCCGGCGACGAGTTGCTTGTTCACAGCGCGAAAGTCACTTCCTCCCGGTGGGGATCGGGGCGGGGATCGGGGCGCTCGGCAGGAGCAGATCCATCCGCCAAGCTATCAAAACCGCGTGGATCTGATGATCGCGATGCACGAACGCGACACCTACTTCACGATGTTGACCATCCTGCCGGGCACCACGATCACCTTGCGCGGCGCGGCGCCCTCGAGCAGATCCACGATCTTCGCATCGGCCAGCGCCGCTGCCTCGATCGCATCCGGCTTCGCGTCGGCCGGGACTGTGAGGCGGCTACGGACCTTACCGTTGACCTGGATCGGGTATTCGACAGTGTCCTCGACCAGCCACTTCTCGTCGGCGGTCGGGAACGGCCCGTGTGCGAGCGATTCGGAGTTCCCGAGCCGCGACCACAGCTCCTCCGCGACGTGCGGCGCGACCGGGGCCATCATGAGTACGAGCGGCTCGACCGCGACGCGAGGCGCACCCGACGGGTACTGCTTCGTCAGATGGTTCGTGTACTCGATCAGCTTCGCGATCGCGGTGTTGTCGCGCAGATGGGCATAATCGTCGGTCACGCCGGCGACGGCCTTGTTCAGTGCCCGCAGAGTGTCCTCGTCCGGCTCGGCGTCGGCGACGCGGACAGCGCCGCTCTCCTCGTCGACCACCAGACGCCACGCGCGCTGCAGGAACCGCGACGCACCGACGACGTCCTTGGTCGCCCACGGACGGGACTGGTCGAGCGGACCCATCGACATCTCGTACACACGCAGAGTGTCGGCACCGTAATCGTTGCAGATCTCGTCGGGCGCAACCGAATTCTTGAGGGACTTGCCCATCTTTCCGTACTCGCGAGCAACTTCCTGCTCACCGTCGGGGCCTGTCCAGAAGAATGTGCCGTCGCGTTCGACCACCTCGTCCGCCGGAACATACACGCCACGGGCATCGGTGTACGCGTACGCCTGGATGTAGCCCTGGTTGAACAGGCGGCGATACGGCTCGGACGACGTGACGTACCCGAGATCGAAGAGCACCTTGTGCCAGAAGCGGGCGTAGAGCAGATGCAGCACCGCGTGCTCGACACCGCCGACGTACAGGTCGACGCCGCCCGGGTCGTTCGGACCGTGGAGTTCGGGGCGCGGACCCGTCCAGTAGGCCTCATTTTCCTTGGCGCAGAACTCTTCCGAGTTCGTCGGGTCGATGTAGCGCAGCTGGTACCACGAGCTGCCCGCCCACTGCGGCATCACGTTGGTGTCGCGGGTGTAGTGCTGCAGTCCGTCGCCGAGGTCGAGCTCGACGTTGACCCACTCGGTAGCCTTCGCGAGCGGGGGAGACGGCTCGGAGCCGGCGTCGTCGGGGTCGAAAGATACCGGCGCGTAATCCTCGACCTCCGGAAGCTCCACGGGGAGAACAGATTCCGGAAGGGCATGTGCGTCACCCTGCTCGTCGTACACGATGGGAAACGGTTCGCCCCAGTAACGCTGCCGGGCGAAGAGCCAGTCGCGCAGCTTGTACTGGACGGTACCTGTACCGGTACCGTCTTCTTCGAGCTTCTCGATGATGGCCTTCTTCGCGTCGCCGATGTTCAGCCCGTCCAGCAGACCTGAGTTCACGAGTGTGCCGTCGCCGGTGTACGCCTCGGTCGTGATGTCGCCACCCGAGATGACCTCGCGGATGGGCAGTCCGAATGCCGTCGCGAATTCCCAGTCGCGCTGGTCGTGGCCTGGAACGGCCATGATCGCGCCGGTGCCGTAGCCGGTGAGCACGTAGTCGGCGATGAAGATCGGGAGCTTCTCACCGCCCACGGGGTTCACGGCGTACGCGCCGAGGAACACACCGGTCTTCTCCTTCGACTCCTGCCGCTCCAGGTCGGACTTGGCGCCGATCTCGGCACGGTACGCAGCAACGGCGTCAGCGGGAGTGGCAGCGCCGCCGGTCCACCGCCTGTCGACGTCGACAGGCCAGCTCGACGCGACGATCTTGTCGACGAGAGCGTGTTCGGGGGCGAGGGTGACGTAGCTCGCGCCGAACAGGGTGTCGGGCCGGGTCGTGAAGACCTCGACCGCGGCATCCCGACCGTCCACCGCGAACGTCACCTGGGCACCGTTCGAGCGTCCGATCCAGTTGCGCTGCATGGACTTGACCTTGTCCGGCCAATCCAGATACTCGAGGTCGTCGATGAGGCGGTCCGAGTACGCGGTGATCCGCATCATCCACTGGCGCAGGTTCTTCCGGAACACCGGAAAGTTGCCGCGTTCCGAACGGCCGTCGGCCGTGACTTCTTCGTTGGCCAACACGGTACCCAGACCGGGGCACCAGTTGACGAGCGAATTCGACTGGTAGACAAGGCGGTACGAGTCGATGACCGCGCCGCGCTCGCTGCTCGACAGCGAGGCCCAGTCGCGCCCGTCGTCGAGGGTGCGCGTGCCGTCTGCGAACTCGGCTTCGAGTTCACTGATCCGACGAGCCTTACCGGCTGCGGTGTCGTACCACGCGTTGTAGATCGTCAGGAAGATCCACTGCGTCCAGTGGTAGAAGTCGACATCGGTGGTCGCCACCGAGCGACGGTCGTCGTGACCGAGGCCCAGACGTCCGAGTTGCCGCTTCATGTTGACGATGTTGGCTTCGGTGGTGGTGCGGGGGTGGGTGCCCGTCTGCACCGCGTACTGCTCGGCGGGCAGACCGAACGCGTCGTAGCCGAGTGTGTGCAGCACGTTGCGACCCTGCATCCGGTGGAACCGGGCGTAGACGTCGGTCGCGATGTAGCCGAGGGGGTGCCCGACGTGCAGACCCGAGCCCGACGGGTACGGGAACATGTCTTGCACGAACAACTTGTCGGCGGGCACCCCGGTCGCGGGGTCATTGCCGGCAAGGTCGCCCACCGGGTTCGGAGCGTGGAACGTGCCGCGTTCGCGCCACAGGTCCTGCCAGCGCTGTTCGATCTGCCCTGCGAGTTCCGCGGTGTAGCGATGCTGCGGGGTGGCGTCGGACTGCTGCTGTGCTGAGGGCTGAACGGGACGGGTCACGGTGATCACTATCTACTCGGCCGGCGTTTGTGGGCTCCAACCAGGGTAGAACGTGCCCGTACCCGACGGGTGGGGCGGTCACACGCGACGGTATCCTGATCGGGTGCTGATCGTCGCCATTCTGCTTTTCCTTATCGCCCTCGCTGTCGGCGCGGTCGGTGTCGCGGCGCTGACCGGCAAGCTTCCACGCAACCGCTGGGCAGGTGTGCGCACGCCGGAGTCACTCCGCGACGACGCCACCTTCGCCATGTCCAACAAGGTCGCCGCACCCAGCATGCTCGGCGCAGGCGCACTCTGCGTCCTCGGTGGCGTAGCAGCGTTGACCCTGCCGACCGTGTGGGGCGCGGTCGCCGTGGTCGTCACCGTCGTAGCGGCTCTGCTCACCGCCGGCGCCGGTGGATCCATCGCCGCGCGAGTCGCCGAAGCCACGAAACCCGAGGAAGCCGGCTGCGGGACCTCCTGCGGGTCGTGCAGCCTGCGCGGAATGTGCGAACCGACCGCCTGATCGTCGCCCCTACTGCTGTCCCTATCCTGTCGCCATGACCAGCCGCCGAGTTGTCGACCCCGCAGGAGCCGTGTTCGGACTCGGGATTCCACTGCTGAGTGCGCTCGCCGTTCTGCTCCTCACCCTGGCGTGGGAATCTCGCCTCCCCGCGGAAGTCGCATCTCATTGGTCGGGCTCGACCCCCGACTCTTTCTCGAGCCCCATGACGGGGGCGTGGACGATGGCGTTGCTCATCGCGCTGGTCGGGGGTGGATGCTGCGCGATCGCCGCACTCGCCCAGGCGCAGCTGATGATGCGCCGGTACATGTTGGTGATCGGGCTTGCGGTGACCTTCCTGATGGCGACACTGTATGTCGCGACCCTGGCCGAACAGCTGGATGTGTCCGACCCCTCGGACACACCGTTCCCCTCGTGGGCACTCGGGTTGGGTATGTGCCTCGGTATCGCGGTCGGGTGGCTCGGCGCGGGCCTGCTCCGCGACTACCGGGAGCGTCCGTCCGCGAAGACCACGCCCGACCCGTCACTGCCACGAGGCTCCGTCGAACTGCCCCTCGTCGACCAGGTCGGTACGGGTCGATCAGCCACCGTCGTACTTGCACTTGTCGTAATGGCCCCCATGATCATCGTGTGTCTCCTGATGGGGAGCTGGTGGCCCATCGCCATCGCACTCCCGGTATGTTTCCTGCTCCTGAGCCTGCTCCGGTTCACGGTGCGACTGGACGAGCAGAGAGTGTCGGTGCGCAACTTCGGCAGATCTGCCCTCGACTACGACCTCGACGAGATCGTCGGCGCGAAGGTCACCGAGACCCGCCCGTTCCAGGACTGGGGCGGGTGGGGGATGCGGATCAAGCGACCCCACCGGTACGGGCTGGTCACGAACACCGGACCCGCGCTGGTGATCACCACCGAATCAGGTCACGAACTCACAATCACCACCGACCGCGCCGAGGAGATGGCGGGCGCGATCAACACACTCGCCGATCGACGAGCGGCGTAATCCCACTTCTTCCACTCGGCCTTCTGTCATTCGGCCTTCTGTCATTCGGCCTTCTGTTATTCGGCGCTGTCTCCTCGGATCTGGCACCATCGGGAACTATGGGCGGCAGGCGAGGTGAGAGCGGATCGTTTCGATCCGTCTCAGGGGAAACCCCTGGGTACAGTTCACAGTTGGTTCCTGCGTCCGACGCCGCACCGCACGCTCCGCGTGCCGAACGGCGCCGCGACCACGAGGTTCAGGTCACCTCGCGTGCCGTCCGTCCTGCATGCCGACCATCCTGGAGGGCACCGTTCCCCCTGTGATGATCGAACCGTCACTTCCCGCCGACGAGGCCTCGGAGGCGGCAGCCGAGTTCTCACGGATATACACCGCCTGGACATGGCCCGAGGTGCTGCGAGCCCTCGAGTCGGTCCTCCCCGGGGAGATCGCCCCCGATGTCGCGAATCGCTTGTTCCATCTGGCACGGGCAGAGCCACGTCATCCCGCAGCTGCCCTGGTCGACGCGCTCGCACCGTGGACGATACCCAGGCCGGCAGTGCCTCGACGCATCGAATTGCACGAGCCGACGTCGACCGGGTCGGTGCTCGACGGCCTGCCTGATCTCTATTCCGTCGAGCAGTGCGCGCACTGGCTCGGCCTCACCGTTCCCGAACTCGAATGGTTCGCCGACCGCGGCAACTGGTTGCGCACCGCCGGACCACCGCTACGGCATTACCGAATCTGGCACCGCACGAAACGCGATGGTGTCCGCCTCATCGAAGCGCCGAAACCCCGGATGCGCGAAACCCAGCGACGTCTGCTCCACCGACTCGTCGGACAGATTCCCGCGCATCCGGCCGCTCGCGGATTCGTTCCGGGTTCGTCGCCTGCCGCGTTCGCCTGGCCGCACACCGACCGGGGCACGGTGCTGCGCATCGATCTGCGCCACTGCTTCGAGACGATCACCCTTCGTCGTGTCAGGGGAGTGTTCGACCGCGCCGGTTACCCACCGCGGATCGCTCGCCTACTCGCAGAGTTGTGCACGACTGCGACCCCGGTCGATGCGCTCACCGGTGTCGCCTCAGCGCATGCGGCTCTGCTGCGCGACAGGCATTTGCCGCAGGGCGCGCCGACGTCGCCGCATGTGGCGAACCTGGTGCTGCGGTCGCTGGACCGACGTCTCGACGGATATGCCCGGCGCCACGACCTGCGCTACACCCGTTACGGCGACGACCTGGCGTTGTCGGGGGACACACTCGACGTCGACCGAGTGCTGTGGGTGGTGCTTCGGGTGGTATCCGCGGAAGGCTTCGTCGTACACCCAGACAAGCTTCGGATCATGCATCGGCATCAGCGGCAGCGCCTCGCCGGCCTGGTCGTCAACGATCGGCCACAGGTTGCCCGATCCGAGTACGACACTCTGCGCGCGCTACTGCACAACGCGCTCCACGAGGGCGCAGCCTCCCAGAATCGGGGCGGTCATCCCGACTTTCGCGCTCACGTGTACGGGCTGATCGCCTGGATCGGCGCCACGTCGCCGGCACGCAGACAACGGCTGTTGCAGCTGGCCGCGGCTGTCGACTGGGAATCCTGAGGGTGGGTCAGTTCCGCTCGACCTCGATCGGATGGGTCGCCAGCAGGGCCGTCGGGAGCGGCTGGCGGCGCAGCACCGCAGCCCACTGGTCGATACCGGCCGGAGCCAGAATGTCGCGGGGCCGGACGGAGACGACCATCCAGTCGTCGTTGCCGAGTTCACCGTCGAGCTGACCTGCGCTCCACCCCGCATATCCTGCGAAGATCCGCACACCTTCGATGTGCTCGACGAGGGTCTGGGGGTCGGTGTCGAGATCGATCAGCACCACCCGGCCGTCGATCCTGCGCACGCCCTTCACGTTGTCGATCTCGGCGCCCTCGCGCGCGGTGCCGAGACACAACGCAGAATTCCGGTGCACCGGGCCGCCTACGTACAGGGCACCCGGCGACGCCGACGTCGGCGCCCAGCGGGGGAGCATCGCGCCGACGGCGGTGTCGCTGATGCGGTTGAGCACGACGCCGAAACTGCCGGATTCGTTGTGTTCGATCATGTAGATGACGGTGCGGCGGAACGTGGGTTCGGTGAGGGCGGTGCCGGCAACAAGCAGATTCCCCGCACGGACCTTGGGGGTCGACTGTGCGGTGCGGTCCTCGGGGTCGTCCTGGTGTTGCGCCACTCCGTCATTCTCTCACCGCGGCTGCGCCTTTGTGGTCACGAATCCTGCAGTGTCGGCGAGAACCGCGAGTTGATGCTCGAACAGCGCAGACGTGTCGGTGAAGGTGTCGCGACCGTACTGACCGAAGACTTCGAAGCTCACCACACCGAACAGGCCGGACCACACCAGAACCCCGCGGGCGAGGACCGCGTCGGGTAATTCCCTGTCGAACTCACTCCTGATCCGCGCGAGATCGGCCCCGAGCGAGTCGGGGATCGGAATGGTCTCGGTGGACCGCAATGCACCGGCGGCATAGGCATCCGCCAGGATCCCGACGAGACGAACGACGACCCGGGTTCCGGGTTCGATCGTACGGTCGGGGGGTGCCTGGTAACCGGGGACAGGGCTTCCAAACAACAGAGCGTATCGGGCCGGCTCTCGCAGCCCCCACCCGCGGACCGCGTGTCCCAGCGCACGGAACTGGTCGAGCGAGTCTTCCGTGTCGGCGATGGCGGCGTCGACAGCGTCTCCGAGTTCGTCGTACGCATCGATCACCAGAAGGGTGAGCAGCTCGTCGCGGCTCTCGACGTAGCGGTACACCGCGGACGACACCACGCCGAGGTCGCGAGCGACGGCTCGCAGCGACAGTGCGGCGGCACCTTCGGTCGCCAGGTGGTCGCGGCCGATCCGGAGGATGTCGGCCATCGTGCGGGCGCGCGCCTTTGCGCGGGGGGTCGTCATGTTCCCAGCCTGCCCACCGTTGCGAGCACTGTCAACAAATGCGAGCACCGCTCTTGACAGGACTTCGGTCTGGAGTGCAATCTGGATCCAGATTAGAGAGCAGTGCTCACAATTTTACGGAAGGCGGACTCCATGTCGAAACTCCACGTCGTCGCCGGCGCCGGACCTGTCGGCACCACCGTTGCGGAACAACTCGCAGCACAGGGACACCACGTCCGGGTCCTGACCCGCTCGGGAAGCGGACCCGATCATCCCCGCGTCGAGCGCCTGCGCGTCGACGTCAACGACCCCCGCGCACTCGACGACGCACTGACCGGCCCCGACGGCGACAGCGCCGTTGCCTTGTACATGTGCATCCACGGCTCGGCCTACTCCGCTGAGGTGTGGGAGAAGGAACTGCCCGCCGCCGAGCAGGTCGTGCTCGACGCCGCGGGTCGCGTCGGGGCGGTCGTCGTGTTCCCCGAGAGCCTCTACTCCTACAGTTCCCCGCACGACGTCATGACCGAGGACTCACCCCGCAACGCGACCCGCGGCAAACTCGGTGTGCGCACCCGCCTGCTCGCAGCCCGCGACGCGCACTCCACACCGACGGTCAGCGTCGTGGCATCGGATTTCTTCGGTCCCCACGTCCTCACTGCCCACGCGGGCGAACGCATGGTCCCCACCGTTCTCGCCGGAAAGACGTCCCGGGTCCTCGGGTCGGCGGATACACCGCACTCCTTCACCTACGTGCCCGATCTCGCGGCCGCGATGATCGCTGCCAGCGGCAACCACGCGGTCTGGGATCATGTCCTGCACGCACCCACCGCACCGCCGGTGACCCAGCGTGAACTGGCCACCGCCTTCGCCACCGCCGCGGGAATGCCCATCCCGAAGGTGTCGACCATCCCAGCCTGGGCCCTACGTGCCGGCGCGGTGGTGAGCAGCGACATCCGGGAACTCGCGGAGACCGCTTACATGTTCACCGGCCCGTTCGTCATGGACTCGAGCCGCACCGAGACCGCCCTCGGGTTGTCACCCACACCGATCGTGGAGGCCGCCGACGCGACCGTCCGCTGGTGGCAGCACCGCCCCCGCTGAATCCCCACCCGCACCGATAGTCTCGGTGATCATGCAGGACTCGAGGCGGCAAGCGTGGCATTCGACGATCTCCGCCCTCCGCGGATCGCCGGGACTCGCTCGTCTGACGATCGTCCGCTTCGCGAGCCAGTTCGGCGACGGCATGTTCCAGGCCGCTCTCGGCGGAGCAATACTGTTCAATCCCGAACGACACGCAGACCCTGTAGCCATCGCCGCGGGGTTCGCCGTCCTTCTGCTCCCGTACTCGGTGATCGGCCCATTCGCCGGTGCGCTCCTCGACCGCTGGGACCGTCGCCTCGTTCTGGTGTGGGCCAACGCGCTCCGCGGCGTGTTCATTCTTGCGGCCGCATCCGTGCTCCTCACCGGAGGTCCGCAGACCCCGTTGATGTTGCTCGCACTCGCCGCCGTCGGGGTGAGTCGCTTCGTTCTCGCTGGGGTGTCGGCATCACTCCCTCACGTTGTAGCCCAATCTTGGCTTGTCCCCGTCAATTCCGTTCTTGCGACGGTGGGCTCTGCCGTGTCGGCGGCCGGTGCCGGAGCCGCGGTCGCGACGATCGCACTCGTGGGCGCAGGCGACGTCGGTTCCGGAATCGCCGTCGCCCTGGGAGCGTCCGGATCAGTCATCGGTGCGATCGCAGCGGGAGGTTTCGCACACCAGGCGCTGGGTCCGGACGGCGCACGACCGCGGGCGGTGGTGCGGACCATCATCGCCGGGCTACGCACGGGAGCAACGGCAGTCTGGGAAGCCCCCGGTGTGGCCGCCGCCATGGTCGGAATCGGCGCACACCGCATAGTTTTCGGAATGGACACCCTGATCATGGTGCTCGTCCTCCGCCACACCGAGCACGAGACACCGCTGCCCGGTGGGTTCGCCGGATTCGGTGTGGCGGTCGCAGCCACCGCAATCGGTATGCTCGTCGCAGCGATCGTCGCACCGTTCCTCATTCCGCGACTCGGTCGGCCGCGTACCGTCACCGTCGGATTGATCGTCGCTGCGGTGGTGCAATTCCTGTTCGTCACCACGGTGGCTCAGGGCCCATTGCTCATCGCCGCATTCCTACTCGGACTCGCGGGGCAGACGATCAAACTCACCGGCGATGCTGCCATGCAGATAGACATCGACGACGCACGTCGCGGGCAAGTGTTCGCATTACAGGACACCGTCTTCAACATTGCGTTCCTCGCCGCGATCGCGGCGGCCGCATTCGTGATTGCGCCGGACGGCCGTTCGCCCGCCCTTGCTGTCGCCGGTGCGGCCGTGTATGTACTCGGCGTGATCGGGGTGCTCGCGATCAGACGCTATCGGATCGGGGGTCGGGCATGAGCACACGCAACCCGGCGCAACCCTTGCGTCTACTCGACAACCGGTGATTCTCTTGACTGTGATGTGACTCACCCAGTGTTGTCGACAATGCAGCGCTGGCAATCATGCGGCGCTGTCAATCGTGCGGCGCTGGCAATCGTGCAAGGAGATACGTATGAGCATCCAAGGCAAGGTCGCTCTGGTCACCGGAGCAGGGCAGGGTATCGGCCGCGCAATCGCGTTGCGGCTGGCGTCGGACGGCGCCGACATCGCCGTCGTCGACGTCAACGGAAGCAAGGCGGAGGCGGTCGCCGACGAGATCCGTGCACTGGGGCCGCGAGCTGTCTCGATCGTGACGGACGTGACGGTACGCGACCAGGTCCAGGCTGCCGTCGACCGGACGGAAAGCGAACTGGGGTCTTTCGACATCATCGTCAACAACGCCGGTATCGCCCAGGTCGATCCGATAGCCGACGTGACACCGGACGAGGTGTCACGCATACTCTCGGTGAATATCGAGGGTGTGCTGTGGGGCATCCAGGCGGCTGCGGCGAAGTTCAAGGCGCTCGGCCACGGCGGCAAGATCATCAATGCGTCGTCCATCGCGGGCCATGAGGGATTTGCCATGCTGGGCGTGTATTCGGCAACCAAGTTTGCAGTCCGCGGGCTTACGCAGGCGGCGGCCAAAGAGTATGCGTCCGAGGGCATCACCGTGAACGCGTACTGCCCCGGCGTCGTCGGCACCGACATGTGGGTGACCATCGACGAACGGTTCGCCGAACTCACCGGTGCCGCCAAGGGCGCAACGTACGAGAAGTTCGTCGGCGGCATCGCGCTCGGTCGCGCCCAGACCCCGGAGGATGTTGCAGCCTACGTGTCGTACCTCGCGAGCCCCGACTCCGACTACATGACTGGCCAGGCGGGCCTCATCGACGGTGGCCTGGTGTTCCGGTAAGGGCACCGTCACAACTGGGCCCCCGGTGGATCCGAACCTCGGTGGCCTTGACCACGAACCACACCGTTGCCCCCGGCTCGAGTTTCAGCTCGGCCGCTGCAGCCGTGGTGACCTCGGCCGTCAGGCCCCCCGACGCGCGCACCAGAACCGTCGCACCGCGGGCTTCGAGCTCACCGATCGTGACCCGAAGAGAGTTCCGGGGGCTGCCATGCGGCGGATCAGTGTAGACAGCCACCGCCGAGGGTGGAAACACCGCGGCCGCCGCATCGCCGGGAGAACAATCGTCGTCGGCAACACCGTGCACCACACCGACATCGGTGGCGAGCCCCTCGGCGCGAACCGTCCCGCCGAGCAGATTCGTCCCGGCGATCCGCGCCGCGAATGCACTTCGCGGCCGGGTGAGGACCCGTTGCACCGTGCCGTCCTCGACGAGACGGCCGCCGTCGATGACGATCACACGATCGGCGAGGGCAAGTACGTCGAGGGGATCGTGGGTGACCATCAGGGCGGTTCGACCGTCCTCCCGCAACACACGACGCAGCAGCGATCGCACCGCAGGGGCCGTAGCGACATCGAGCGCGGCCATCGGTTCGTCGAGTAGCAGCAGTTCGGGTTCCGCGGCCAGTGCGCGCGCCACCGCGATGCGCTGGGCCTGTCCGCCGGACAGTTGGTGTGGCTTCCGATCAGCGAACTCGACGGCATCCACCGCTTTCAACCAGCGCGTCGCGGTGTTTCGGGCGACGCGTCGAGGCTGCCCCACACTGCGCGGCGCGAAGGCCACATTGTCGAGCGCCGTCAGATGCGGAAAAAGCAAGGCTTGCTGCGCAAGCAGTGCGACGGAGCGGTTGTGCGGTGGTACTGCCGTGCGCGACTCGGTGTCGGTGAGGACCCGGCCACCCAGTTCCACTCGTCCGCGGTCGCAGGGGATCAGCCCGGAGATCACACTGAGCAGCGTGGACTTCCCGGCACCGTTCGGACCGAGAATCGCGACGGTGGTGCCCGCGTCCACTTCGAGGTCGAGGGCGAAGTCACGGACGTCGACACTCGCCTGAACTCGTAATCTGCTCACCCCAGTACTCCAGTCACTCCGGTACTCCAGGCGATCGACGCGAGTGTACGGCGACGACGATCACGAGTGCGACGACGATGAGCAACAGTGACAGGGCCACCGCGGCATCCGGATCGGTTTCGCGTCGCAGATAGATCTCGAGAGGAAGCGTCCGGGTGGTGCCCTGCAGACTGCCCGCAAATGTCAACGTCGCACCGAATTCCCCGAGGGCACGGGCAAATGCGAGGACCGCCCCCGACGCAAGCCCCGGCAGCACGAGAGGCAGAGTGACGCGACGAAATACGGTGGTGGGTTTGGCACCGAGTGTTGCAGCGACATTCTCGTACCTCTGTCCGGCGGTGCGCACCGCGCCTTCGAGGCTCATCACCAGAAAGGGGAGTGCAACGAAGGTCTGCGCGACCACCACAGCCGTGGTGGAGAAGGCGATACTGATCCCGAACACCTCGAGGTGCTCACCGATCAGTCCGCGCCTGCCGTAGGTGTAGAGCAGCGCGATACCCCCGACCACCGGGGGCAACACGAGCGGAAGCAGCACCAGCGCGCGCACGACCTGTATGCCGGGAAACGTACTGCGCGCCAGGACCAGGGCCATCGGTATCCCCAGGATCATGCACAGCACGGTGCTGGTCGTCGCGGTGACGATGCTGAGTTCGAGTGCTTCGAGCGACGCCTCGGACGTGATCAGTGCCGGATAGTTCGTCCAATCGACGGTGAGGAGCATCGCGACCAGCGGCACCGCGATGAAGAGCAACCCCACCGCGGCAGGCACGTACATCCACCGGGGAATCCCAGTGGACGTCCGCACCGCTGTCACGGTGCGCCGAATCCCGCCCGTTCGAGCACGGCGCGACCTTCCCCTCCGGTGACGAGATCGACGAATTCCGCTGCCAGTTCAGCGTTGTCGGCCTCTGCGAGAACGGTGATCGGATAGGTGTTGACGGCACCGGACGACTCCGGGAAGGGCACCGCGGTGACCGACTCACCCGCATCAGTGGCGTCGGTGACGTAGACGAGGCCAGCATCGGCCTGGCCGGATGTGACCTTACCGAGGACGTCGGTGACCGACGATTCTTCCGACACCGGAGTGAGGGTGACTCCGGTGGCTTCCTCGACCCGTTCGGTGGCTGCGCCGCACGGTACCTGCGGTGCGCAGACGACGACAGACAACCCATCGCGGTCGAGATCGGCGAATGAGGTGATGTTCTCCGGGTTCCCCGGCTCGGTGACGATGGTGAGGACGTTGGTCGCGAAGTCGACGGGTTCGCCCGAGGCCAGCCCGGCGTCGACAGCCTTGTTCATGTTGTTGGTGTCGGCAGATGCGAAAACATCGGCGGGCGCGCCCTCTTCGAGCTGGGTAACCAGTGAGGACGATCCCGCAAAGGAGAACTCCACGGTCACACCCGGGTTTGCATTCTCGAACAGCTCCCCGATCTCGGTGAACGTGGACTGCAGCGATGCCGCCGCAAAGACCGTCACCGTCTCGGCGCCTTCGCCGCTGGAGTCGCTGCTGCTGCACGACGCCAGGGCGAAGGCGACTACGAGTGCGCTCGACGTTGCTGCCAGGGCACGAGTCCTCATGCGTTTCCTCCGGGGGTTTCGACGATGACGGTGGTGGACTTGACGACCGCGACGGCGACAGTGCCCGGTTCGAGACCGAGTTCTTCGACAGCCTCGGTGCTCATGAGCGAGACGATCCGGTGCGGGCCGCACTGCAGCTCCACCTGCGACATCACAGTGTCGGAGATGACCCTGGTGACGAGGCCGACGAGACGATTGCGCGCGGAACTACCGACGCCGAGTACATCGGGCACGTCTCCCGCCTGGGATCGAGCGAAGGCGGCGAGCTCGCTACCGTCGATCACCTTGCGTGCCGACTCGTCCTTACTCGCAGTGAGCAGGCCCTGATCGATCCATCGCCGCACGGTGTCATCACTGACACCGAGGAGGGCTGCAGCATCTTTCACCCGCACATTCGCCATGAAATGGACATTACTTCCGCATGTGCGGATTCACAACCGACGCCGCCACCGCGAAGGACGATCTCCGCCTTCGTCAGGAAACACCGCGACACGCACGGTGGTTCCAGGTTCCGCACCCTGAGGTGCCACCTCGATCCGAGTGTCCGACGGCGCTGCCTCCTCGGCGTCGTCTCCCTGCGCCCACCGCGCCACCGACTCTTCGCGGCGCACCTCGTCCCGGTCCTGGGTGAGCAGCAACGCGGAGATGGGCAACGCGAGCACGGCGATACCGATAATGAACGCGGGGAACAGAAGTGACAGCACCGTCAGCCCTTCGGGACTCTCGGCACCTGGGTCGACGGTCGCGCTCACCCCGGCCATTCCGGTGTAGTGCAACGCCACCACCGCGCATCCCATGATCAGCGACGCACCGACACGGATCATGAGACGCTCGGCCACTCCGGCCAGGAACAGCGCCGCCGTGGACGCCACGATGCCGATGATCACCGATGCGATCACGTACGCCGGATCCTGTTCGATGGTTCCTTGGATCCGGATTGCATACATCCCGCTGTAATGCATGAGGCTGACGGCAAGGCCCATCACCACCCCGCCGGACGCCACTCGGAGACCACGCGGAACGCGCTGGAGCCACCTCGCCGGCGAATCCACGAACCAGAGTCCGAACATCGTGGCTCCGACCGCAAGCAGAACCGAGAACACCGTGGGCCCGATTGCGTAGCGGATCAGGGAACCGGGTACCGCAAAGCCCATCATCCCGATGAAGTGCATCAGCCAGATTCCGACTCCACCGATCGCCATCGAGGCCATCAGGATCCACTGCATTCGGTGCTTCACGTCACCGGCCTTGACCGCTTGACGGACACAGGACAGACCGACGTACGACCCCACGACTGCGGTCGCGTACGCCAGGAAGAACACCCACAGCCCCATCGTGAAGTGGTGTAGTTCGTGCGACATTGATCTCTCCGTACGGCACGTCGGGCTGTAATCCCATATCCGGATGGGACGTGCCGTACCGACCGAAGCGAGGCCGCACCCAGATCCCCGACGCGACGGAACTCACATTACCCGATATCACAACACCGTCGCCGCGCGGTGCGGATGGATCACCAGTATGACGATCGGCTCGACAGATCGCCGCTGGGCACCGACGTGGTCGGTCAGTACACGTCGCGCACGTAGCGCTTCTCTGCGAGAAGTCCGTCGACGTAGGCGAGAGCCTGCTCGTGATCGAGACGACCGTGGGCCTGCACCACGTCACGCAGGGCTGCGTCGACGTCCTTCGCCATCCGGGCCGCGTCGCCGCACACGTAGAAATGGGCACCGTCCTCGAGCCACCGCCACAGCCGCGCACCGTGTTCGCGCATGCGGTCCTGCACGTAGATCTTCTGCCGCTGATCCCGCGAGAACGCCAGGTCGAGTTCGGTGAGGAACCCATCCGAGTGCATTGCCTCGATCTCGTCCCGGTACAGGTAGTCGGAGTCGTATCGCTGGTCGCCGAAGAACAGCCAGTTCCTGCCCGTACACCCCGATTCCCGGCGGTCGTGCAGAAACGCACGGAACGGCGCAATGCCCGTACCGGGCCCCACCATGATCATCGGTGTATCCGATGACGACGGCGGCCTGAAATGAGCGCTGCGCTGCACAAAGATCGGAATGTCGGCGCCTTTGCTGTGGTCGGCAAGGAAGCTCGAGCACACCCCGGCACGGTCTCGACCGTCGTTGTTGTAGCGCACCACCGAGACCGTCAACTGGACTTCACGAGGATCGACCTTCGGACTCGACGAGATCGAGTACATGCGGGGCTGGAGCCGCTCGAGCAACGGCAACCATTCGTCCAGCGGTGCCTTGAACGGATACTCGGCGATGACATCCAGCGCCTGCTTACCCCAGAGCCACCGCTGTAATTCGATCTTGTTGCCGGGTCGCAGCAGCTTTGCCAGCTCGGCACTTCCGGTCTGTTGCTGCACGAACTTCAGGAGGTCGGGCGTCACCCGGGTGATGTCGAGGTGGCGGGTTGCGGCCTCGCGAAGCGGGATCGTCGGAAGACCTGCAATCTCGGTGGGTGCCTCGGAATCGAGAACGGTGACCTGGAGCCACTCGTCGACGGTGTCCGGACCGTTCGTGGGCACCACCCCCAGTGCGTCTCCGGCACTGTACTCGAAATCCGGATCGAAGAGTTCGAATCCGAACTGCCGCACCTCTTTCGATGACTGGCCTCCGCTGAGGCGGACGTTACGGGTGAGCCGGGTGACCAACGGGGACTTCCGCGAGTAGGACGACGCAGCAGGTGCAGACACGGGAGTCACCGATGTCACAGCTCCGGCGTCGCCACCGAAGTGTGCTGCGAGCTCGCCGAGCCACTGCGCCGATCGCTCCTCGAAATCGGGCTCGCAGTCGACGCGGGGGAGAAACGGTGTCGCACCGAGCCCCGCCAGACGCTCATCGAGTTGCCGCCCGAAACCACAGAAGTCGTCGAAGCTCGAATCACCCAATGCGAGAACCGCGTACCGCATATCGGTGAGAGACGGCGCATCACCCGCGCTCAAAGATCTCCAGAAGGTACCGCCGCTGTCCGGTGCGTCACCGTCGCCGAACGTACTCGCGACGACGACCAGATTCGGTATGTCCGCCAGGGCCGCGACATCCAGCTCGTTCAGCGTCATGGACCGCACCGCACAGCCGGTGGACCGCAGGCGCGCAGCGCACACGGCCGCAAGCTCCTCGGCGTTCCCGGTCTGCGATGCCCACGCCACCGTGACCGGGATCCCGTCGTCCGATGCCTCGTCGGAGTCGCAGATCACCGACCCCGGACCGCGTGAGTAGACCCCGGCGAGCAGTCCCTCGACCCATGCGCGTGCCGAGGGTGTGAACGGTGCTGACGCCGGCAGGACCGGCACTCTGGTGACGTCGCTCGAGCGCAACCCGGAGATCAAGCCGGACAAGTAGATTCGTTCCGTCTCCGCGAGAATCGGTACCTCGGTTTCACCGATACCGATCACGGATGCCAACCGGTCGGCTGGGTTGTCACCGGTGTCGGCCGCGGGCGTCTCCACCTTCGTCAGCGAGACTGCGCACACCTTGAATTCGGGTTGGTGCGATACAGGGTCGACGGCATCGTTGGTGACCGCGTTGATCGCCAGATCCTCCCCGAACCTGTCGTTCCAGTGGAACGGCGCGAAACAGCTACCCGGCCCCACGCGATCGGTCACCACCACCGGGAGTATCGCGTGCCCGCGTCGCGACGCCACTTCGACCCGGTCCCCGTCGGTGATCGCCAAGCGCTGCGCGTCGTCCGGGTTGACTTCGACGAAGGGCCCCGGTTCGAGCTTGTTGAGCTTGGCGACCAGGCCCGTTTTGGTCAGGGTGTGCCATTGGTGCTGGACGCGACCGGTGTTGAGGACCAGCGGGAAGTCGTCGTCGGGCAGTTCGGCGGCCGGCACGTGCGGACGCGGGAAGAAGCGGGCCCGTCCATCGGGTGTGGCGAACACGAGACGCGGAACGGTGCCGTCTTCACGGACCAGGCGCGGGCAGACGGTGCCGTCGTTGAGATACCGGATGGGATTACGCGAACCCGACCCGGGCGGGCACGGCCACTGCACGGATGTCTCGCGCAACCGGTCGTAGGTGACTCCGCGCAGGTCGTAGCCGGTTGCGGGGTTGGCGAAGCCGGTGATCTCGTCGAAGATCGCCTCGGCGCTCGAGTAGTCGAATGCGCTGCCGAATCCCATCTCGGTGGCGATCCTGGCGATGATCTCCCAATCGGGTATCGCCTCGCCGACCGGGTCGGCAGCCTGCCCGATGAGGTTCAGTGTGCGATCGGAACCGATGGTCACGTAGTCGGATTCGGACCAGAGCGCTCCCGGCAGGAGAACATCCGCGTACGCAGCGGTCTCGGTGTCGGCGAAACTGTCCTGCACGATGACGAGTTCGGCCTTCTCGAGAGCCTCGAGAACGGCCTTCCGATTGGCAACGGTCGCGACAGGATTGGTGCAGATGATCCAGCAGGCCTTGATCTCGCCCGCGGCCATCTTCTCGAACATGTCGATCGTGCCGGTACCCACCTCGGTGCGAAGCGTGCCGTGCGGTACCCCCCACTGCTGCTCGACGAACATGCGATCGGCTTCCGAAAGCACGCTGCGCTGCCCGGGCAGACCCGGCCCCATGTATCCCATTTCGCGTCCGCCCATGGCATTGGGCTGGCCGGTGAGAGAGAACGGGCCGCTACCGGTCCGGCAGATCGCTCCGGTTGCGAGATGGAGGTTGCAGATCGCGTTGGTGTTCCACGTGCCGTGGGTGCTCTGGTTGAGCCCCATGGTCCAGCAGCTCATCCACTCCCCGGCCTCGCCGATCCACCGCGCCGCGGTCCGGATGTCGCCTTCGTCGATTCCGGTGATCCGGGCGACCACGTCCGGCGGGTAGTCGGCAAGGAAGTCCTCCATCGCGTCCCAGCCATCAGTGTGTTCGCCGATGAAGTCACGATCCAGATGGCCGTTTTCGACGATGAGATGAAGCAGTCCGTTGAGGAGGGCGAGATCGGTTCCGGGGGAGATCCGCAAGAACAGGTCGGCCTTGTCGGCCGTCGCGGTGCGGCGAGGGTCGACGACGATGAGCTTGGCTCCGGCCTTGACGCGATCCATCATCCTCAGGAACAGAATCGGATGGCAGTCGGCCATGTTGGAGCCGGTCACGAAGAACACGTCGGCGCGGTCGAAGTCTTCGTACGAGCCGGGTGGTCCGTCCGATCCCAGCGACTGCTTGTAGCCGGTACCGGCACCGGCCATGCACAGCCGCGAGTTCGATTCGATCCCGTTGGTACCGATGAACCCCTTCGCGAGTTTGTTCGCCAGGTACTGCGACTCGAGCGACATCTGCCCCGACACATAAAGCGCGACAGCGTCGGGACCGTGTTCGTCGATGATGGCGGTCAGGCGCCGCGCGGTATCCGAGATCGCCGTCCCGAGTGCGACCGGGACAGGATCGGAGCCGCGTTCCCGACGCACCTGCGCGGTCTCCAGTCGGCCACCTCCGGCGAGCATCGCGGCGCTCGTCGCGCCCTTCGTGCACAGGCGACCCCGGTTGGTGGGGTGTTCCTTGTCGCCGTATGCGTCGAGGACACGACGAGTTCCCGTGCTCGGGTCGACACCGACCTCGAGGATCATGCCGCATCCCACACCGCAATACGAGCAGGCAGTTCTCACCGTCGTGATCGCGTCCTGCATTCCCAGCTCCCGCCCGGACCGTCTCGTGAATGGCCCAGTGTCCATGCTGCGGACACGGTGTTGCGGGAGGATCAAACGCGGTGAGCAGGCTGTGACATCTGGCTCACCGAGCCGTGCCGCAGGTGTGAGGAGACAGAAACACGTCTGCCGTCGATGCTCACGCCTTCGACTGCTGCTCCCACCACGTCAGGAGTTCGGTCTCCGCCTCGTCCCGCTCGAGCGGCCCGCGGTCGAGGCGCAGGTCCTTGAGGAACCTCCACGCCTCCCCGACCTGTGGGCCTGCGGAGATTCCGAGCAGTTCCATGATCGCGTTGCCGTCGAGATCCGGACGGACCCGCGCGAGGTCTTCCTGCTCGGCGATCGCAGCGATGCGATGCTCGAGATCGTCGTAGGTGGCCTGCAGCGATGCGGCACGACGCTTGTTTCGGGTGGTGCAGTCGGCACGCACGAGCTTGTGGAGCTTGGGCAGGAGATGCCCGGCATCGTGCACATAGCGACGCACAGCCGAGTCCGTCCACTGCCCCTTGCCGTACCCGTGGAACCGCAGATGCAAGAACACGAGCTGACCGACGTCCTCCACCATCTGCTTGGAGTATTTCAGCGCCCGCATCCGTCTGCGAACGAGTTTCGCGCCGACCACCTCGTGGTGGTGGAAGCTCACGCCGCCGCCCGGCTCGTTGCGTTTGGTGCCGGGCTTGCCGATGTCGTGGAGGAGCGCCGCCCAGCGCAGCACCAGATCGGGGTCGCCGTCCTCGAGGTCGATCGCCTGCCTCAGGACGGTCAGCGAATGCCAGTACACATCCTTGTGCTGGTGATGCTCGTCGATCTCGAGTTTCATCGCCGGTACCTCCGGGAGCACGCGCTGCGCAAGGCCCGTTTCGACCATGATGTCGATGCCCTCGACCGGATAGGTGCCGAGTATCAACTTGTCGAGTTCGGCCTGGACTCGTTCGGCGCTGATCCGAAGGATCTCGTCGGCCATCTGCGTGATTGCCGTGCGCACACGCTCGGTGAGGGTGAACCCGAGTTGCGACACGAACCGCGCGCCGCGCAGCATCCGCAGCGGGTCGTCATGGAAGGAGTCCTCGGGCAGCGCCGGTGTGTCGAGCACCCCCGCCACCAGCGCATCCATCCCCCCTAGAGGGTCGACGAACTCGCCGGCGCCGTCCGGTCCGATGCGGATCGCCATCGCGTTGACGGTGAAGTCGCGACGCACCAGATCGTCCTCGAGCCGGGTGCCGTATTCGACGAGGGGATGACGCGTGACGCGATCGTAGGCGTCGCTGCGGAACGTGGTGATCTCGATCTGTTCAGAGCCCTTCGACGCACTCACTGTCCCGAAGTCGATACCGGTGTCCCACTGGTGATCGACCCATCCGCGTAGTAGTTCCTGCACGAGCTCGGGGCGGGCGTCGGTGGTGAAGTCGAGATCGGTGCCCAATCTCCCCAGCACGGCGTCGCGGACACTGCCGCCCACCAGGTACAGCTCGTACCCTGCCTCGGCAAACCGCGCCCCGAGCGGGGCCAGGACATCCGACAGCGCGCGCAGTGTCGAGTCGGCGCCCGCGAGCAGTCGGGCGCGGCGATCGGCGTCCGTAGTGGGAGAGTTCACGCCTTCGGACTTTACCGAGCGGCCCCTGCGCGTGGTCGAACCGGCACAGTGGCCGTTACAACTACTATCGATCAGGTGTCACCTGCAGAACGCGCCAACCGCAACCGCCGCAATCCGCGGCGGCGCGGTTCGGGCGGCACATCACCGGTGCGCAGCGGTGCGGCTGCCTCAGGTTCGACGCCACACGTGCGGATGCGGACCGTACGGGAGACATCAGCGGGTGGTCTCGTCGTCGACGGTCTCGGCGGCCCACCTGACAAACTGTGCGCTGCGCTGATCGGCCGCACGGACCGCCGCGGACGCCTGCTGTGGTCGCTGCCGAAGGGTCACATCGAGAAGGGCGAGACAGCCGAACAGACCGCAATGCGCGAGGTCCACGAGGAGACCGGTGTGCGCAGCAAGGTCCTCGTCGAACTCGGCAGCATCGACTACTGGTTCGTGACCGAAGGGCGCCGCGTCCACAAGACCGTGCACCACTATCTCCTCCGCTATCTCGGCGGTGAACTCTCCGACGCCGACATCGAAGTCACCGAGGTGGCATGGGTACCGCTCACCGAGTTGCGGACGCGGCTCGCCTACGCCGACGAACGCAAACTCGCCGACATCGCCGATCAGCTCATCGCCGACATCGACCCCGACTGGCTGAAAGACGCCGACGATCCGGGGGCCGCGCTCGGATGACGGTGGTGCTCTCTCGGACCGGCGCCGCGGTCCTCGCTGTGCTCGCGCTGGTCCTCGTAACGCTGGGCGGGCCGATTCCGGGTGCCGCAACCGCACAGACAACCGACGAACCGCGGTTTCTCCGGCTCGACATCGACGAGGTCACCCCGTCTGCCGTGTCGCTGACCAGCGATCCGGTGGTGTCGGTGACCGGCACCGTCACCAATATCGGCGATCGCGACGTCGAAGACATCTGGGTGCGGTTGCAACGCGCACAGGCCGTCCCGGATTCGGCGACCCTGCGCAGCGCATTGACGCTGGACCAGACGGGATACGACACGGTCGGAGAGTTCGAGGTGGTCAGCGATCGCCTCTCGCAAGGGGAGACGGAGGAGTTCACACTCGAACTGCCGTTGCGCTCCGATCTCGTCCCTTCCCTGAACATCGCCGCCCCCGGCGTGTACCCGTTGCTCGTCAACGTCAACGGTGTCCCCGAGTACGGCGGCCAGGCGCGTCTCGACGACGCCCGGTTCCTGCTTCCCGTCCTCGGCGTACCCGCCGCCGACGAAATTGGCACCGGCACGAGCGGGCCTACCTCGCTGGGGGGCACGTCCGCCGGGGTCGGCGGGAAGGATTTCCCTGCGGTACCGCCCGAGAGATCGACTCCTGTCGCAACGACCGTGCTGTGGCCGCTCGCCGATCGTCCCCGGATCGCGGCGGGGGTGCCCGGATCGGCGACCGATCCGGTCCGGCTCGTCGATGACGAACTGGCGACCTCCCTCGCCGAGGGGGGCCGACTCGACGGCCTGCTCCGTATCGCGGAAGACGCGATGGACAACGACGCGCGAGTCGGGGAGGCGATGTGTCTCGCGATCGACCCGGATCTGCTGGTCACGGTCACAAATATCACCCGGAACTACCTGGTGGTGGCCGACCCCGCCGATCCGCTCGGCGACGCACGGCCCGGCACGGGTACCGACGCGGCGATCGCATGGCTCGAACGGCTGCGCGCCCTGTCTGCGCGGATGTGCACCACCGCGGTGCCGTACGCCCAGGTAGATCTGACGGCACTCGCCGAGACCGACAGCGCAGCGCTGATCGAATCCGCACTCGAGTCACCCACCGCAATCATCGATTCGACCCTCGGCACCACCTCGGTGGGCTCGGTGATCTGGCCAGACTCCGGCGTGCTCACCGAAAAGGCCGGTTCGATGATCGCGGCGAACGGGCCGGTGACCGCGCTGCTCGCCGACGGCGCCGTCCAGAAAACGGATCCCGGTGCAACAGCTGTCCGTGTGAGTGGTGTGGACGGCCTGACCGCGGGGCTGTTCGACAGCGCCGCCGGCGCCGCGTTGGCCGCTATGGGCGACGAACCGCAGACCCCGTCGTACGTGCCTGCCGCGTCGCGCTACACCCTCACCGACGATTCGACGACGGCCCGGCTCCAGGACGCACTCGGCGCGATCGCCTGGCCTGCCCTGACGTCGTCGTCGGAGTCGGCACCGTCGGCCCGACCGACTTCGGTGGTGCTCGCGCCACCGCAACTGTGGTCGGCATCGGCCGACGATGCCGCTCAGGCCTTGTCCATGGTGTCGACCCTGATGAAATCGGGGCTCGCGACGCCGCAGCCGTTCCAGGCGATGATCGACGCTGCTGCGGCGACCGGCAGCGACCCGGCAGCGTCGCTGCTGACGTACCCGGAGCAGGCGGTCACCGATGGTGCACCCGCGTCGGTGGTGCACGAGGCCTCGGCGCAGATGCCGCGTCTCGACGGACTCGAGGAAGCCTTCGTCGAGGATCCTCAGGCTCAGCTGACGCCGAACGCATACACCGCACCGCTGCGGAACGACATGCTGCGCTCGATGACGTTGGCCGGACGACGCGGTACCGATCCGGACGCCGCCGCAGCAGCTGCCGAACGGCGGGCGACGGAAGCCCGTGAGGCCGTCGACCAGATGTTCGATTCGGTTTCGGTACTCGCACCGGGCGGCGTCTTCACCCTCACGTCGGAACAGAGCCCGCTGCTGCTGGTGGCCCGCAACGATCTACCCGTGGGCATCACCGTCCGGCTGCATGTGGATGTGCCCAACGCCATGGACATCACCGACATCGGACCCACCCAGCTTCCTCCGCGCGGGAGCCGCACACTCACGGTGCCGGCGGAGATCAGCGACTCGAGGAAGATCGAGGTCGAGTTCGCGCTCACGACCGAGTCCGGTCTGCCACTCGGCAGCCCCACGCAGGTCACGGTACGTTCCAATGCGTACGGCCAGGTCCTCGCCATCGTTACGGGCTGCGCGGGAGCGCTCCTGTTGTTCCTGGCGGGGCGGCGACTTCTGCACCGGTTCCGGGGGGAGCCGGATCCGGCCGATGAAGGATATGGAGAGCAATGACCGGGAACCCCACCCGCACCGGTACCGGGGGCGCTACCGGTCGCAGTGAACCCCAGGGACCTGAGCAGCTTCAGGGTCCGACGACGTCCCCGGACATCACCGGGCCGGCGCGGTCCCGCAAGCCCCAGAGCCTGCTCGCTGCGACCGGGTCGATCGCGATAGCCACCCTGATCAGCCGCGTCACGGGCTTCCTCAAGCAGCTGCTCATCCTCACGCTGCTCGGCGCGGGAGTCGCGAGTTCGTTCACGGTTGCGCACCAGATCCCGAATATGATTTCCGAGCTCGTGCTCGGTGCGGTGCTCACCTCGATCGTGGTGCCGGTACTCGTCCGCGCCGAACGGGACGACCCCGACGGTGGCGAGGCGTTCATCCGGCGGTTGTTCACTGCCGCGCTGGTGCTGCTCGGCACCGCGACACTGCTCGCTGTCGCAGCAGCCCCGCTCTTGACGACCCACGTCTTCCTCGATGATTCGGGTGAGGTCTCGACGTCGCTGACCACGGCACTGTCCTACCTGTTGCTGCCGGCGATCGTCTTCTACGGCATGTCAGGCCTGTTCACGGGCATCCTCAACACCCGGCAGGTATTCAAGCCCGGTGCGTGGGCACCGGTGCTGAACAACGTGGTCGTGCTGTCCGTACTCGTTCTGTACTACCTCACGCCCGGTGAGATCACCCTCGACCCGGTACGGATGAGCGACCCGAAACTACTGATTCTCGGGATCGGTGTGCTCCTCGGCGTGATCACCCAGGCCATGAGTCTGGTCCCCGCGCTGCGCCGGGAAGGAATCAACCTCAAACCCCTGTGGGGACTCGACGACCGGCTCCGCCAATTCGGCGGTATGGCCGCGGCGATCATCATGTATGTCCTGATCAGCCAGGCCGGAATGGTCTTCGCAACCCGGGTGTCGTCGGGGGCCGACGAGGCCGGTCCGGCCATCTACAACAATGCGTGGCTGCTCCTGCAGTTGCCGTACGGCGTGCTGGGCGTCACGGTGCTCACCGCGATCATGCCCCGACTGAGCCGCAACGCAGCCGACGGCGACACCCCCGCCGTCGTCGACGATCTTTCCGTCGCGACCCGCCTGACGATGATCTCGCTGATACCCATCGTCACCTTCCTCACGATCGCCGGCCCGCAGATCGGCGCCGCGTTGTACGGCTACGGCAACTTCGGTGGCGCGAACGCCGAACTGCTCGGCCAGGCAGTGAGCTGGTCGGCGTTCACACTCATCCCGTACTCGCTCGTGCTGATCCACCTCCGGGTGTTCTACGCACGAGAGCAGGCGTGGACACCCACGTGGATCATCCTGGGCATCACCGCGGTCAAGATCGGGTTGTCGGCGCTCGCGCCCGTCATCGCGAGAGACGGCAGTCAGGTCGTCGTGCTCCTCGGTGTCGCGACCGGTGTGGCGTTCACGGTCGGCGCGTTCATCGGCGGATTCCTGCTGCATCGCACGCTCGGCGACCTGCAGATGGCGAATGTCGGGCGGACGGTCTGGCATGTGGTGTTCTCGTCGGCTGCCGCTGCGGTGGTGGTACTGCTCGCCGACAGGCTGCTGCAGCTCGACGCACTGAGCGAGCGCTTCGGCGGTATCGGTTCCTTCGTGAGAGTCGGGATCACGGGGGTACTCATGGTCCTGGTCGCACTTGTCGGCATGTGGTTGCTGAAGGTTCCCGAGATCCTCTCGATCGAAGCGATGGTCCGGCGCAAGGTGAGTGCGCTGCGCGGTGGTGCACCGGACGACACCCCAGAATCCGCTGGTGCGGGTATCGGTCCGACAACACCGACACCGACCGGGCCGTTGCCCGTTCCCCGCCGCTACGACTACCCCGAAACCGACGTGGAACGCACCGTGGTGCTGCCACGTATCGACTACGGGGAGTACGGCGTAGGGCCGTACGACGCGATCACCGAGGTCATTCCCGCGGTTCGGGACTTGCCCCATCCCATCGATGGACGGCAGCAACTCCCGTACCCTGGTCAACAGATTCGACCCGGACGGCGTGGACCGCGATACTTCGCGGCTCCCGGCGATCCCCGTCTCCGTACACAGGGTGGACGAGTCGACAACGAAGGAGTAAGGGTGAGCGACGACCACGCTGCCGGTAAGTCCGCGCTCGAATCGGCAAACCGGGACGACACCGGCTCCGCCGCCCTCGATGGCGCGAAGGACGCCGCCGGTAAGTCGGGCACAGCGAACCGCACTTCTGCACCCGGGGCCCAAAAACCGGGGGCCCAGAATCCCGGGACACAGCAACCCCGGACACAGCAACCCGAGACCACTCCGCCTCGCGATCCCCACACCGAAACCGGCGTCATCCCGATCGGTTCGCCGCAGCTGCCGCCGGTCCGCGTGCCGGGCAGCACACCTCGGCGCACGATGCGCGGCCCCGAACTCATCGCGGGCGCATCGGTAGCGGGCGGACGCTACCGACTGCTCGCACCTCACGGTGGAGCACGAGGACTGCGATTCTGGCAGGCACTCGACGTCAAGCTCGACCGTGAAGTGGCTCTGACATTCGTCGACGCCGACCAACGGGCCTCCGATTCCACCGGACCCGACTCGCCTCAAGCCGTGCTGTCGCGCTCGCTCCGGCTCGGACGCGTCAACTCGCCGGGTCTCGCGCGTGTCCTCGACGTCGTGCGCGGTAGCTCGGGCGGCATCGTGGTCGCCGAGTGGACTCCGGGCCGGTCGCTGAAGGAGATGTCGACCACCGAGCCGTCACCGATCGGTGCTGCGCGTGCAGTTCGGGCACTTGCCGCAGCGGCCGAGGCCACGCACCGCGGTGGCAGTGCCTTGTCGATCGATCATCCCGACCGGATCCGCATCAGTGTCGCAGGCGACGCAGTGCTCGCGTTCCCTGCCACGTTCTCCGACGCCGACGCGATCTCCGACGTCCACGGTCTCGGCGCGACCCTGTACGGGCTCATCACCGGTCGCTGGCCGATCGACGAACCCCGGAACCCCGGTGCCCCCAAGGCGACTCCTGCGCGCAGTGGCGGCACGGTCGGCGGGATGCCGCTCGCCGCGCGCGGTTCCGACGGTGCCCTCGTCGAGCCACGCGCGATCCGTCCTGACGTGCCGTTCGAGATCTCCGCGGTCGCAGTCCGCGCGTTGTCCACCGACGGCGGCATTCGGACGGCCGCGACGGTGCAGCACATCCTCGACCAGGCGTCGGTGGTCGATCAGAAGACCGACATGATCCCGGCGTTGCGGCTCGGGCAGCGCACGGCAGCTACAGAGAACCACGCCCTCGCCGACCCGGAAGCGCTCGCCCAGAAGAAGAAACACTCCGAGCGGATGCTCATGGCGCTCGTGGGCCTCGGCATCGTCACCGTGATCATCCTCGCGTTGATCGGCTGGTGGATCACCAGCCTTCTTGCCGGCGATACCAGCGACGCACCGTTGACCAGCCAGGAATTCGGTCTTACGCCGACATCCGAGGCGCCGGTGACACCGGGTGAGGGCACCGGCGAGGCGGCAGCCCCACCGGCTCCGGTAGCCGCCGGACCGGTCGCCGCCGCGTCGGTAGCGGTGTTTTCTCCGCAGGGCACCCCCGATTCTCCCGCGACCGCGTCGCAGGCCATCGACGGTGACCCGAGCACGGAGTGGAGTACCGACGCCTATTTCGATCCTTTTCCGTCGTTGAAGAACGGTGTGGGCCTGCTGGTCACGCTCGCCGACACCTCCACGTTGTCGTCGGTTACCGTCACCACCGACACCCCCGGCACGGTACTCGAGGTACGCAGTGCACCGTCGGCCCAGTCATCGCTGGACCAGACCCAGGTGATCGGTTCGGCCACACTGGGTTCGGGGGAAACCGAGATTCCGGTCGAGTCCACGGGGGGGACCTCGCATGTGCTGCTGTGGATCACCGATCTGAGCGCCAGCGGAGGTAGTCACCAAAGCTCGATCTCCGAGGTCACCTTCACCGCCGCAGAGTAGGATCCTCGCGCACGACGCGGATTCATCCGACAAATCGGATACCATCCGCGCGTGCGAATTTTCGGGGGGATCGCAAAAATCGCTGTGCCCGACACCGGAGAGATGTCGGATGCAGAGTTGCTGTGGGCGCATGTCGGCGGGGACAGATACGCGTTCGGGATGTTGGTGTCGAGACACCGCGACCACCTGTGGCATGTGGCCAAGCGCACGAGCTACTCGGACGAGGACGCAGCCGACGCATTGCAGGACGCAATGCTCTCGGCCCACCGGATGGCCGCCACGTATCGGAACGATGCCGCAGTGCGCAGCTGGCTGCACTCCATCGTCGTCAACGCATGCCTGGATCGCATCCGCCGCAACCGAGTCCGTCCGATCGCTACCCGTTATCCCGACGACGTCGAACAGATCCGCGACGAACACGATCGGATATCCGATTTCGAGATCACCCTCGATGTCGAGGCCGCATTGTTCGCGCTCCCATCCGATCAACGCGCCGCAGTGGTCGCCGTCGATGTCGAGGGCTATTCGGTGAAGGAGGCGGCCCGCAGACTCGGTGTCCCCGAGGGCACGATCAAGAGCCGTTGCGCACGCGGCCGAAAGAAACTTGCCGTGGTTCTCGACGACCTACGTTTCCGAGGGAACCGATCGTGAACCGCGTACGTCCTACTCTGGTGAGGGCACCCGAGTCGCCGAGGAGAACTGCGCATGAACGAGGACGAGTTTCCACGTCCGCCGTACTCCGACGACCTGCTCGCTGATCTCCACGCGGGGGTACTGGACGACGAACTCGCCGAGCAGCTGTGGCCGCTCGTGCGACAGGACAGCGCAGCCATGGCTGTGATCGACCGGCTCGACGCCGTCCAGGCGCGGCTACGCGCCTGGGGTGAGGAAGGCTTACGGGGTGAGAAGGCCACCCCCGAACCGATACCGCGCGAGGTAGCAGCGCGTCTCGACGCGACGATGCACAGTCTCGGACGACACCACACTCTCGGACGACACCACGGCCGACCACGCCGCGACCGACGAATCCTTGCGGCAGCGTGTATCGGTGCCGCGGCAACCCTCGCAGTCGTATTCGCTCTCGTTTTCCGCGGTGTCGGTGCCGCAGACGAGACCGTCGGACCGCCGCTCGCATCCGATGCCGTGTCGTCACGAGATGATCACCGGCCCGGGGAGAATGCACTCACTCCGGCGTCCCTGCGAGCAATCGCCGGCTCCACCGGACTCGGGCCGCTGTCCGAAGAGCAACGGTTACGAGACTGCCTGTCGATGAACGGGTTCCATCCGGACAGCCCGATTCTCGGGTCACGTGAGATTCGGGTGGGCGACTCGGATGCCGTCGCGATCCTGCTCGGCGGACCGCAGGCGCCGCAGATCACGGCGCTCGTAGTGGGCACCCGATGCGGGGCGGATGATCCCGCGACGATCCAGGTCGAGGTTCTGGGATGATGCCGGCCTGATCGAGTATTTCGGGGGCCGCCTCCGGAGGTCGTCGCGACGACTGTGGTGTGTGGCACGGCAAACAGGGAACAACACCGTTTACCCTGGTGTTGATACTTGACGTTCGGCCGTGGCCCCACCTGCACGGACGACTGTGGCCGCTGACTGCGTCCCCACCACAGCACACGACCCCGGAAGGCTCGCATGACGACTTCGCCCACGATCCACGACCTCATCATCGTCGGCTCGGGACCGGCCGGATACACCGCGTCGATCTACGCGGCTCGTGCCGAACTCTCCCCGCTCGTGTTCGAAGGAACCCAGTTCGGCGGCGAACTGATGACCACCACCGAGGTCGAGAATTTCCCAGGCTT
Source organism: Rhodococcus ruitaii (assembly GCF_055230935.1). NCBI lineage: Bacteria > Bacillati > Actinomycetota > Actinomycetes > Mycobacteriales > Nocardiaceae > Rhodococcus > Rhodococcus ruitaii. Next base: position 152,578 of record NZ_JBUYWC010000004.1, on the reverse strand, counting down.
CCGCGAAGGCATCATGGGACCCGAGCTGATGGATCAGATGCGCGAACAGGCCCTCCGCTTCGGAGCCGACATCCGCACCGAAGACGTCGAGGACATGAACCTGACCGGCACCATCAAGACTGTCGTCGCGAACGGCGCAACCTACAGCGCCCGCGCTGTCATTCTCGCGATGGGCGCCGAGCCGCGCTACCTCGGGGTGCCGGGGGAGGAGAAGCTACTCGGCCGCGGCGTCTCCGCCTGTGCCACATGCGACGGTTTCTTCTTCCGGGATCAGGACATCGCCGTCGTCGGTGGTGGCGACTCCGCGATGGAAGAGGCTACCTTTCTCACCCGCTTCGCGCGCAGCGTCACGCTCATCCACCGCCGCGACGAGTTCCGCGCGTCGAAGATCATGCTCGAACGTGCACGCGCGAACGAGAAGATCCGCTTCCTCACCAACGCTGCCGTCGCCGAGGTCCAGGGCGAGAACAGCGTCACCAACCTCGTGATCGAAGACACCGTGACGGGTGAGCGCAGCGATCTCGCCGTGACCGGTCTGTTCGTCGCTGTCGGACACGACCCGCGGAGCTCGCTGGTCGCCGGTCAGGTCGATCTCGACGACGAAGGTTATGTGCGGGTCTCTGCCCCGGGCACCGCCACCTCCGCGCCCGGTGTCTTCGCTGCGGGCGACCTCGTCGACCACACCTACCGTCAGGCAATCACCGCCGCAGGTACAGGATGCTCCGCCTCCATCGATGCCGAGCGCTGGCTCGTCGCCAACCGCGAGGCGACCGAGCCGGTCGCTGCCCCTGCCTGAGTATCCCCGCCTGAGTATCCCTCGCTCCGTTCCTACCCCCGTCACTGCACAGGAGAACACCATGGCAAACACCGTCAAGATCACCGACTCGTCGTTCGTCGAAGACGTACTGCAGGCCGACAAGCCTGTGCTCGTCGACTTCTGGGCGACGTGGTGCGGTCCCTGCAAGATGGTTGCCCCGGTTCTCGAGGAGATCGCCGGTGAGCACGGCGAGAAGCTGACCGTCGCCAAGCTCGATATCGACGCCAATCCGTCGGCGGCTCGCGACTACCAGGTGATGTCGATTCCCACCATGATCCTGTTCTCCGGCGGCAAGCCCGTGAAGACGATCGTCGGCGCAAAGGGCAAGGCGGCGTTGCTCCGGGAACTCGACGAAGTTCTGTAGTAACGTCCCAGGATCGACCGCGCGCCCGTGAGCATCGACCTCGCGCGCATCTGAGACAATTCCGTCGATGCTGCCCCGCGCGTGCTGGGCACTCCGGTCAGCACGGAAAGGCCCCCGACACATGCGCCCTCTTCGTCACGGCGACCACGGTCCTGCTGTCGCAGAGATCCGGAACACACTGGCCGGATTAGGGTTTCTCCACGGAGGATCAGAACCCGCCGACGAGTGGGTCGGCTCCGACGTCGTCTTCGATCACGAGCTCGACGGCGCCTTGCGCGCATTCCAGCAACAACGTGGTCTGCTCGTCGACGGCGTAGTCGGCCCCGCAACATACCGGGCACTCAAGGAAGCGTCCTATCGGCTCGGTGCCCGCACCTTGATCTATCAATTGTCTGCGCCTCTCTACGGGGACGACGTGGCGGCACTGCAGAGACGTCTGCAGGATCTCGGGTTCTACGTGGATCGGGTCGACGGATATTTCGGCCCCCGAACCCACGCGGGACTCAGCTCCTTCCAGAAAGAGATCGGTCTCGCACCCGACGGAATCTGCGGGCCCGAGACCCTGCGGGCACTCGATCTCCTCGGTACGCGTGTCTCCGGTGGGTCGCCGCATGCCATCAGTGAGGAAGAGATCGTCCGACGGTCGGGTCCTCAGCTCAGCGGTAAGCGGATCGTCATCGATCCGGGCCGCGGTGGCGACAACCACGGGATCATCGTCCGCAGCCCGCACGGCACCATCTCCGAGGCAGACATTCTGTGGGATCTTGCACGCCGGCTCGAGGGACGCATGGCCGCCACCGGCATGGAGACCTTCCTGTCGCGGCCGTATCACGCCAACCCCACCGACATCGAACGCGCCGGTACGTCCAACGCGTTCGGCGCCGACCTGATGATCTCGCTGCGCTGCGATGCGAGTTCCAACCCGTCGGCGAGCGGAATCGCCAGCTTCCACTATGGCAATTCGCACGGCTCCGAATCGATGATCGGGCAGGTCCTCACCGGATACATTCAGCGCGAGATCGTGGCACGCACACCTCTCCAGGATTGCCGCAGCCACGGACGGACCTGGGATCTGCTGCGGCTGACGAACATGCCGACTATTCAGATCGATCTCGGATACCTCACCAATGCACACGACGCCATGACGCTCGCCGACCCACGCCACCGCGACACGATCGCTGAAGCAGTGCTCATTGCCGTGAAGCGTCTCTACCTGCTCGGTCAGGACGACCAGCCGACCGGCACGTACACCTTTGCCGAGTTGCTCGCCGAGGAGTTGTCGATCACCGAGACGCGCTGAGTCTCACTCCGCACGAAAGAACGGGCCGCCTCGGTGAGGGGGCCCGTTCTTCATCTGGGTGGGGGAGCCTACCGGACTCCCACCGACGCCCTGCCCGCGAGATCCTCGACGGTGATCGACGCCGCCTCGATCAGCCGGTCCAACGCCGCCTCGACCTCTTCCTTCCACCCGTGGTCGCGATCCAGTTCGAGCCGCAGGCGCGGGAAACGGTGATGCGGCGCGACCACGTCGAACCCCATGTCCTCGAGGAAATCGGCGGAGATCATGCACTCGGAAGGGGAGCACGTGTCGGCTGCCGTCGCGGAGGGAATGTCGCCGATCGCGTCGGCCTCGGTATCCCCTCTGATCCCGAACGCTTCGAGCGCACGCACATTCCGCCGCACGAGATCTGCCACGACGGCACGGACGAGGCCGGTACCCACATCGAACCCTTCGGCGTGCGGCTCGATCCGCATGGTCGTCAAGAGGATCGCGTCGGCACTCACCGGCGCGGTGGGAAGCAACTGCGCGCGGGGCACCATACTGGGCGGGGCGTAGAACGCACACGCGGAAACCTTCTCGTCGACGGTTGCGATCTGCGCGCACGACCCCCACTGCAACATGACCGTCGACAGCCACGCTTCCTTCTCGAACCGCGGGTCAACGTATTCACGCGCCTCGTCGACGGTGTCGGGGTCCATCTCCCAGAACACACACCGCCGGGGGTGCCGCGGCAACCGATCGATACCACTCAATGCGAGCGGCGAGATTCGTGTCGACACGAGATTCCTTCGCCTCCACCTCTGGTCTAGACAGTCGTCCTGCTCCGGCGGGGAGTCAAGAAGGATTCTGCTGGGCGCCCGATTTCTGCGCTTCCATCAGGGTCACGATGCGCTCGAGATCGTCGACCGATCCGAACTCGACCACGATCTTGCCCTTCCGCTTTCCGAGGCTGACGGTGACGCGGGTGTCGAACGACGACGACAACCGCTCGGCGACGTCCTGCAATCCGGGCATCTGGATCGGCTTCCGTCTTGCAGGCGCCGCCACATCTGGCGTCCCGGAACGATTCGCCAGGACGACAGCTTCCTCGGTGGCGCGCACCGACATGCCTTCCGCCACGATCCGAGCGGCAAGCACTTCCTGGGCATCCGCTCCCGCTTCGAGGGAGAGCAGTGCACGGGCATGGCCGGCCGACAGCACGCCCGCCGCGACGCGACGCTGCACGGCGATGGGGAGTTTGAGGAGCCGGATCATGTTCGTGACCACCGGACGCGAACGGCCGATGCGTGCGGCGAGTTCCTCGTGGGTGACTTCAAACTCCTCGAGCAGCTGCTGATACGCAGCGGCCTCTTCGAGCGGGTTGAGCTGCACGCGGTGAATGTTCTCGAGGAGTGCATCGCGAAGGAGTGCGTCGTCCTCGGTGTCGCGGACGATGGCGGAGATGGTCCCGAGCTCGGCCTGCTGCGCGGCACGCCACCGCCGCTCGCCCATGATGAGCTGGAACCGGTCGCCGACCGCGTCATCGCCACCGGCTTCGCCGTCGATCCGACGCACGACGATCGGCTGCATGAGTCCGAACTCGCGGATCGAGTGCACGAGCTCGCCCAGCGCCTCTTCGTCGAAGACCTGGCGCGGCTGCTTCGGGTTCGCTTCGATGCGATCGATCGGGATCTCGAGGTACACCGCCCCGGTGGGGGAGGGGAGGGGCTCGGTCACATCCGGGTTCTCCGCCGTCGGCGCATCCGGGCCGGGCGTGGTCGATTCAGGACCCGGCGATTCCGGAGTGCCCGACTCTGCACTCCCGTTTGCGGCCGGTCTACCGTCGCCGATGATCACATCGGCCGCTGCCGTCCCGAGACCCGACGGGGAGATCGTGAGCCCGGAGATACCCTCCGGGCGACGCGTGAACGTCGTCTTGATCAGCGGTGGCTTCTTCTCGGCAGCGGAGGTGGTGCCCGTCGCGGCTGCAGCATCGTCGGGTGTCTCGACGGGTGGGCCCGTCGGGATCAATGCCGCCAAACCGCGCCCTAGTCCGCCCTTGCGTGTCGCACTCATCGGTTCCCCTGGTTGTCCTGAAGCCCACGTGCCGCCAACTCACGCCCTGCATCGAGGTAGCTCATTGCACCGCGCGAACCTGGATCGTAGTCGAGAACGGTGGTTCCGTACCCGGGAGCCTCGGAGACCTTCACGCTGCGCGGGATCACCGACCGGAGGACTGCGTCACCGAAGTGCTGACGGACCTCGGCTGCGACCTGGTCTGCAAGCTTGGTCCGACCGTCGTACATCGTCAGGAGAACCGTCGACACGTGCAGTTCGGGATTGAGGTGCGACTGCACGAGCTCGATGTTGCGGAGCAGTTGACCGACCCCCTCGAGCGCGTAGTACTCGCACTGGATGGGAATGAGGACTTCCTTCGCAGCGACGAGCGCATTCACTGTGAGCAACCCGAGTGAGGGCGGGCAGTCGATGATGATGTAGTCGTAATCGCGGTCGCCGAGGGCTTGCTTCGTGACCGCGTTTCGGAGCCGGTTCTCGCGGGCCACCATCGAGACGAGTTCGATCTCGGCGCCTGCCAGGTCGATCGTCGCCGGAATGCAGAAGAGCCGATCACTGTGCGGACTCTGCTGCACTGCATCGGCGGCGCTCTCGTCACCGAGCAGAATCTCGTAGCTCGACGCGACTCCGGAATGGTGTGGCACGCCCAATGCCGTGCTCGCGTTGCCTTGGGGATCGAGATCGATGACGAGGACGGTGAGCCCCTGAACCGCGAGGGCGGCGGCAAGGTTGACGGCCGTCGTCGTCTTACCGACTCCACCTTTTTGATTCGCAATGGTGAGGACACGACGTTCACGGGGCTTGGGGAGCGCGGTCGCCTCACTGGGGTGCAGTACCTGACTCGCACGATGCGCAGCCGCGCCGATCGGAGTGTCCATCGACGGGAAGCTGTCGACCGGAACCGGAAAGAAGTCGTCGTCGCTCGAAGCTTCGGTTTCACGTGAAACAGCGGATTCAGATCCACCCGACATAGAACGCTCCTTAAGACGTAGATCCGCTCGGTTCGCACGCTACATCCTTCATGCGTCCGACACTCGCTGTGCGCGGTGGCGGCAGAGGACGACGTGAACACCCAAGGGGGTGGTGCTCTAGCTCGGATCCGTGGACGCACATCCCGACGCGTGCCGCGTGCCCACTTCTCCGCTCGCGATCAAGTATGACAAAAGAATTCTCAGAAGTGACGACGACACCTCGCCCCCGATGTTTCACGTGAAACGTGCTCGACGTTTCACGTGAAACATCGGTGCTACGAGACCGGCTTTCCGCCCAGCTTCACCTCGTCGACAGCCCGGATCTACCTCTCATCGAAAACCCTTGCATAGAAACGCGATTGGATCTCCGTATCGCCAAAAAGATTTCGTACCACCGCATTCGAGCGAATCCTGCAGATTCATTCCAACCGGGCAACTAGTTGTCACAGTGACGAAACGTCCCTGGGTAGCAAGCACGACTCGTCAACATCGTTCTGCGCTGTACGATCGGACACCTGAGGCTCAGCCCGACCCCCGCCACGGGGGAGATCCGGTGTCACGCGAAGCTGGTCAACGCTTACGTCGCCGACGCTGAGGCTTCGCGATCCGTTCGGCCTTCACCACAACCGTCGGAACCTCGAGGAGATCGGCGCCGCACTCGAGTACCTCGAGGTTTCCTGCACCCAGCCCTGCAAGCTCGGCGCGATCACGCTCGATCTCCTCGGCCACGGAGCTTCCCTTGAGCGCAAGCATCCGGCCACCTTCGTGGATGAGCGGCAACGACCACTTGGCGAGCTTCGCGAGTGGAGCCACCGCCCGCGACGTCACCACATCGGCGCCGCCCGCTTCCTGCACCACACCGGGTTGCTCCGCACGGCCGCGCACCACGAGCACGTTCTCGAGTCCGTGCGTTTCGACGAACTCCGCGAGATACACAGAACGTCGCAGCAACGGCTCGACGAGTGTCACCCGAAGGTCGGGGCGGGCGATGGCAAGCGGGATCCCCGGAAGACCGGCACCACTGCCGACATCCACGACACTCTCGTCCTCTTCGATCAATTCACCGAGGACGGCGCAGTTGAGGATGTGTCGCTCCCACAATCGCGGAACCTCCCGGGGCCCGATGAGTCCGCGTTCCACACCATCAGTCGACAACGACTCGTGGTAGCGCTGCGCGATGTCGAATCGGTCGCCGAAGATGCGGTGGGCGACTGCGAGAAGGTCGGACTCTTCGTGTTCCACGTGAAACATCCTCTCCCGTGAACGGGTGGTGAAACAAACGACAGCCCAGCCGTGCCGCCCCCGCAGATGAGAAAAGAGGAGCCCGGGCCGGCCGGACTCCTCTTCGAAAACGGATACCGATCACTCTCGGATGATCACGACTCGCCGGTTGGGCTCGGCGCCCTCGCTCTCGCTGGACACACCCTCGATCTGTGCCACGGCGTCGTGCACGATCTTCCGTTCGAACGGTGTCATGGGGGCCAGTTCCTCGCGCTCACCCGAGTCGAGGACCCGCTTCGCCGCCGACGCACCGAGAGCACTCAGTTCCGACCTCTTACCCGCGCGCCAGCCCGCTACATCGAGCATCAGCTTGCTGCGTTCACCGGTACTCTGCTGCACGGCCAGACGGGTGAGTTCTTGAAGTGCATCCAGAACCTCACCGCTCCGACCCACGAGCTTGGACAGATCCTTGCCTCCGTCGATGCTGACCACCGCGCGGTCGCCCTCGACATCCAGGTCGATATCGCCATCGAAGTCGAGCACGTCGAGCAACTGTTCGAGATAGTCGCCGGCGATCTCACCCTCTTCGATCAGGTCATCATCGTCGTCCGCACCGAGTTCTGCATCCCGCGGCTCGGTGGTCACCTCGAGGTCGTCCTGCACCTTGTCCAGGTCACTGGCCATATTCAGCTCTCTTCTACTTCGGTCAGCGCCGCTTGCGCTTGGAGTTCTTGGGCCGGCTACCGGGCTTCGGTGTGCTTGGACCGGAAGCCTTCCCGCTGCCCTGGGTATCGGTCTTCTTCAGCGACACATCTCCGGTCTGTGCCGTGGTGTCGTCACCCGCGGAATCCCCGGGCGCAGAGTCCGCATCCGCTGCTGCGGCGGCAACCGCGCCGCCTTTTTTCTTCTTCTTGGTCGGGCGTGCCCCGGGCTTGGGTGCGTTCTCGTTCCGGCGTGCGAGTGCCTCCTGGCGCTTCTCTTCTTCTTCGCGGTCGATCCTGCGGAAGACGAGGTGCTGCTGACCGTAGGTCCAGACGTTGTTGCTCACCCAGTAGAGAAGGATCGCGATGGGAAGGAACGGGCCACCCACCATCACGCCGAGCGGGAACACGTACAACGCGAGCTTGTTCATGATCGCGGCCTGTGGCGCAGCCGCAGCCTGTGCACTCTGCCGTGCCACCGACGCACGCGAGTTGAAATGGGTGGCGATACCGGCGATCACCATGAGCGGAATTGCCACCACCGCAATATCAATGCGCGACGGCAGCTCGCCGCCGTCGACGGTGAAGGCCTGAAGCGATTCGATCGGCTGGGTGATCCACGACGAAATCGGAGCATTGAAAATACGTGCGCTGAGGAACGACTGGACATCGTCCGGGCTGAACGCGTAGTTGCCGAGTTGTGCGTTCTCCTCGGGTGTCAGACCGAGTTGCCCGAAGCCGGTACCGGTGCGGTTGAACGACCGGAGCACATGGAACAACCCGATGAACACCGGCACCTGCAACAGCATCGGCAGGCAGCCCATCAGCGGATTGAAGCCATGCTCCTTCTGCAGCTTCTGCATCTCGGTGGCTTGCCGCTGACGATCATTCGAGTACTTCTTCTGCAGCGCCTTGATCTGCGGCTGCAGCTCCTGCATCTGACGCGTCGTACGAACCTGCTTCACGAACGGCTTGTACAGGATGGCTCGAAGCGTGAAGACGAGGAAGACCACGGACAGCGTCCAGGTCAACCCGCTGTCGGGCGCCAACACGAACGAGAAGGCTTTGTGCCAGACCCACAGGATCCAAGACACGGGATAGTAGATGAAGTCGAGCACGGCTCTAGGTACTCCTCTGGTCGTCCATGATCGTCACGCAGCGGCGTCGGTCTTAAGGTCTTGGCGCCGCTCAGGTTCCCGCTCGGGACGGTCGGTGTCGGCGCTCAGTCACCGGATCCCAACCACCAGGGTGCCAGGGGCCACACTTGAGCAGTCTCACAGCCGTCAGTACAGATCCGACGACGACACCCCGCATTCGAAGCGCGTCGACCGCGTATTCGCTGCAGGTGGGGAAAAATCGACAGGTCGGCATCCGAGTGGGTGATACATAGACGCGGTAGAGCTCGATGCAGAAGATCAGTGACCGCGCCGGTGCAGTTCGCAGCGCACCACCCCAACCGGACCGGTTCATTGCTGCTCCCCGCTCCCGAGAACCCCGAGGCGCATCAATCCGGAGCGGACCTGCCGCTCGAGATCGCGAGACTCCGCTGTAGCCGCTCCCGGCAGCGCACGCAACACGACATCGGTGCCTTCAGGAATCAACTCGACGAGCTCCACGCAGATATGACGAAGCCGGCGTGCGACTCGATGTCGAATCACCGCCGGCCCGACAGCCTTACTCACGACGAGTCCGAAACGAGGACCGTCCACACCATTCACCACGAAATCCGGCGACCGAGAAAGTGCGTGAACTACAAGATCTCGACGCCCCTGACGACGACCACGACGCACAGCTTCGGAGAACTCCGAGCGGCGCCGCAATCGATACGGCTCAGGTAACACCCCGAGCTCCCGGTAACAGGATCAGGCGGTGAGGGAAGCGCGGCCCTTACGGCGACGCGCTGTCACGATGGCGCGGCCCGCACGGGTCCGCATCCGGAGACGGAAGCCGTGAACGCGCGCGCGGCGTCGGTTGTTCGGCTGGAACGTCCGCTTGCCCTTGGCCACGGTCAACACTCCTCGATAATCTGCGGCACCAGCGGTGCCACTTGGTCCAACGTTTACGGAATTTCGCATGACCCGCACGCTGCAACACAGCACGGACCAGCCACTGCAGTACGAGTGACTGTTCGAGGCTACGCGGGTCCGAGCGCGAAATCAAACCGCGATGGCGTGTATCGCGCAACACGACACGCCGATCCGAATTTTATCGATCCCACCCCAGACGCCACGTGACCGCGGTCACTGTGCGGTACGCTTCCCCCATGGCGTCGAGGGGGATCGCTGTTACTCGGCTACCGTGTGCCACGCTGGGTTCACGACTGGCCACCGCGGCATGCATTCGCCGATGACCAATGCAGTTGCACTCTGTACACAACTCGAGCATTCATCCCCAACCCGACCGGGCGATTCCCCCGGTTGTCCACACCTGTGGATAATCATGTGGAAATCCGGTCGACTCTGTGGGAGGAAGCTTCGTGAACGACGAGCCTAACGCGCTTGCCGATGTGTGGGCGGACGTCGTTTCCGAGCTCACCGTGGACAACGGTGAACTGTCCAAGAGTCAGAAAGCATGGCTCAACCTGGTAAAACCCATCACCCTCGCCCAGGGCTTCGCACTGCTCTCGGTGCCGTCCACACTGGCACAGCAATCGATCGAACGTGACTTGCGTGAGCCCATCTTGCGGGTGCTCACCCGCAACCTCGGTCAGGGTGTGGAAGGCCTCGGCGTTCGCGTGGAACCCCGCGAACGGGTCGACGACCCCGCCGAGGACCCCTACGCCGAACCGCGCGACACCTTGCCCCTCGAGGGGTTGCCGACAGAACCCGCAACACGCGAAGTCAAGACCCGCGACACCGCACGTCGCGACACCGAACCCAGGCCACGGCGCGCGCTCCGCGACACGATGCCCTCCGGCGACGGTCGAGATCCCTATCATCGCCGTTTCGGACCCGGATACGATCACGAGCCTCTCGAACCCGACCACGGGGATGTCGACGAAGTCGACGACGATCACGAGGCGCTCACCGCGGTGCGCGAGTCGTGGCCGTCGTACTTCACCCAGCCCCCGCCTCCCGAAATGCCGACCATCGGCAGCAGCCTCAACGCGAAGTACACGTTCGACACCTTCGTCATCGGTGCGTCGAACCGTTTTGCACACGCTGCCGCTGTGGCGATCGCAGAAGCGCCGGCACGCGCCTACAATCCCCTTTTCATCTGGGGTGCATCCGGCCTCGGCAAGACACATCTCCTGCACGCCGCAGGACACTACGCACAGCGACTCTTCCCCGGGATGCGGGTGAAGTACGTCTCGACGGAAGAGTTCACGAACGACTTCATCAACAGCCTGCGTGACGACCGCAAGGTCGCGTTCAAGCGCCGATACCGCGAGACGGACATCCTCCTCGTCGACGACATCCAGTTCATCGAGGGCAAAGAAGGCATCCAGGAAGAGTTCTTCCACACCTTCAACACTCTCCACAACGCGAACAAGCAGATCGTCGTCTCCTCGGACCGTCCGCCCAAGCAGCTGGCCACGCTCGAGGAACGGCTGCGGACCCGGTTCGAGTGGGGGCTGATCACCGACGTCCAGCCACCCGAACTCGAGACGCGCATCGCCATCCTCAGCAAGAAGGCACGGATGGACGGCCTGGACGTGCCCCACGATGTGCTCGAGCTCATCGCCAGCCGGATCGAGCGCAACATCCGCGAACTCGAGGGCGCACTCATCCGGGTCACGGCATTCGCCTCCCTCAACAGGCAGCCGCTCGACCTGACTCTCGCCGAAGTGGTGCTGCGCGACCTGATGCCCGATTCGACGGCACTCGAGGTCAACGCCTCGACGATCATGGCGGTGTGCGCCGAGTACTTCGGTATCTCGATCGACGACCTGTGCGGGCCGGGCAAGGCACGCCCGTTGGCCCAGTCCAGGCAGATCGCGATGTATCTGTGCCGTGAGCTCACAGACCTGTCGCTACCCAAGATCGGCCAGACTTTCGGACGCGACCACACCACAGTCATGTACGCGGACAAGAAGATTCGCAAGGAAATGGCGGAACGACGCAAGATTTACGACCAGGTGCAAGAGCTCACAGCCCGTATCAAGCAGCGCTCGAAACGGTAGCGGAGGCACTCCGCAAGAGCATGCCCGAATCGGGAGCGTCGACGCGACGCTCCCGATTCTTTTCGGTCCACAGCCTGTGGGTAACCCACCGATTCCGTCTCGCATCTCGAGAAGGCAGTCACTCCCACACTTGTGGACAAGGGTGTGCAGAACGTGGGATCTTTGTGGACGAACGGTGGACAGAAGTAGAACAGTCTCGAGGAGTCCACATTCATCCTCGAGAATTCCTCGAGTTCATCCTCGAGTGGGACCCCCTCGAGAAGGCCACCCCACCAGCCTAGACGGTTGTTGGTCCACAGATTCCACAGGACCTATTACTACTTCTGTGAGTTCTTCTCAGAAATACTCTTTCAAAACAGGTGTGTGGATCCCTCGAGTCCACAGGCCCTCGGGTCGTGTCCTCGAAGGCGATGTCCGGCTTTCCAAGCGGAGCTCGAACGCCTACCGTGGAGCAGCAACCCCGACGCCGAGTGGTGGAGTCGCCGAGCGGTGAAGTCGGGGCCGTGTGTCAGACTCGTCGGACTTGTCGATGACCACGATCGAGAGAGGATCCCCCGGGCGATGGAGCTTGGAAGCATGAAGTTTCGTGTTGCTCGCGAGGACTTCGCCGACTCTGTCGCATGGGTGGCACGAAGCCTCCCGTCGCGCCCACCGGTTCCGGTGCTCGGCGGAGTGCTGCTCGGCGCCGAGGAACAGGGCCTGACCGTCTCGGGCTTCGACTACGAGGTCTCGGCGCAGGTGCACGTCCCCGCAGAGATCATCACTCCGGGTAAGGTGCTCGTGTCGGGCAAACTGCTTGCCGACATCACCCGCGCCCTCCCCAACAAGCCGGTGGATGTCGTCCTCGACGGCACCCGGGTGCTCATCACCTGCGGTAGCGCGAAGTTCTCCCTGCCGACGATGCCGGTCGAGGACTACCCCCAACTACCCGAGCTCCCGCAGCAGACGGGGGCGCTGTCGGGCGATCTGTTCGCCGAGGCGATCGGTCAGGTCGCAGTTGCATCCGGCAAGGACGACACCCTTCCGATGCTCACCGGCATCCGCGTCGAGATCGAGGGCACCGACATGGTGCTCGCCGCCACCGATCGTTTCCGGCTCGCGGTGCGTACGCTCGAGTGGATGCCCACCGGTGAGAGCACCAACTCGGCCGTGCTGGTGCCTGCCAAGACCCTGTCCGAAGCTGCGAAAACTGTTGGTGGAGCGTCTAGTCCGGTTGTCCAGTTGGCACTCGGCAGTGGCTCTTCCATCGGTGCCGACGGTCTGCTCGGCATCGTCGCAGATGGCCGCCGCACCACCACGCGTCTTCTCGACGCCGAATTCCCCAAGTTTCGGCAGTTGCTCCCGAACGAGCACACCGCGATGGCCACGGTCGAGATCGCGCCTCTGGTCGAGGCGATCAAGCGTGTCGCTCTGGTCGCCGAACGCGGTGCTCAGGTCCGCCTCGAATTCAGCGAGGGCAGCGTGCTGCTCTCGGCCGGTGGCGACGACGCAGGACGAGCCGAGGAATCGCATCCGGCCGAGTTCCTCGGCGAACCGATGGTCATCGCATTCAACCCGGGCTACCTACTCGATGGTCTGACGTCGATGCACACCGACAGGGTGTCGTTCGGGTTCACCACGTCGAGTCGCCCGGCCGTGCTGCGTCCGGCCACCGACGAGGAACCCGTCCCCGACGAGTCGGGTACGTTCGCTGCCCCCGACAGCGCCTACACCTACCTCTTGATGCCGGTGCGTCTGCCCGGCTGACCGGCGAGCAGAAAGTGGACGGACCGTGTACGTTCGCACCTTCGCGCTGCGCGACTTCCGGTCATGGGAGTCCGCGTCGGCCGATTTGACCCCGGGGCCAACGGTTTTCGTCGGACCGAACGGACACGGCAAAACCAACCTCCTCGAGGCACTCGGATACCTCTCGGTGCTGTCGTCACATCGTGTGTCGTCCGATTCCCCTCTGCTGCGCGCCGGGGCCTCACGAGCATTCGTGGGTGCCGTGGTCGTCAACGGCGGACGTGAACTCGGGATCGACATCGAGATCAACGACGGCAAGGTCAATCGGGCCCGGATCAACCAGTCGCCGGCCAGGAGACCGAGGGAGATCGCGGGGATCCTCCGGACGGTGCTGTTCGCGCCCGAAGACCTGTCGCTCGTGCGCGGCGATCCGGGCGACCGTCGACGGTTTCTCGACGAACTGCTCACTACCCGTTTCCCCCGTCTCGGTGGGGTTCGAGCGGATTACGACAAGGTTCTGCGTCAACGCTCGGCGTTGCTCAAGACCGCCGGGGGCGCACTCCGCCGGGGGGCGCGCTCGAGCGATGGTGCGAGTGCTCTGGCGACGCTCGATGTGTGGGACGGACATCTCGCGGCGCACGGTTCGGAGTTGCTCGCCGCGCGGATCGTGTTGCTGCATGACCTCGCGCCGCACGTGGTCGAGTCCTACCGATCCATCGCCCCGGAATCGCGTCCGGCTGCCCTGCGGTATCGGAGTAGTCTCGGCGATGCGTTACCGGCAGAATTCGCCGATCCCGCGCGTGTGCCCGAGCACGACGACCGCGAGTCGATCGAGGTCGCGTTCCTGAAGAGACTGTCGGAGATGCGTTCCAAGGAAATCGAACGGGGCGTGTGCCTGGTCGGCCCACATCGCGACGATCTCGAGTTGATCCTCGGTGATCAGCCTGCGAAAGGGTATGCGAGTCACGGGGAGTCCTGGTCGTTCGCTCTGTCGCTGCGTCTCGGTGCGTTCGCTCTGCTCCGATCGGACGGTACGGATCCGGTGCTCATGCTCGACGATGTGTTTGCCGAGTTGGACCGTCGTCGCCGAGCCGCGCTCGCCTCGGTCGCAGCGAGCGCGGAACAGGTCCTCATCACGGCGGCGGTACCCGAGGATGTGCCGTCCGAGCTGGCCGGTACTCGATTCCCGGTGCACGCCGAGGAGACCGAACGTGGCCGTATCTCCGCATTGGGTACGGCGGTGCGAGGAGAATCGGTCGGGGAGGTAGCCGATGACGGACGATGATCCCGTTGGTTCCAATGGAAACAGGGCAGAGCCGGAACTCCGCGGAGTGGATCTTGCACGCCGTGCGCTCGAGGAGGCTCGAGCGGCCGCGAAGGCAAGTGGCAAATCGGTCGGACAGGGGCGTGCCTCGCGCGGCCGGGTGCGACCACGTCGCCGCAAGCGGGGATGGTCGGGTCCCGGACCCGACGACCGCGACCCTCAGCGGCTGGGTGCGTTGACGGGTGCGATCGCAAAGCAGCGCGGCTGGTCCGCGCATGTGTCGGAAGGTACGGTGCTGGGCAGTTGGGCGCGTGTCGTGGGCGAGGACATCGCCGCGCATGCACAACCCACGACGCTGCGCGACGGGATCCTGCACGTCTCGGCGGAGTCGACCGCATGGGCGACGCAGCTTCGGATGATCCAATCACAGATACTTGCGAAGGTCGCGGCGTCGGTGGGGCACGGCGTGGTCAAGGAACTGAGGATCACCGGTCCGACCGCTCCGAGCTGGCGCAAGGGCGAGCGACACATCCGCGGCCGCGGTCCCCGCGACACCTACGGGTAGACGCTGTCACGTTCTGCGTGCGCGCGTCGAAATCCCGGCGACGTAGGAATTCACTTTCGCTGATCCGCGCGGAGCCGACTGTGAGGACGTCAGCGGTGCGGCAACCGCACTCTGTGTCGCCGGGGGCATCTGAGCTCAGGCCAAGTAGAATGGACAAGAATGCGCCGCGCGCATGTGTGCGAGGCCGAGGCGGAAAAGGAGAGCTACCCACCCGTGGCTGCCGAGAAGTCGAACAAGAACAAAAGTGACTACGGTGCGTCTTCCATCACCGTCCTCGAGGGCCTGGAGGCGGTGCGTAAGCGACCCGGAATGTACATCGGCTCCACGGGAGAGCGTGGTCTTCACCACCTCATCTGGGAGGTCGTCGACAACTCGGTCGACGAAGCGATGGCGGGTTATGCCTCCAAGGTGGAGGTGACTCTGCTCGAGAACGGTGGCGTCGAGGTCGTCGACGACGGTCGTGGCATTCCGGTCGGTATGCACGCATCGGGCGCCCCCACAGTCGAGGTGGTACTCACCCAGCTCCACGCAGGTGGCAAGTTCGACTCCGACGCGTACGCGGTGTCGGGTGGCTTGCACGGCGTCGGAATTTCGGTCGTCAACGCGCTCTCCACCAAGCTGGAGGTGGAGATCGATGTCGACGGACACCACTGGGAACAGACCTACACGAATTCGAAACCCGGTGAGCTGATCAAGGGCGAGGCGACCAAGCACACCGGTACGACGGTGCGGTTCTTCGCGGACGACGAGATCTTCGAGACCACGCAGTACAACTTCGAGACCGTGGCGCGGCGCCTGCAGGAGATGGCGTTCCTCAACAAGGGGCTCACCATCACGCTCACCGACGAGCGGGTCCTCCCCGAAGAGGTCACCGACGAGGTCGTCGCCGGGACCGCCGAAGCGCCGAAGACCGCCGAGGACGAGGCGATCGAGGCTGCCGAACCCTCAGTGCAGAAGACCAAGACCCGCGTGTACCACTACCCGGGTGGACTCGAGGACTACGTCCGGCACATCAACCGCACCAAGGCACCGATCCACAACTCGGTGGTGGGGTTCACCGCGAAGGGCACCGGTCACGAGCTCGAGCTCGCGATGCAGTGGAACTCGGGCTATTCGGAGTCTGTGCACACCTTCGCCAACACCATCAACACCCACGAGGGCGGTACGCACGAGGAGGGTTTCCGTGCTGCGCTCACGAGTGTGGTCAACCGATATGCGAAAGAGAAGAAGCTCCTCAAGGACAAGGATCCGAACCTCACCGGTGACGACATCCGCGAGGGTCTTGCCGCGATCATCTCGGTGAAGGTCGCCGAGCCGCAGTTCGAGGGCCAGACGAAGACGAAGCTCGGCAACACCGAGGTCAAGTCGTTTGTGCAGAAGGCCTGCAACGAGCACATTTCGCACTGGCTCGAAGCCAATCCGGCCGACGCGAAGACGATCGTGACCAAGGCGGTGTCGTCGGCTCAGGCCCGGGTCGCAGCACGTAAGGCACGTGAGTTGGTGCGCCGCAAGAGCGCCACCGATATCGGGGGCCTGCCAGGTAAGCTCGCGGACTGCCGGTCGAAGGACCCGGGCAAGTGTGAGATCTACATCGTGGAGGGCGACTCCGCCGGTGGTTCGGCGAAGTCCGGCCGCGACTCGATGTACCAGGCGATCCTCCCGCTGCGCGGCAAGATCATCAATGTCGAGAAGGCACGCATCGACCGCGTGCTGAAGAACGCCGAAGTCCAGTCGATCATCACGGCGTTCGGCACGGGCATCCACGAAGAGTTCGACATCGCGAAGCTGCGTTATCACAAGATCGTGTTGATGGCCGACGCCGACGTCGACGGACAGCACATCGCGACGTTGCTCCTGACGTTGCTCTTCCGGTTCATGCGTCCACTCGTCGAACACGGCCACGTGTACCTGGCGCAACCGCCGCTGTACAAGCTCAAGTGGCAGCGCGCAGAGGCCGAGTTCGCCTACTCGGATCGCGAGCGGGACGGGCTTCTCGAGGCAGGCCTCGCGGCCGGCAAGAAAATCAACAAGGACGACGGTATCCAGCGCTACAAGGGCCTCGGCGAGATGAATGCCAAGGAACTGTGGGAGACCACGATGGATCCGACCGTGCGCATCCTGCGTCAGGTCACCCTCGACGATGCCGCTGCGGCCGACGAGTTGTTCAGTGTGCTCATGGGGGAGGATGTCGAGGCTCGGCGTAGCTTCATCACGCGTAACGCGAAGGATGTGCGCTTCCTCGACGTGTGATCGGGCGAGCTCGGGAGGATACTCAGCGCGACACTGCGAATAGCGGATTCTCGGCGCGACACGGCCTGTGATGTGTGATAAATCATGTCACAGGCCGTCCTGATACTCTCAATCCGGACGAATACCGCTTACATTTTGCAGTTACCCATGAGTACACTCGCTGAGGCCACCCGTATGCGTGGCTGCCGAACAGGGCATGAAAGGGATATCCGGCGTATGTGGAAACCCATCTTCCATATCCCCGGTATGTCCCGCTATGGTGCCCTCACCCAGAAACGTCTCGTTCGACTGTATTCCGGCGGAAATCATGCTCACCCGGTCGAGTGGGTTGTCCGTGGATGCTCGTCGCCCGGCGTGAACGGGTTGGAAGGAGAGCTGTAAACACATGAGTGACGAGTCACCGCCTCGGCAGCGGTGGTGGAACATCGAGGGGTGGGGTCTTCGAAGGAAGGTCACCGCAGTTCTTGCCGTTCCCGTAACAGTGGCGGTGGTCCTCGGTGTCCTTCGCGTCGAGAACGAACTGACCAACGCGATCCATTTCTCGGAAGCCGCGGATCAGGTCGCGCACGTCCCCGATCTCGTCGACTTGGAAACCGCGCTCGGTACCCTGGCAGGTTCGACCGCCGCGGGCATGAGCACGAGCGAAGAAGTCGACCGACTCGACGACGCGCTCACCCGCGTACGGGCCGTCACGTCGGCACCTGAGATGGATTCGGACATCGCGGCGGATCTCACCGAGATACTGATCGCCGGCGAAACCCTTCGAGATCAGCTCAAGGCCGGTCAAGTTCAGATCTCCGAGTTGTACGACCGCGCGAATGTCGTGCGTATCGGACTCTCCGACATCGTCGACGCGATCGTCCAACCGATCGAAAACGAAGAGGTCCTCACCGAAGGAGCCCGGCTCGTCGATGCCTGGGCCGCGCAGCGCTACCTGCTCGACCAGGTGCTCGGCATGGTGGCGATCCTCGAGGATCCCAATAACCCTGGCAACGAACTGGTTTCCGCTTCCGGTTCCGAGCTCGCGATGCTCGAGAACCTTGCTCGTTCGTACCCGGCGGCCGATGACCGAGTCACTGAACTGCGCAACGCGGTGGCCGAACGCGCCGCGATGATCGACGCAGCTGCCGCAGGCCCGATGCCGATGCTGGAGCTGCGCGCGTCGCTGCTGCGAAGCCTCGAGATCTACGGGTCCATCATCGAGCAGGCCACCGAACGAATCACCACCACGGTCGAGGATCGCGCAGCGGAGACCCGTTCGGCCGCTCTGCGCGACACCGCAATCGTGCTCGCGGCACTGCTCGCAGCCCTCATTCTCGCGCTGCTCGTGTCGCGGTCGTTGGTCGGCCCGATTCGTACCCTGCGTTACGGCACGCTGAAGGTTGCGCGACAGGAGCTTCCCGAGGCGATCGACCGGATCAAGGTCGGCGACAGCATCGAAGACATCGAGTTCACTCGCGTGCCGGTGCACACGACCGAGGAAATCGGCCAGCTCGCCCGGGCGGTCGACGATATGCACGGTCAAGCGCTTCGTCTCGCCGGCGAGCAGGCTCATCTGCGTCTGCAGATCAACGACATGTTCGAGACGCTCGCTCGTCGAAGCAAGTCGCTCGTCGAGCAGCAGCTCAGTTTGATCGAACTACTCGAGTACGAAGAGAAAGATCCGTCCCGTCTCGAGAGCTTGTTCAAGCTCGATCACCTTGCGGCACGTATGCGCCGTAACGGCGACAACCTCCTGATTCTCTCCGGTACCCGTATGCGGCGTGGACAGTCGGCTCCGGTGCAGCTCGGCGACATCCTGCGTGCAGCGATGTCCGAGGTCGAGGACTACCAGCGGGTCGAGATCGGTTCTACTCCCGACGGTGCGCTCAGTGGTGCAGTCGCGACGGACATCGTCCACCTGCTTGCTGAGTTGGTCGACAACGCGCTGCGCGCTTCTCCGCCGGACAGCACCGTCACGTTCAGTTTTGCGCGGGCCGTCGACGGTGGTCTGCTCGTCGAGATCGCCGACCGCGGTATCGGCATCCCGTCCGACGAACTCGAATCGATCAACGAGCGGCTCCGGCAGGGTGGCGAGGTCGGCCCGGACACCGCTCGTCACATGGGTCTGTTCGTGACCTCACGTCTTGCAGATCGCCACGGGCTCACCGTGCGCCTGCGACCGACATTCGACACCGCGCGGAATCCCGGTATCACCGCGAGCGTCCACATTCCGGATGTCCTGCTCATGTCGCCGCTGGCACTGGCACAGCCGAGTCCGGTCGTCGTCGATGCCGAGGCGGAGGATGCCTCCGTCGAGCAGCAGCAGGATTCTGCTCTGCCCGCGCCGGGTGATTCTGCTCTGCCCGCGCCGGGTGCCGACACGGCACCGGACCCCGAACACTCGCAGGCGATTCCGGAGTACCTGCCGGTGCGTGCCGACTCGCGTCAGGAATCGAGCGCCGACGACCAGCTCACGGAGATTCGTCGCCCGGACACCTTCCCGGCAGGGTTCCAGCAGTCGGAGCCGGTGTATCGCGAACGGCCGGAGCCACATTCTCAGCCGCAGGGGTTTGCGTCCGCTCCGGTCGCCCCACCTCGGCAGCCGAATCCGCCGCGTGAGCAGGCGCCGACAGGTCTTCCGCAGCGTCGTCCCGGAGCAACGCCGGGTCTGCCGCAGCGTCAGCCGGGTTCGACTCCTGGTCTTCCGCAGCGCAGTCCCGGCTCGACAGAGGGTCTGCCACAGCCGGATGGCCAGCAGGCTCCGCGTCGTATCCAACCGGACGCCGCGGCAGCGCTCGCCTCGGCGCTTCCATCGCGGGCCAACCGCACCCCCGCGGACCCGAATGCCGAGAACGGGCGTCGTGCACACCTCGAGCGCGACCAGCAAGACCAGCAAGGTACATCGACGCCATCCGGTGCCCCGGATCAGGAAGCCCAGAACCAAGGCGAGCAGAACGGAGAATCCGGCCACGCAGCTCACGCTCTGAAGACCCCGCCGGCTCCTGAGCCGGGTCTTCCTCAGCGTCGTCCGGTATCGGACCAGCATCCACCGAACCGCCTTTCCGATCAGGGACACCCGGCAGCCCCAGCCCCGGGACTTCCGCAGCGGCATCCCGGTGCAACCCCCGGCGTTCCGGTGCGGGCAGTACGGCCACCGCACGATGCGCCCGAGGCTGGTCTTCCTCAGCGCAACCCCGGTTCCACGCCCGGTCTGCCGCAGCGTCAGCCGGGTGCCACACCGGGTTTGCAGTCGCAGAACCAGGACGGGCAAGCGGAGCCGGGTGGGCGTGCCACCCAGCCGGCCCGTGGCGAGCAGGACGCGCGACCGGCTCAGGTCACCTCGACAGGTCTGCCGCAGCGGCATCCCGGTGCGACACCGGGAGTCGCGCCGCTGCAGGCGGGGCCGCCGCCCAGCGGAGAGAAGCGTCGTGGGGGGGCGTTCGGGCTCCCGCGTCGGCAGCCGGGTTCGTCACCGCGGATCCCGCAGTCCGCGGCCCGGCCGGCCAGCATCGCCGACGGTGGTTCGGTGTCGGAGCAGGCCGATGCGCAGAACGCAGCTCGGCATCGTTACCGAACGAACTCCGCGAAGACTGCGTCGTTCTTCCAGCCGCGGCCGGATGCGGGTTCACTGAAACCGCACTCCGCTGCCGGCAACCCGATTTTCTCCGACATGATGTCGGATTGGCTCGTCGATCCGACGAACCTCCCCGAGGATCGTCGGAAGCGCGAGTGGCATTCGGCTGCGGACTCCGGATGGCAGGCAGCGCAGCGCGCTGCGGAAGTCCCGGTGGAGGAACACACCACCTCCGGTCTACCCCGTCGCGCGCCGGGCGAACGTCTCGTCCCGGGTGCTGTGCGCCAGCCTGTGACCGAAGAACAGCGCGCACTCCGACGTCGTGACCCGGAATCCATTCGGGCCAATCTCAGTCGCCACCAGCAGGGTGTCCGTAATGGTCGCGCTTCGGCGACAACAAGTAATCGCGAGAACAACGAACAGGGAGTTCGATGAACATTGATCATGGATCCGATGTAGCTCGTCCTTTGGACTGGTTGGTTTCCAACTTTGCGCGCGAAGTCCCCGGTGTCTCGCATGCGGTGCTCGTGTCGGCCGACGGGCTTCTGATGGCTGCCAGCGCACATCTGCCGGTCGACCGTGCCGAGCAGCTCGCTGCGGTGACGTCCGGACTCGCAAGTTTGTCCAACGGCGTCTCGCAGTTGTTCGACGGTGGCGGAGTGTTGCAGTCCGTCGTCGAGATGCAGCACGGTTACCTGCTGCTCATGAGCGTCGGCGATGGCTCGCATCTCGCTGCACTCACCGCTTCGGAATGTGATATCGGACAGGTCGGCTACGAGATGGCGCTCCTGGTCGACCGCGTGGGTGCGTCGGTCGAGGCGACGCCTCGGGTCGGCCTGGGGTCCTGACGTCGAGGTGGCCATGGAACCGCGCAAGCCGGAGTCGGTGCCGGACCAGCCGAGTCTGGTCCGGCCGTACTCGCTGACTTCGGGACGCACCAGTCCTGCGGTCGAACTGGCGTTGGAAGCCTTGATACAAGCAATTCCGGGAACGGACAGTCGGGCCCGGGATCTGGACAACATCAACGCCACGATCTTGGAACTGTGCAAGGAATCCCCGTCTGTCGCTGAGATTGCGGCAAGGGTGGGTGTGCCGCTCGGAGTGGCACGCGTGCTCGTAGCCGACCTCGTCGAAGCCGGGCATGTACAGATCCTGGCCACGCTGAAAGACGATTCGAGCGACGCGGAGCGTCGTGAGCTGATTGAAAGGGTCCTCAGTGGACTTCGCGAACTCTAACGCTACGAAGCGCGTGACCTCGACCAAGATCGTGATCGCCGGCGGATTCGGTGTCGGCAAGACCACGCTGGTGGGGGCGGTGTCGGAGATCGTTCCGCTCCGCACGGAAGCGCTCGTGACGAACGCCAGCGACGGCGTCGACAACCTTGCGGCAACGCCGCAGAAGTCCACCACGACCGTGGCGATGGACTTCGGCCGAATCAGTTTGGCCGAAGATCTCGTGCTGTACCTCTTCGGTACGCCGGGCCAGCATCGGTTCTGGTTCATGTGGGACGACCTCATCCGAGGTGCCATCGGCGCGATTGTGCTGATCGATACCCGACGCTTGGACGAGAGCTTCGCCGCTGTCGATTTCTTCGAAGCGCGCAACCTCCCGTTCATCGTCGCGATCAACGAGTTCGACGATGCCCCGCGCTATCCCCTCGAAGACATCCGCCAGGCCATGGCCATTTCTCCCGAGGTACCGATCGTGTCGATCGATGCTCGCTCGCGTGAATCCGCGAAGCAGGCACTTGTCACCGTCACCGAGTACGCACTGCGAAAGCTGCATCAGCCGGTGGCCCAGTAAGGGATTCGGGCCTGCAGCCGTTCATTCCGGGGGTGTGGATGACGGCGCGGGCCCTCACCTCGGTGATCGGGTGTCCGGAGAAAGTGCCTGTCCTTGGAGGCGGTAGCTGACCTGCACCTATAGACTCGGGTGGTTGCGAGACGTTCGTCGGGCCTGAGCTCGGATCGGACGTTCGAGCCGAGGAGAAGAAGGAGCTCATGACCGACACCACGTTGCCGCCGGAGGGTGCTGGGCACGACCGCATCGAGCCGGTCGACATCCAGCAGGAGATGCAGAACAGCTACATCGATTACGCGATGAGCGTGATCGTGGGCCGCGCCCTCCCCGATGTGCGTGACGGTCTGAAGCCCGTTCACCGCCGCGTGTTGTACGCGATGTTCGACAACGGCTTCCGTCCCGATCGCGGCTACGTGAAGTCTGCGCGTGCGGTCGCGGAGACGATGGGCAACTACCACCCGCACGGCGACTCGTCGATCTACGACACCCTGGTGCGGCTCGCTCAGCCGTGGTCTCTGCGGTACCCGCTCGTCGACGGACAGGGCAACTTCGGTTCCCGCGGCAACGACGGTGCCGCCGCCATGCGGTACACCGAGTGCCGGCTCACGCCACTCGCGATGGAGATGCTGCGGGAGATCGACCACGATACGGTCGATCTACAGCCGAACTACGACGGTCGTACCCAGGAACCGACGGTACTCCCCAGCCGTATCCCCAACCTGTTGATCAATGGTTCGGGCGGTATCGCGGTCGGTATGGCGACCAACATTCCCCCGCACAACCTCAATGAGGTAGCCGAGGCGGTCTACTGGGCTCTCGACAACTTCGAGGCCGATGAGGAAGCCACGCTCGCGGCGGTCATGGAGCGCATCAAGGGCCCCGACTTCCCGACGGCAGGCCTGATCACCGGTTCGCAGGGCATCCACGACGCCTATACCACCGGACGTGGTTCGGTGAAGATGCGCGGCGTCGTGGAGATCGAAGAGGATGCCAAGGGCCGGTCGTTCATCGTCATCACCGAGTTGCCGTACATGGTCAATCCGGACAATCTGATCACGTCGATCGCGGAACAGGTCCGCGACGCGAAGATCGCGGGTATCTCCGATATCCACGACGAGTCGTCCGACCGCGTCGGCATGCGCATCGTCGTCACGGTGCGCCGCGACGCCGTCGCCAAGGTCGTGCTGAACAACCTGTACAAGCACACGCAGCTGCAGACGAGCTTCGGCTGCAACATGCTCTCGATCGTCGACGGAGTGCCACGCACGCTGCGCCTCGACCAGATGATCCGGCTGTATGTCACCCACCAGATCGAGGTCATCGTCCGGCGCACCCGGTACCTGCTGCGCAAGGCAGAGGAACGCGCCCACATCCTGCGCGGTCTGGTCAAGGCGCTGGACGCGCTCGACGAGGTCATCGCCCTGATTCGTGCGTCGCGGACCGTCGACATCGCTCGTGCCGGCCTGATCGAGTTGCTCGACGTCGACGATATCCAGGCCGACGCGATCCTGGCGATGCAGCTGCGCCGCCTTGCGGCTCTCGAGCGACAGAAGATCGTCGACGATCTCGCCGAGATCGAACGCGAAATCGACGACTACAAGGACATCCTCGCCAAGCCCGAGCGGCAGCGCACGATCGTCCGCGACGAACTCATGGAGATCGTCGAGAAGTACGGTGATGAGCGTCGCACCCGCATCGTTCCCGCCGACGGCGACGTGGCCGACGAGGATCTGATCGCTCGCGAGGATGTTGTCGTCACGATCACCGAGACCGGCTACGCCAAGCGCACCCGCACCGACCTGTACCGATCGCAGAAGCGTGGTGGCAAGGGTGTCAAGGGTGCCGACCTCAAACAGGACGACATCGTCAAGCATTTCTTCGTGACGTCGACGCACGACTGGCTGCTGTTCTTCACGACGAAGGGTCGTGTCTACCGGGCGAAGGCGTACGAGCTTCCCGAGGCGAACCGCACCGCCCGCGGCCAACATGTCGCGAACCTCCTGGCATTCCAGCCGGACGAGCGTATCCAGGGTGTCATCCGCCTCAAGACATACGAGGACGCGCCGTATCTGGTGCTCGCCACCCGTAACGGATTGGTGAAGAAGTCGCGTCTGTCGGACTTCGATTCGAACCGATCGGGTGGCATCGTCGCGATCAACCTGCGCGACGAGGACGAGATGGTCGGCGCCGTGCTGTGTTCCTCCGACGACGACCTGCTGCTCGTGTCGGAGCTGGGTCAGTCCATCCGTTTTGCGGCGACCGACGAGGCGTTGCGTCCGATGGGTCGCGCGACGTCCGGTGTCCAGGGCATGCGATTCAACGGCGAGGACAAACTCTTGTCGCTGAACGTGGTGAAGGATGGCACGTATCTGCTGGTCGCGACATCCGGTGGCTACGCGAAGCGCACGCCGATGGAGGATTACCCGGTTCAGGGTCGCGGAGGCAAGGGTGTTCTGACCATCCAGTACGACAAGCGACGTGGCACCCTGGTCGGTGCACGAATCGTCGAGGACGATGACGAGTTGTACGCGATCACGTCCGGCGGCGGCGTCATTCGTACCGGTGCCAAGCAGGTACGCAAGGCAGGCCGACAGACCAAGGGTGTGCGTTTGATGAACCTGGGCGACGGCGACACGTTGCTTGCGATTGCACGCAACGCCGATGAGCCCGAGGAGATCGACGCATCCGAATCGAAGGAGTCGTAAGTGAGCACTCCCCAGGGGCCGAACGGATCCGACCAGGGAAAATCCGCCCGGAAGCCCGAGGATCGGAACGGACGCGAGGTGGAGACCGACCCGAGTGGCCCGGCCGCTGACAAGCAGGCGCCCGGGAAGGGGAGGCCCGCCGGTGACGCTGCGAAGCCGGAGGCCGCTCAGTCGGAGAAGCCCGCCGGGAAGGCCGCAGCAGATTCCGGGAACCCGCAGCCGCCGGAGACCCCTCCCACCCAGAAGTCAGCGAAGTCGCCGGAGCCCGCAGCGAACTCAGGTAAGGGCGAGCAGGCGCCCGACGAGGGTCAGGCGACACGGCCGGCGCTGCGTTCGAACCCGACTGCGCGGCCGTCGGGTCAGACACCGCCGTGGCAGCGCGGCCAGCAGCCGGTTGCCGACACGCAGGGTGCTGCGCAACAGAACACGTCTCAGCAGAGCACCCCACAGACGAATCTCCCCGGAGTCGGGCCAGGCCTGGGAAAGACCGCGAATCGCCCAGCAGGCGCCTCTCAGCGTCCCGCATCGGGTCCGCAGCCTGCCGTGGGTAAACCTGCCGCGAAGGGTGGTGCTGCTCCTGCGAAGGGTGGCACAGCGCCGACGCGCCCTGTGGTCACCGGTACAGCCGCCGCGTCCACGACCGGCGGTGGGCAGGGATCCGGTCGGGCCGGTGCGAAGTCGAAGTCCGCGGTGATCGACGGCCCGACCCGGCACATCGAGCGTAAGGACCTCGCGAAGGATCTGCCGGACCTGTCGAGCGTCAAGCATCCGACCCCCGAGGCGGCGGTCGCGGTGGACACTCCGCATGCGAGTCCCGTGGTCGTGGCACCTACCACCGGCGATGCGCTCAGGGCGACTGTACAGATGCGCCGCATAGATCCGTGGTCGATGCTCAAGGTGTCCGCGCTGATTTCCTTGTCGCTGTTCTTCGTGTGGATGATCGCGGTGGGATTGCTGTACGGCGTGCTGGCGGGTATGGGAGTGTGGGAGCGGCTGAACAGCGCGTTCACCGACCTCGTCTCGGAAACCGGTAGTGACGGACTTATCAGTGTCGGTCAGGTGTTCGGCTACGCGTCGGTGATCGGCCTCGCCAACATGGTGCTGATGACCGCCCTTGCGACGCTCGGTGCGTTCATCTACAACCTCTGCAGCGACCTCGTCGGTGGAGTTCAGGTCACGTTGGCCGACCCGGACTGAAATGCAGGAATGCTGCCCCGCCGATGCGATTTTGTTCTGCGAGGGTCGGTGGGGTAGTGTTCCATCTCGGTTCGAGGGCCTATAGCTCAGGCGGTTAGAGCGCTTCGCTGATAACGAAGAGGTCGGAGGTTCAAGTCCTCCTAGGCCCACTCCCCGTGCTGAAAGGGCAGCAGAATGAAGTTTCTCCTCGTGGTGGGAACGGTAGTTCTGGTGGCCTTCGGAATCGCCCGGATGCTCCGGAGCGAGGATGAGTGGCACGAGGTACCCGGCCGGTAATTCGGCGGACGGGGCCTTAGCTCAGTTGGTAGAGCGCTGCCTTTGCAAGGCAGATGTCAGGAGTTCGAATCTCCTAGGCTCCACAGTAGTTAGTGCAGGTGAAGGGCGTTTTCCGGGAGACCGGGAAGCGCTCTTCGCTCGTTTCTGCCCACAATTTGCCCACATCCGGTGGATCTGGGGGTGGTCCTACTGCCCGAACGTGAAGCGCAGGTTCGCGTTGATCAGTTCGTTGATCCTCTTTCTCATCCTGACGATCGTGTCGTCGTCCGGGACGGGATCGTCGACGGAAAGCGTCCAGTGCAACATGGTGCCTCCATGCCCGCCGGTGAGATCGAATCGGATCCGGGCGTCCGGACGTGACGGCCACAGCGAGCTCCACACCACCAGATCGGGCTCGACGGCATCGAGGACGACCGGGCGTTGTTCGTCCTTATTCAGGGTCAGCCAAGGCCGCATCGGGTCCCGGTCCGGTTCGGTGATCGCCTCATAGACCACGTGCGGTGGCGGTGGCTGGGAACGGCGGCGGCTTGCTATTTCGGGCACATCGCACCGTATCGCTCTCTCACGAGAAAGGCTGGTTCACGCGACGTGCGGACGGGCGAGTCTATCGAGGCTTTCGGCGACCATTCCGAGGTCGTCGTCGAACAGGTGTCCATACCGGTCGAGGGTGAGGGCAGCGCTGTTGTGGCCGAGCATGCGCTGCAGCGTCTTGATGTTCGCGCCGGCCGTGATTGCCAGTGACGCAGCCGTATGGCGTAGCTCGTGCGGAGTGAGCCCCTGCGGGACTGCAGACGCCTTTACAGCCTTGTCCCACCATCGTCGGCGGACATTGTTCGACCTGAGGTATCCGCCGCGGCTGTCGGGGAACACGAGTCCGTCGTCGGATCTTCCCTCGATGCGCTTGCTCAGCATCTCGAGGAGGAAGCCGGGGACCGGCACATCACGCGCTTGGTTGGACTTCGTGGTGGACACCACGATCTTCGAGTCGACGACGGTGGCAGATCGGTGGATGCGCAGTCGGCTGCGGTCGAGGTTCACATCGAGGGCCGTGAGTGCAGCAGCTTCACCGAATCGAAGGCCGCAGTAGGCGAGGACGTAGACGAACAGTGCGTTCTTCTCGGCGGCGTTGGCGAGCAGCGAGACCTGCTGAGCCGTCAGGTACCGCCGCTCCTCGTGGTCGATGCGGGGAAGGTCGAGACCGACTGCCGGGTTCGCGAGGATTCGCGAGTCCGTCGCGGCCTGGGCGAGGATCTGCGAAACCACACTGACGTTCTTCTGCACGGTTGCTGCAGAGCTGGTCTCCGACATCCTCGAGACCCAGCGTCGCAGTCGCTCACGGGTGACGTCCGCGATCGGTACGGATTTGAAGCTGGGCAAGATGTGGACGTCGAGCGCTGAGCGGTATCGCGCTGCGGTGGACTTCGAGAGGTTGACCTTGGCGACGATCCACTCCTCGGCGACCTCGCCGAACGTGATGCGGCCGGCAGACGGCGCAATGTAGGAACCCGTCAGCTTCTGGACTTCGACTGTCGCCGCGAACGCGTCAGCGTCTCGCTTGGTCTTGAATCCCCGCTTGTCGGTCTGCCGGCGATCGGGTGTGCGATAGCGGACTCGGTACCTGCGGCCGGCTGCCGTGTCGTATGGCTCAATCGTCGCCATCGGTCGACCGGTCGCCGATTCTGACGTTCGGATCCTTCGTCCAGTCCTGCATCTCTGGGGCTGAGTTCGTCCTGAATGCTGCCGTTGCGTACTCAGCCCGGTCCTTCTCGGGGACATGGTCGGGCGTGTGGCTGTAGATGATCGGAGCGTCCCCTTCGGCCCACATCCACACATCCAACGCAGGCCGGGGACCCGCACCGGTGATCGTCACGACGTGATTCGGATCTTTCGTCGGTGGGAGCAGCAGTGCATTGGGGTGAACGCCGAGAGCGAGTGCGAGCGCGATGAGATCGTCAGCATCGACGCGCCGCTCCTCACTCTCGATCTTCCGGAGCCCGAGTGTGGGAATCGGCCGCTCGAGTTCATCGAGTTTCGCAGCCAGCTCGGTGTAGGCCAATCCGTGTCTGGTCCGGAGACGCTTTACGTTCGCGGCGACGGTGCGGCCGGTCGGTCCGAGAGGATTCTTCTTCTGCGGGGCGCTCATGCAGTAAGGGTAAACGATCCTTTCCATCGTTTCTAGATGGTATTGACAGTCAAGGGATGGACATGCACTCTGATCGTGCATCGATCGAAACCATCGCTGAGTGATTGAAAGGATGCTCAATGGCTGTCAACGAAAACTCACCTCTCGGAACTCTCAAGGAGGTCGCCGCGTACATGCGCACGACCGTGGCTTCGCTGGCGACGCAGCGCTACAAGGGTGTCGGTCCGAAGTTCGTGAAGGTCGACGGTAAGCGGGTGCTCTACCGCTGGACCGATATCGAGGAGTACGTCGAGTCTCGTCTGATGACGCGCACTGACGACCAGTCCGGTGCCGCGTGACTCCAGAAATTGAACGACGCCGCTGTGGGGGAGCTGCCACTCCTGAATCCCACTTGCGGCGTCGATACCAACTCACAGAAAGGGAACCTGCAATGAGCGAGTCTAGCTACACCATCATCGAGGCGGAAACTTTGCTCTCGGATCTTGGCGCAACGTACGACGAGATCATCAACGCGTCCGGATGGACGCTCGGTGAACTCGAGACCGCCGCGATCAGGTCGGGACGTCTACGCGAGGAATACCGCCGGATCCCGATGTTCAGGGACGAACACATCGACCGGCTCCGTCGCCGGATCCTTGCCGAGCGTGCGGAACTCGTCGTGCTCGGTAGGGAAGTCCGAAGCCGTTTCTGAACAACGAAGTTCGAGGATTCGGAGAAGTGCGAGGCCGGGAGTCTGCGGATTCCCGGCCTCGATTCCCAGAGAGAGGCAGATTCGAATGAGCAACATGCTGGACCGTGGATGGTGGGGGAGATGACGGCGCTCGATCGGCTTCGGGAGCGCTGGCACGATCAAGGCTTGGTGTGGAAGGACAGCGCGCGCAACACGGCATCTGCGCAGGCCCCCGGCCATTCCGCAGTGGATCGGTCGGTGACGTTCCGCCAGATCGACGGACAAGTCTTGATGAACAGCCACGCCGACGACAAACAGGCTGTGCTCGACGCTGTAGGCCTGGCGATGCGCGATCTGTTCGACGATCCTGCTGGCACTCGATACCGCTACCGCGACGGGCGTACCGTGCACCGCACCTACGACGACCGCGGCCGCAAGAAGTTCCGCCAGTCCGGTAACACCGGAGGACGCGACCTGTACCGCGTCGAACGACTCGATGAGGTACCCACGGGCACAACGGTGTACGTCGTCGAGGGAGAGAAGGATGTGCACGCCATCGAATCAGCCGGCGGCGTCGCGGCGTGTTCGGCGATGGGTGCGGGCAAGGCTCACATGTTCGACTGGTCGCCGTTGGCCGGCCACACGGTCGTAATCGTCGCCGATGACGACGAGCCGGGCCGCCGGCACGCGTTGCAGGTCCACGAGCTGGTCGAACCGATCGCTGCTGGTGCCGCGATCGTGGTGGCGAGGACCGGTAAGGACGCGGCCGACCACATTGCTGCCGGTCACGGACTCGACGACTTCGAGCCTGTCGACCTGGGTGGTGGTCAGGCGGCTCGCCGGTTGAAGGTCACCCGCGGTTCGGACGTGAAGATGCAGCGGGTCAGGTGGGTGATGGAGGACTGGATCCCGGCCGGGTCGCTGACGCTGCTCGCCGGCCGCGAGGGGCTCGGCAAGTCCACGATCGCGGCGGAGATCTGCGCGCAGATCACCTGTGGCACGCTCGCTGGCGAACTACACGGCATTCCCAGGAATGTGCTGTACATCCATTCGGAGGATTCTCGTGAGTTTACCGTCGCCCCGCGATTGAAAGCGGCTGGGGCGAAAATGGATCGGGTGTTGTTTGTTGATGTCGAGACTGCGCACACGGATTCGGGGACGTTGATCCTGCCGTTGGACGTCGCGACGCTCGAGAAGGTTATTGCGCAGCACCAGGTCGCGTTTGTCGTTCTCGATGCGGCGACATCGAGCATGTCGTCGGAGCTGTCAGGTAAGGATGATCGTGCGGTGCGCTCGTATCTCGAGCCGCTCGCGCAGCTCGCTGCAAGGCAGGGTTGTGTCGTGCTCGGGCTCTGCCATTTCGGCAAACGCGACGGTACCGACACCGGGAAGTTGATTCTCGGCTCGATCGCGTGGTCGCAGGTGGCGCGGTCGGTGTTGTCGGTGGCGAAGGATGACGACACGGGGAATCTGATCGTCACGAACACGAAGGGCAACCTTGCGCCGCGGACGCGCTCGATGGAATCAACGATCGTGTCGACGTCGGTAGAGACCGACGATGGTCCGGCTGACGTGGGTGTCTTGAAGTGGTTGGGGGAGACCACTCGCGATGCGCGAGAGCTGCTGAGTGGCGTTGATGGCGAGATGGATGAGCGGGACGAGATCACCGCAGTGATCCGCGACTACTTGATCGACTGCGGCGGATCAGCGCCGGCAGGGGATGTTCTGAAGGTGACGCGGGCGGCGGGCCTGTCGGACAACGCGGTCAAGAAGGCGCGGAAGAAGGCTGGTGTCCGTACCGGCAAGGACGGTTTCAACAAGGGTTGGGTGTGGACTCTTGAACCAGTTCGGGTTTACGAGGGTGCCCAAGATGCCGGCGAAGGTGCCGAAGGTGCCTTCACTCGCGAATGGGAATCTTCGGCACCTTCGACGGAATCGTTGTATTAGGTAGACGCGCAGCCTGCCGGTCAACCCGTTCTGGGCGAGTCTCCGGAAGTTCGCAAGCCCTTATATGTACCATTTCGGACATGGTGTCGGCGTGGTTGTCTGCGGATGCGCAATTCTGGCATCAAAATCTGCCAGATGATTACCTGATATGAACCGTCGGACATGTGGATTTGGGCCGCGCTGTGAAGCCCTGTAAGTAACGGTCATCATGGCTGATCGGGCGTCTTTAATTGAGGTGAAATTGTATTTTTTTACAACGGTCCATATCGCCATGATGGTACGAAGCTGGGCCTTTTTCGGCGCAGCATCTTGCTGGACGGATAGGAAGTCTTTACATAGAATTCGACACCGGCTTGGTGGAGTCCTTTCCAGGCTGTGCTGTCGTCCCATTTATTTGGTCTGCACCAACCGTTGTGCCGGTATTCGTAGGCCAGAAGCCAATCGTTGGAACTGAGTGATCCGCTGCGTTCAGCGCGTCGGACAGCGTTTTCGAAGGACACGCTGCGTTGCAGTTTGCGTGAATTTTCGCACAGGTCGCGAAGGATGATCAGTGAGCAATTGTCGGACATTTCTGAGACTTGGCGTGCAGCTTCAGAATCAAGCTCTAGGTTGAGAGACTGTATCATGTAGAGCATCCAACTTGTTTCGAATCCGTGCTCAAGTCGTGCGTGATCAATAATGAGCTCGTTCAAAATCTCCGAAACCCGTGACTTGTCAACAAGTAACCCGTGCCTGTGGGCGAACTCAAGTACAGCATGGGCCTGTGGGAGTGCGCTGGGTTCCAATCCAATCGAAGCTAATACCAGATCGCGATATACCAACCAGCTATCCTCGCCTGCAGGGAATGGGTTGCAGCGCTTGATCGCATAGCCTAGTACAGCCTGAGTGGGGTACTTTGCACGTTCTTCGAAAGCGGTATCAAATATATCAATTACGTCGGTGGTGAGATTGAAGTCTCGATCATCCCGATAACGATGGGATCTTAGTTTTCGGACCCATTCGGCTTCTACCGGAGCAAGTCCGTCTACGATAGTTACTTTTACTGGATTAACGGAAAGTTCATATTCAAGGAGTAACATTTGGTATGTCGCAAGAACGTCTTCGGCTTCGCCGATTGAGGTTGCGTACACCGTCATGTCGTCACCGAATCGAGCGCTGCGACGCACTGTCTTAGGGAACTTCTTCGCTAATTCTGAATCAATTCTCGCTAAGACGACCTCCGCGATAAGCCAGGAAGTATCAGGGCCTACCGATAATCCGATCGTTTGCCCGTGGCGAGAATTCCTAAGTAGTTTATCGATCTTGGGCCCCAGGCCATTCGCTTGAATTTTCTTTTTCGCCTGGTATTTTCCGCGGATGCTCCAATCAACCGCATGAGTATAGATTGAAGAGTAGAACTGGCTTATATCGGTCTTAAGGGTTACGCGACCTCCCGGCATTTTTGAGATGAGCGTGCGCCCCCATTTCGACATGGGAGTGCGGTAGCGAAGTGACCGCTCCTCTCCACCGCGTAATGGTCGACTCAGGGAAATTTCACTTCGAGCCGTAAGGCGGCGTAGAGTATCCCAATTATTAGAACATTCGACGGAAATGTAGTAATGGCTGAAAGGGTTCGGTATCTCCAGCGTTCTGCGCACCCCGCCCGCGCGAGTTACGCTAAAGCGAACGGGTTGCACCCATTCTTTGCTCGATGGAGTGGAAATGGAACCAATATTTTTCGCAAACTTCGATGATGAGAAGCAAGGAGGCACTTCCTTGGGAAGGAAACCTCTTGAAAGCGATCCGGGAACGTCCACTCGGTGGATAATACGTTAGCGTGGGTGCATTTTTTGGCCCCGTTGTCTCTATCCACGGTTCGACCCGCCTGCTTGGCAGTGGCCTGTGAGGGGCTTCTGCCCATATGTTGCCCACATTCGACCGGAAGTGTGGCTGTTCAACAGAGAGGTATGCCCATGTATTTATGCAGGTAGATGGCTGTTTAAGTGGTTCACTTGCCTACCTGCAGCGCCTTTGCAAGGCAGATGTCAGGAGTTCGAATCTCCTAGGCTCCACAGTTGAAGGGCGCTTCCGAAATCGGAAGCGCCCTTCGGTCATTGTGGGTGAACCTTCCTCCACATACCTGGGTTTCCGCTCGCTCAGAACCAACGGAAACCCTCAGGACCGGAGGAAAGCTGCAGTTCAGGAGCGAAGCAGCCGGGCGATGGCGTCTGTTGCTTCCTTGATCTTCTCGTCCGCTTCCGGTCCGCCGGCTACCGCAGCGTCGACTACGCAGTGACTGATGTGATCTTCGAGCAGACCCATCGCGACGGCCTGCAGAGCCTTGGTCATCGCCGAGACCTGGGTGAGGATGTCGATGCAGTACTTCTCGTCTTCGACCATTCGCTGCAGCCCACGGGCCTGGCCCTCGATGCGCTTGAGTCGCTTGAGATAAGCATCCTTCTCGGTGATGTATCCGTGACCGGCGTGCTCATGGCAGTCGGCCGCGGGAACATCCGATGGTGTGGCCGCGGGGGTGGGGGTGGCCATTGTGTCCTCCTGGAATCCGGCTGTCATGTGGCGCATCGTCGATTATGCCTATCGTGCGGTGGAGCGAAATCGGCGTAGCCGCAGACTGTTGCTGACCACGAACACCGACGAGAAGGCCATCGCGGCGCCGGCGATCATCGGGTTGAGCAGACCCATCGCCGCGAGCGGCAGTGCGGCGACGTTGTACGCAAAGGCCCAGAACAGGTTGCCCTTGATCGTGCCGAGGGTACGACGGGAAAGCCTGATCGCATCTGCGGCGGCGCGCAGGTCGCCGCGAACGAGCGTCAGATCGCTTGCTTCGATCGCGACGTCGGTACCGGTGCCCATCGCCAATCCGAGGTCGGCTTGGGCGAGCGCGGCAGCGTCGTTGATCCCGTCACCGACCATGGCGACCACCTTGCCCTGGTCCTGCAGGCGCTTGACGACGTCGACCTTCTCGGACGGCAGAACTTCGGCAACCACCTCGTCGATTCCCACCTGACCTGCGATGGCCCGGGCGGCGGCGGTGTTGTCGCCGGTAAGCATGATCGGCGTCAGCCCGAGATCGCGCAGCTGGCCGATCGCCTCAGCAGAGGTGGGCTTGACGACGTCGGCGACCACGAGCACTGCACGCGCAGTTCCGTCCCAGCCGACAGCGACCGCGGTCCTGCCGTCGGCTTCGGCGGTCTTCATGGCGTCGTCGAGCTCGGCGGGGAGATGGGCAGCGAAGTCGTCGAGTAGCCGGGTACGTCCGACGAGTACGGCATGATCGTCGACGGTGCCCTGTACGCCGAGTCCCGCGACATTGGTGAACTGCTCCACCGTCGGCAGGTCGCCCACCTTCTCGCGGGCGCCCTTGGCGATTGCCTGTGCGATGGGGTGCTCGGAGGAGTCCTCCAGGGCTCCTGCCAGACGGAGGACTTCGCCGGTGTCTTCGCCGTCGGCGACGACCACGTCGACCAGGGTCATCTTGCCGGCGGTGATGGTGCCGGTCTTGTCGAGAACGACGGTGTCGACGCGGCGGGTCGATTCGAGGACCTCGGGGCCCTTGATCAGGACGCCGAGCTGGGCACCGCGACCGGTACCGACCATCAGTGCGGTGGGTGTCGCCAACCCGAGGGCGCAGGGGCAGGCGATGATGAGCACGGCGACGGCGGCGGTGAACGCAGCTGCGACCGAGCCGCCGGTGCCGAGCCAGAACCCGAGAGTGCCGACCGACAGGGCGATCACGATCGGAACGAAGACTCCGGAGATTCGGTCGGCCAGCCGTTGCGCCTGGGCCTTGCCGGTCTGGGCGTCCTCGACGAGCGCGGCCATCTGCGCGAGCTGCGTGTCCGATCCGACGCGGTTGGCGCGCACGACGATGCGCCCCCCCACGTTGACGGTGGCGCCGACGACCTGGTCGTCGGGCCCGACTTCGACCGGCACCGATTCGCCGGTGACCATCGCGGCATCCACCGCGGAAGAGCCGTCGACGACGATGCCGTCGGTGGCGACCTTCTCGCCGGGGCGGACCACGAACTCGTCGCCGACACTCAATTCGTCGACCGGTATCCGTTGCTCGACACCGTCGCGGAGCACCGAGACTTCCTTGGCGCCGAGTTCGAGCAGTGCCCGCAACGCTGCGCCGGCGCTGCGCTTGGATCGGGCCTCGAAGTACCGGCCCGCAAGGATGAAAGTGGTGACCCCGGCGGCGGCTTCGAGATAGATGTTGCCGGAGCCGTCGGTGCGGGCGATGGTGAACTCGAACGGGTGCGTCATACCCGTCGTTCCGGCTGTGCCCCAGAACAGGGCGTAGATCGACCAGCCGAGTGCGGCAAGGGTGCCGATGGAGATGAGAGTGTCCATGGTGGCGGCACCGTGCCGAAGGTTGGTGAAGGCGGCCTTGTGGAACGGCCAGGCACCCCACACGACGACCGGAGCAGCAAGGGTCAGCGAGAGCCACTGCCAGTTCGGGAACTGGAAGGCCGGAACCATGGCCATCGCGATCACCGGGACACTCAGGACCAGTGAGACCAGTAGGCGCTGGCGTACCGCGGCGGTCGGATCGGGTTCCGCGGAGGGTTCGGATCCGGTGGTGGCCGGTGGTGCGGGAAGTGACGCGGTGTATCCGGCCTCCTCGACGGTGGCGACGAGGTCGGTGGGCGACACATCGCCGACGTAGTCGACGCGTGCCTTCTCGGTGGCGTAGTTGACGGTCGCTGTGACGCCGTCGAGTTTGTTGAGCTTGCGCTCGATCCGGTTCGCGCAGGACGCGCAGGTCATGCCGCCGATCTCGAGCTCGATCCGGCCGTCTGCCGGTCGGGTGATGGAGTTCATTCGGATCCTCCCCTCGGATGCGGTGGTCAGTGCCCGTGCCCGCCGGATGCGGGAGGGGTGTCGGTACCGGTTGACGGTGCGGGTTCGGCGGTCAGCGTGAACTCGGCGGTCCGCACCACCCCGTCGTGCTGGAAATCCAGGAACAGTCGGTAGTCGCCGGCGCTGGGGGTCGTCACAGCAAAGTCGATTCCGGGGCCGGCCGGCGTGATCCCGTCACCGGGATGTCCGCTCGGGTGCACATGAAGGTAGCCCAGATCGGTTGCTCGCAGTGCCACGAGATGTCCGTAGGCGCCGAGGTACGGCTGCAGGTCGGTGACCGGGTGGTCGTCCCGCGATACCGTCGCGGTCACGGTGGATGCCTGGCCCGGGGTGAGCGCTCCGTCGAGCGTGACGGTGTATCCGTCGACCGTGGTGGTTGCGGTCGCCAGGGGGAGTGGATACGGATCGAAGTGTCCGGCCACCTGCAGGTCGGCGCCCAGCGTCAGGGGTGCGCCGCCAGCGGGCGTGAAGTCGGCGAAGAGTCGATACGTTCCTGCCTTGTCGAGGTCGAGCGGCACGGTCCATGTTCCGGTGTCGTCGAGGACAGGGTGTACGTGCGCATACTCGGTCAGGTCGCGTCGCACCGTGATCAGGTGGAGTTGCTTGTCATGACTTTCGACGTACCGGGTGACCGGCTGCCCGTCGGGGTCGAGGATGCGGAAGTGCACCGGGACCCCTGTGCCCGCGTCGACATCGGTCGTTTCCAGGGAAAAGGTGTAACCGCCGTCGGTGGCCGTCAGTCCTGCAGGGATCCCCTCGATGACCGATACCCCCCTCTCGGGCGCACCTTCGTCCCCGGGGGTGCCGGTGCTGTTCTCGGGGCCGGTCAGAGCGCCGGCCCCGAGGGCAAGGGTGAAGACTGCGGCCAGGCCGAGAACGAATCCGGCGACCTTCGTCGATGTTTTCATCGGAGGGGCTTCCTGTCCGAGTCCGAATGGGTGGATCAGTCGGCGATCGTGTAACCGGCCTCATCGACGGCTGTTGCTATCGCCGCACTGTCGATCGCGGTGTTCGACTCGATATCGACGCGTCCGGTTTCGAGGTCGACGTTCACGCCGGTCACGCCGGGGATCTCGCTGATTTCTTCACGGACCGACGAAACGCAGTGCCCGCAGGTCATGCCGGTCACGGTGACGGTGGTGGTGCTCATGGGTGCCTCTTCTCGATCGCTGCACGACGGTGTACCGCCTGTCAATATACATATACCCCCTATAGGTATCAAGGGAGTGCGGTGACTGCGAATGACATCGAGGACGAAGACTGCCGAGTATTTTCGGCCGGGCGATGTCGAGATCGGCCGAACAGTTCCGTCCCAGGTATGGATGCAGCCACACTGGCTGCACAGAACCCAGGAGGCCACCATGGCGAAGTACCTGCTGCTCAAGCACTACCGAGGCGCGCCCGAGGCTGTGAACAGCGTCCCCATGGATCAGTGGACGCCGCAAGAGGTCGACGACCACATGAAATACATGCGGGATTTCGCGGCGAAACTCGAGACGACCGGCGAATTCGTCGACGGGCAGGCACTTGCGCCCGAGGGCACCTTCGTCCGATACGACGGGGAAGGTCGTCCACCGGTCACCGACGGGCCCTTTGCGGAGACGAAGGATCTCATCGCCGGATGGATGGTGATCGACGTCGACTCCTACGAGCGTGCCGTCGCCCTCGCCGGTGAGTTGTCGGCAGCGCCCGGCGCCGCCGGTAAACCGATTCACGAGTGGCTCGAATTGCGCCCGTTCCTGACCGCGCCACCGACAATCACCGAATGACGTTCACCGAACAACGCCGATCACCGAAAACATGGACGAACTGCTGCTGAGGGAATTGGTGCCCGCAGTGATCGGCGTGCTCGTACGTCGCGGGGTCGATTTCGCGACCGCGGAGGATGCCGTGCAGGAGGCGCTGATCGAGGCGATCCGGACATGGCCGGTCCGTGCGCCGGACGACTCGAAAGCGTGGCTGGTTACGGTGTCGTGGCGCAAGGCCCTCGATGTATACCGCTCCGAGGTGGCGCGGAGGGACCGTGAGCAACGAGTGGGCGTCGAGCCGCCACCCGGACCGGCCGAGTCCGACGATGACACGCTGCGCCTGTTCATGCTCTGCGCCCATCCGTCACTGACCTCGACATCGGCGGTGGCGCTCACCCTACGCGCCGTCGGAGGTCTGACGACCAGGCAGATCGCGTCGGCCTATCTCGTCCCCGAGGCGACGATGGCGCAGCGGGTCAGTCGTGCCAAGAAAACCGTCAGCGGTGCACGGTTCGAGGAGTCGGGCGATCTCGCAACGGTGCGACGCGTCCTCTACCTGATCTTCAATGAGGGCTACACGGGCGACGTCGACCTGGCCGCCGAAGCGATCCGGCTCACTCGGCAGCTGGCGGACATGAGCGATGAGGAGGAGACTGCCGGGCTGCTGTCGTTGATGCTGCTGCACCACGCGCGGCGGTCCGCTCGCACGCGTGGCGATGGAAGCGTGGTTCCGCTCGCGGAGCAGGATCGCTTCCGCTGGGACACCTCGCTCATCGCCGAGGGCGTGGAGATCCTTCAGACCACGTTGGCTCGGGACCGTCTCGGTGAGTATCAGGCCCAGGCTGCCATCGCTGCTCTGCATGCCGATGCGGTGCGTGTCGAAGAAACCGATTGGGTGCAGATCGTCGGCTGGTACGACGAGCTCCTCCGGCTCACCGGAAGCCCGGTCGTGGCGCTCAACCGTGCCGTTGCGGTCGGTGAGGCCGACGGTCCGGCCGCAGGCCTCGCGGCCTTGGCCGCGGTGGATCCCGACCTTCCGCGATACAGCGCAGCGGCGGCGTACCTCCATGAGAAGGCAGGGGATCTCGAGGATGCCGCACGGCTGTATGCCGACGCGGCTCGGTCGGCCCCCAACCTGGCCGAACGTCACCATCTCGCGAAGCAGGCGGCGAGGGTGAGTCGACCGCTGCACGGGTAATCGCGTGTTTCACGTGAAACGAGACCCCTGTACGACGGCTTGTAGTACCCACGTACGCTGGGGTCCATGTTCGCCGAACGAAACCTCGTGGCGCATGTGCGCGGGGGCTTCGTCGGTGGCACGTCCGCTGCGGTGAGCGTCGCCGCGCACGCGGCGGCCGGGGGAGCGACACCCGGTCAGAGTGCGGCCGTCCTCCTCTTCCTTGCGGCGGTCGCCGCCGGTGCGGTCGCGGAGGGAACGCGACTTCCCGTCATGGCGATCCTCACGATGGGGCAGGTCTTCGGCCACATCGCACTTGCGCTCGAGTCCGAGCACACGCACGTGCCGAGCCTCGCCATGGTCGCCGCACACATCGCGGCGGTGGGTGTCGCGGCCGTTCTGATCACCGGCGCCGAGCGAGGCTGCCGTATCGCCCTGGCGGCAGTGCGGCGTCTCGTCCCTCGCGGTTACAACCCGCCGCCCGTGCGCTCTCGGACCACCCCGTGCATCGCGCACCACCCACCCGCACGTCGGGTGCTCCTCCCCGCTGCTGGGCTCGGCACGAGAGGTCCACCGGGCTTCGTCGCCTGACCTCGACCTCGTACACGAGTCACTCCCGGGATCGCCGCTGTGCGGCGTTCGGCGTTGCCGCATGCCCGGACATCAGCATGGAGAACAACTGTGATCAAGACTTTCAGCACACCATTACTTCTGACCGCCGCCGTTCTCGTCGCGGGATGCAGCACCGACAGCAGTACCGATACCCCCGCCGCCGACGCACTCGTCGTGTCGTCCTCCTGGGCGAAGGCGGCCGACTCCGGCATGACCGCCGCGTTCGCGGAACTCGAGAACACCGGTGACGACGACCTGCACATCGTGTCGGCGACGAGCCCCAGTGCGGGTAGCACCGAACTGCACGAAATGGTTGCGGGCGACGGCGGCGCGATGGTGATGCGCGAATCCGAATCCGGGTTCGTCGTCGAGGCCGGCAGCGTGCACACCCTCGAGCCGGGAGGCGACCACCTCATGCTCATGGACCTGACCGGACCGATCGTCCCCGGAGCGGACGTGAGCTTCACCCTCACCTTCACCGACGGTTCCACGAAGGACTTCACA
The DNA here is from genome assembly GCF_055230935.1 of Rhodococcus ruitaii. Taxonomy (NCBI): domain Bacteria; kingdom Bacillati; phylum Actinomycetota; class Actinomycetes; order Mycobacteriales; family Nocardiaceae; genus Rhodococcus; species Rhodococcus ruitaii. Next base: position 112,041 of record NZ_JBUYWC010000004.1, on the reverse strand, counting down.
GCTCAGGTCCGGGATTTCGCGGGTGCCCAGGAGGAATACGCGCCCGACCACAATGACGGGGAAGGAACCGACCACAGTGGCTGACCTCAGTCGGCGCCGACTGCTGGGCGGTGGCGCCGCGATGCTGGGTGCAGCCGGTCTCGGTGCCGCAGGCGCGGGGGTCGCCGCCGCAACGCGGGAACCCGAGAGGATGGGCACGAACATTGTCGAGGCCCATGGTGTGCACCAGGCGGGCATCGCCACCGAGCCACAGGCGTTCGCCGCGTTCATCTCACTCGACCTGAACCCGGATGTCGATCGAGTCGGTGTGATCGGTGTCATGAAGGTGTGGGCCGAGGACACGCACCGGCTCACCCGGGGAGTGCCCGCGCTGGGCGACACCGAACCCGAGTTGGCGGTGGACCCCGCGCGGCTCACCGTCACCGTCGGTTACGGCAGCGCCGTGTTCGATGCGGCAGACATGGTCGCGGCGCGGCCCTCGTGGCTTCGGCCGCTGCCGCCGTTCGACGTCGACATGCTCGAGGACCGATGGTCCGGAGGCGACCTGCTGCTGCAGGTGTGCGGTGACGACCCGGTGACGGTGTCGCATGCGGTGCGCGCACTCACCAAGAGCGTGCGGTCGCAGGCATCGGTGAGGTGGGTGCAGCGAGGTTTCCGCCATGCTGTGGGCACCCGACCCGACGGGCAGACGATGCGCAACCTCATGGGCCAGGTCGACGGCACCATCAATCCGCAACCGACGACCCCGGATTTCGATCGCCAGGTCTGGAATGCGGGTGATCTGCCGTGGCTCGCGGGCGGAACGTCACTCGTACTGCGTCGTATCCGTATGGAACTCGACACGTGGGATGAACTCGACCGTCCAGCGAAGGACCTCGTGATGGGTCGCAGGCAATCGGACGGCTCACCGCTGACCGGCACCGCCGAGCATGACGACGCTGACTTCGAGGCGGTCGACCACCATGGGATCCCGGTGATCCCACCGGAGTCGCATGTCGCCCGGGCCCGGCCGCGGAGCGCCGACGAACAGTTCCTCCGCCGCGCCTACAACTACGACGACGACGGTGCAGGTCTGCTGTTCGCCGCGTATCAGGCTGATGTGGAACGACAGTTCGTTCCCGTGCAGAAGCGGCTCGCGGAGCACGACGCACTCAACACCTGGACCACCCCGGTCGGATCGGCGGTTTTCCTCATACCGCCTGGATATGAGGCAGATGGGTATCCAGGGGATGTGCTCTTGGAGAACTGACCGAATGTGTGACTCCGGGCGCGCACAGCGCTAACCTGGTTGATGTGACGCGGATAACACAGGAACGTCAGGGGTTTGCGTCGCTGCGGGAAGGCGGCCTCAATTGGGATGCCTTCCCGCTTCGGCTCTTCTCGAAGGGCAACGCCAAGTTCTGGGATCCTCACGATCTCGACTTCTCCCGTGACGCCGCGGATTGGGCGGATCTGAACTCGGAGCAACAGCGCAGCTCGACGTTTCTCGTGGCGCAGTTCGCTGCCGGTGAAGAAGCCGTCACCCAGGACATTCAGCCGTTCCTGCGTGCAATGGCCGCTGAGGGCAGGATCGGCGACGAAATGTATCTGACGCAGTTCTGTTTCGAGGAAGCCAAACACATGCAGGTGTTCCGGCTGTGGATGGACGAAGTGGGCCTCACGTCGGATCTGCACCCGTATGTGGCGGACAACCCGTACTATCGCCAGTTGTTCTACGAGGAACTACCGCACTCGCTGCTGGTGCTCGATTCCGATCCGTCACCCGCGAACCAGGTTCGGGCGAGCGTCACGTACAACCACGTGATCGAAGGAAGTCTCGCTCTCACGGGTTACTACGCCTGGCAGAAGGTCTGCACCACGCGGGGAATATTGCCGGGCATGCAGGAACTGGTGCAGCGTATCGGCGACGACGAACGCCGGCACATGGCGTGGGGGACGTTCACGTGCCGGCGACACGTTGCGGCAGACGACTCGAATTGGAACGTCGTGCAGGAGCGGATGAACGAACTGCTCCCGATGGCGCTCGGAATGATCGGGTGGGTCAACGACCAGTTCGACGAACAGCCTTACGGACTCGATCCCGAAGAGTTCGTCGCCTATGCGGCCGACCGAGCACAACGTCGTCTGGGGGCGATCGAATCCGCCCGGGGCCGGGATGTCCGAGAGATCGACCTCGACTACACACCGGAGGTGCTCGAGGAGAAGTTCGGCGCAGAGGACGCAGCGGAACTCGCGTCGATAGTCGCGTCGGACACGGCCGGGTAGTCGAAAAATCCGGTGATCAGAGCGTCAAGGCGAGCACGAGGAGAACGACGATCACTGCACCGATCCCGGCCAGCGCGTAGGTGAGGGTCGACACTTTCGGATCGACGGATGATTCGGAGGACTCCGAGCCGTTCAATGCCTCTTGATCTTCGTCCACCACCTCGGACGCTGCGGAGTCTCCGGCCGAGGATTTTCCGGCCGAGGCCGAATCGGAGGTGGCGGCAATTGCCACAGGTATGTCATCCTCCGAATCGGACTCGGCTTCGCGCAGGCGCGCGAATCCTCCGGTGAGGACGTCTGTCCGGTCGTACGACGGCGGTAGGCCGATGCGTGCCTTCTTCTCTCGGGCAGGTGTGAAGCCCGTTGCCAGGATCGCGGCACCGAGCGCAGCTGTTTGCTCGGGACCGGGACCGACGAGGCTTCGCACCATCAGTTTGGTTGCGAGACTGTTGGCGATGTCCTGAATGTGCGACCGGTCGCGTGCGACGAGTCCGTCGCCCATGACCACGACGGCGTCGAGGTTGTCGGGCATCCACCCGAACGCCCCGAGTGCAGTTGCGAGTTGAGCAGCCGGGGACGGCGCGCCCTTTGCCGCAACACGGAAGGCTTTTCCCGCGGGCACACCGGAGCGAACGAGCGTGACCGTGGATCCGGCGTCGTCCACGTGGTAGACGCCGATGAGCAGGCCTGGGGTTTCAGAGATTTCCGAGGCGTACCACGTCGCGGCACCCTGAGCGTCGGAGACAAGGTCGACGTGCCTCAGTTCGGCGTAGTCGAGCGCGGCGCGGAGCACGGAGACCTTCGACGGATCCCAGTGCGATGGGTAGGTGGCTGTGTATCCGGGGTCGGTGTCCCGATCCATGCCTCCGAAGGTCGGGAGCGGGTGGCATTCGTTGAGGAGGCAGTGGACTGCGGTCGCCATGGCGTCCTCGGCGCGGTAGACGCGACCGTCGCTCGCAGCGATTCCACCGGGATCGCCTACACGGGACAGGAACCCGGAAAGGGTGCGTGCCTCGTCGACAGTGCGTGTGGAGCCGCCGAGTTGGGAGTTGCCGTCGTGGTCGATGTGCAGGACCGTGTCGCGGGCGATGACGACGGGATCCGGGGTGCCGGGTTCGTTGGACGCCACCACAGCTGTGGAGACGATCCTGCCTATCCGAAGCCCTACCCCGATGGCCATCAAAACCCTCCCTGTAACGATTTGCTTACATCATGCCCCGTTGCCCTTCTAGGAGGGCGTGGCACGCCATATAGGCCACCGTAGACCGAGCGTGTCGTGAATATCCCATTTAGACTCCAGCGATGAGACAGCAGGAGGCGCCACCGGACCCCGGATCGTTCCGGGATACCGTCTACCGGCGTGCGGTTCACCCGGTCGGACTCGCGTTCGCATTGTTCTTCTTCGTGCAGTCGATGACGCCGTCGCTGTTGCCGCGCGTGTGGTACCTCCAGGGTGTTGCCACAGGAATCTCGGTGGCCACCGGCTATGGGCTCGGCTGCGTCGTCGCCTGGACTCTGCGCCGGTGCGGAGTACACCCCCGATGGTCTGCGACGACACGGCGACGCGGCTGGTGGGTGCTGGCCGCCGTCGCGATCGTCGTGGTCCCGACCTTCCTCGTTCTCGGCTCGTGGTGGCAGCAGATCGTTCGCGAATTGGTCGGGCTCGAACGACTCGAACGCCTTCTGTACCTGCCGGTTCTACCCGTCGCTGTAGTGGTGGCGCTCGTGCTGATCGCAGTGGCACGTCTTCTGCGGTTCGGGGTGGTGTGGCTGTCTGCGTTCTCCGCACGATTCCTGCCGGACGCGGTCGCGAAGGTCGCCGCGATCGTCGTGGTGTTGCTGTTGCTGGTGGTGGTTTTCGACTACGGGGTCTACCGGGGAATCCTTTCGGTCGCAGAGAATTCGGCAGCGGTGTCGGATCATGGAACGGAAGACGGCGTAACCAGTCCGACCGCACCCGAACGGTCGGGTTCCCCCGACTCGCTCGAAGGTTGGGAGACGCTGGGGCGGGAGGGCCGAACCTTCGTTGCGGGCGGCCCCACAGCCGATGAGATCAGCGGCGTCACCGGCGAACCCGCGCTGACACCGATCCGCGCGTACGCGGGTAAGGAATCCGCCGACACGGTCGGCGAAGGTGCCGGGAAAGTGGTTGCCGAGCTGGAACGCACGGGTGCGTTCGACCGGTCGGTGCTGGCGGTAGTGACCACGACCGGCCGCGGTTGGGTCAACGAAAACGTCGCGAGTGCACTCGAATTCGTCAGCGGTGGTGATTCGGCGATTGCGGCCATGCAGTATTCGTTCCTGCCGAGTCCGTTGGCATTTCTCGCTGACCGTGAAACCCCGCAGGATGCCGGTCGTGCCTTGTTCGAGGCGGTGCATGCACGGTGGTCCGAACTCCCCGAGGATGCTCGACCGAAGCTCGTGGTTTTCGGGGAGAGTCTCGGATCGTACGGTGGACAAGCGGCGTTCGCGTCCGGTGACGCGATCGTCGAGCTCACCGACGGAGCCCTGCTCGTGGGTACGCCGAACTTCGCGGAGCCCTGGGGATGGATCACCGCAGGCCGCGATGAGGGTTCGTACGAACGGCTTCCTGTGGTCGACGACGGCCGGAACATCCGGTTCGCGTCCGCCCCGGACGATGTCGATCTTCCCGCCGAATGGGAGTTCCCGCGTGTGGTGTTCTGGCAGCACGCAAGTGACCCGATCACGTGGTGGTCGTTCGACCTGATCCTGCACGAGCCGGACTGGTTACGTGAACCGCTCGGCCCTGATGTGGATCCGGGGATGAGCTGGATTCCGTTCGTGACGTTCTGGCAGGTGACCCTCGACATGGTTTTCTCCGCGGACGTTCCCGACGGACACGGTCACTCGTATGGCGCCGAGGCGGTAGATCTGTGGGCGGGAATCCTCGCTCCGCAAGGGTGGGACGAGGAGAAGACCATTCGGGCGCAGGAAGCTATTGCCGTCAGTTCACAGAATGTCCAAATGGAAGCTACTGGCGAGTAGGTGCGTGTTACATTACGTCCTGCCGTGATGGGCGGCACATTTTCTGGACGCTGGGAGGAAGCAATGGCGGGTCGCAACCGGCGATGGGGGGTGCCGGCAGCAGTCGTCGTTGCGGCGCTGGTGGGTGGATTACTGGCAGGTCCGGCGACCGCGAATGCCGAAGGCGACTTCTATCAGCCGCCGGAGGTGCTCGGGGGAGCACCGGGCGATCTCATTCGTACCGAGCCGTCCGACCTTGCCATCCGAGTTCCTACCCCCGAGGGTATGTTCCCCGCGCAGGGAACCCGGCTGCTCTATCGCAGCAACGACGCCAACGGCGCCGCGAATGCCGTCAGTGGCACCTACCTCGAACCGTCGATGGCCTGGAACGGGCCGGGCGAGCGGCCCCTGGTGGTCCTGGCCCCGGGAACGCAGGGGCAGGGCGACCAGTGCGCGCCGTCGAAGGTGCTCAACCACCTTGTGCAGTACACACCGCCGCTCGACCTCTTCACCGAATACGAACTCCTCTCCATCAACGCGATGCTCGTGCAGGGGATCGCCGTGGTGGTCACCGACTACGACGGATTGGGTACCCCCGGTCATCACACGTACGTCAATCGTCTGGCAGAGGCGCACGCGGTACTCGACGCCGCGCGCGCTGCACAGAACCTCCCCGACGCCTCCATCTCGGAGAACGGGCCGGTCGGACTCTTCGGCTACTCCCAAGGTGGTGGGGCAGCCGCCGCCGCGGCCGAACTTGCGCCCGGATACGCCCCCGAACTCGATCTCAAGGGCGCGTACGCAGGGGCGCCTCCGGCGGACCTGCTCGAGACGCTGAAGCAGATAGACGGTACCGCGCTCACCGGCGCCATCGGCTACACGATCAACGGCATCATCGAGGCGTACCCGCAGTTGACGGACGTCCTCGATGCGGAAATCAACGATCGCGGTCGTGAGATGCTCGCGGCCGTCGCAGGTCAGTGCCTGCCCGAGACGATCTTCCGCCACGCCTTCCAACAGACCAGCGACTTCACGCGCACCGGCGAACCCCTGGACGCGGTGATCTCGCGGATCCCGGAGGCCAGGGAGATCGTCGACGCGCAGCGCATCGGCCGCCTGACACCACAGGTTCCGGTGCTCGTTCAGCACGGCACCCAGGACGACACCGTGCCGTACGGGCAGGGCCGTCAGTTGGCGGTGGATTGGTGTGATCAGGGCGCCACCGTGCAGTTCTCCCCGAACCACACGCCGCCGATCCTCCCCGGATTCATCGTCAACCACGCGCTACCGATGCTCGGTGGCATGCCCGAGGCTGTCGTCTATATGAACGATCGTTTCGCAGACAAACCCGCGCCGTCGAACTGCGGGGCCTTCTGACCGGGTTCCCACCGCCGTCGAGCGGCTATGCATGATGCGGTGACAGTCCGATGCGGCGCGCCACGTTCTCCTCCCGCGACGGGCCGAGTGTCCATTCGGCAATCCACGGCCCGGTGCCCTCGCTCTGATCGAGTACCCCGTTCTCGAGCCACGTGTAGCGGCCCTCGAGCACTCCGTGGGTCAATGCGACGTCGGCGTCGTCGGTGTTGGCCCACAACCCGGCGAAGAGCGCATCGATGCGTACGCGTGCCTGATTGCAGAATGTGTCGGCGAGTTCGGTGGCACCCTCGGAACCGGGATGCATGTCGGCGCGTTGTTGTTCGGCGCGCACACAGCACGCCGACATCGCGAACAGTTCGGCACCGATGTCGACGATGCGCCCGAGGAAGTTCTGCCGCTTCTCGAGTCCTGCCTGCCAGCGCGCCATCCCGTAGAACGTCGATCGCGCGAGTTTGCGGGACGCGCGTTCGACGTATCTGAGGTGAGTGGCAAGAGAACCGAATTCGGCGTACGAACCCGGAATCTGTCCGCGACCTGCGACCAGCTTGGGGAGCCACTTCGCGTAGAAGCCGCTTGCATTGGCGGCCGCTCGAGCTTTCGCAGACGTCGAGGCCTTCGGGTCGGCGAGATCTCCTGCGGCCCGTAGATGGGCGTCGACGGCTTCGCGTGCGACGAGGAGGCGCATGATCTCGCTGGATCCTTCGAAGATCCTGTTGATCCGCAGATCCCGAACCAATTGTTCGGTCGGCACGGCTCGTTCTCCGCGTGCGGCGAGGGATTGCGCGGTCTCGTAGCCGCGTCCACCGCGGATCTGGATCAGTTCGTCGGCGATGATGCACGCCATCTCGCTTGCCCACAGTTTCGCAAGCGCCGCCTCGATGCGGATGTCGTTGCGCTTCTCGTCGCACATCTGCCCGGACAGTTCCACGACGGACTCGAGAGCGTAGGTGGTGGCAGCGATGAACGAGACCTTCGACGCCACCGCGGCGTGTTCGCCCACCGGCCTGCCCCATTGAACGCGGACAGCCGACCACTCTCGCGCGATCTTCAGCGACCACTTCCCCGCGCCTGCACCCATCGCAGGAATGGCGAGACGGCCGGCATTGAGCGTGGTCAGTGCAATCTTGAGACCGTCTCCTTCGCGTCCGATGAGGTTGCGCGCGGGAACACGCACCTTGTTCATGCGGGTCACGCCGTTCTCGATGCCCCTGAGACCCATGAAACTGTTGCGGCGCTCGACGGTGATGCCAGGCGAATCCGCTTCGACGACGAACGCCGAGATCCCGCCGCGGTGGCCGTCGCTCCGCGGAACACGTGCCATGACGACGAGCAGTTCGGCAACGACCCCGTTGGTGGTCCACAGCTTGACGCCGTCGAGTTCGTAGGCGTCACCGTCCTCGATCGGAGTTGCGCTCGATGCGAGCCGCGCAGGATCGGAGCCGACGTCGGGTTCGGTGAGAAGGAAGGCAGAAATGGCCCCTTTCGCGCATCGCGGCAGGAATTCCGCCTTCTGCTCGTCGGTGCCGGCGAGCGCGAGGGGCTCGGGGACACCGATCGACTGGTGGGCGGACAATAGGGCGCCGATGCTCGGATGCACACTCGCCGCCAGTGTCAATGCGCGATTGTAGGCCACTTGGGAAAGTCCGAGTCCGCCGTATTCGGGCTTGATCTTCATGCCGAAACACCCGAGTGCGACGAGTTCGGCGACGTACTCGTCGGGGATCTTCGCGTCGCGTTCGATGATGCTGCCGTCCATAGTTCGGCACAGGTTCCGGAGCGTGGTCAGAAATGCTTCGGTGCGGGCATCCTCATCGGGGGTGGGTCGCGGGAAGGGGTGGACGAGGTCGAGGGTGAGCCGGCCGAGGAACAGTTCTTTCGCGAACGAGGGCTTGTCCCAGTCGGTTTCACGAGATTCTTCGGCCACTGCGCGTGCTTGTTCTTCGGTGACGTGCGCGGATCCGGTCATGATGCGCCTCCATCAGAGAGTGTCTACCCGTGAGTATCCACTCTTCTGTGGTACGCGTCACACAGTTGGTCGGTTTCGATACCGACCGGTAACTCAGGCGCCGGCGATCTCGTCGTCGGGTACCGCATGCACGCGGGGCGGCTCGGCTGCGACGGGCGGGAAAGACGGGCGACGACTGCGGTAGAAGACGACACCGCCGGCGACGACGGCACCGAGAACACCGGTGATGAGCAGTGCTTTCCGCCCGCGACGCGACTTCGGGACGACCTTCTCCACGGCCTGTTCCGCCGCGCTCTTATCGGCCAGGGCTTTTTCGGTGGCGGCCTTGATCAGCGGCGAAGCCTCTTCTCGTGCGCGGCGTGCGCGAGCAGCGAGTTGCTTGGATGCCTCGATACCTTTGCGGGCTACGACGAGGCCGGCCGTTGCCGACCCCTGGGCCAATGCCACAGCACCGTCGCCGGCGACCCGCAGTGCGCCTCCGAGATCGGTGCGGTCGTCGATCGGGCGTACGAGGTCGCGGATGGACTCGGGGGTTGCGCTATCGGAAAGGGACTCGCTCACACTCGACATGGCTCCCACATTGCCACACCGGGTGATCCTTCCGACCCAAGCGCGGGAGGCACATCACAGTCGGAGGACTGTCGAGCCGAACAACACAGCGTCGAAGAATCCGAGGATGGCAACATGGGGGTGTGACTTCACCCAACCAGACAGCAACCGCCACTCTCCACACCAACCGCGGAGACATCGTGATCGCCCTGTTCGGCAATCACGCGCCGAAAACGGTCGAGAACTTCGTCGGCCTGGCCGACGGCTCGAAGGAGTACAAGACCAAGAACGCGAAGGGCGAGGCCACGGGCCCGTTCTACGACGGCGCGATCTTCCACCGGGTCATCGACGGCTTCATGCTCCAGGGCGGCGACCCGACCGGCACCGGTCGCGGTGGCCCGGGCTACCAGTTCGGCGACGAGTTCCACCCGGAGCTGCAGTTCGACCGTCCCTACCTCCTCGCGATGGCGAATGCGGGGCCGGGCACCAACGGCTCGCAGTTCTTCATCACGGTCGGCGCGACGCCGCACCTGAACCGTCGCCACACGATCTTCGGTGAGGTCGTCGACGAGGAGTCGAAGAAGGTCGTCGACGCCATCGGTTCCACCGCGACCGATCGTGGCGACCGCCCGACCGACGACGTTGTGATCAACAGCATCACCATCGCCTGAGAGAAACAGCCTGATAAGAACAGCCTGATCAGAACAGCTTGATCAGAAACACAGTCCGAGAGAGATTGCTATGACGAACCCCGGCTGGGGCCCAGCGGCCGAGGGGGGCGGCCCTGCGTCCCAGCCGCGGTGCGTCCGTCACCCCGACCGCCCCACACTGCTCGCGTGCACGCGGTGCGGTCGACCGTTCTGTCCCGAGTGTCTACGCCCCGCGTCGGTGGGGCACCAGTGTGTCGAGTGTGTCGCCGCTGCCCAGCGATCCGCGCCGCAGGCCCGGACGGTCGCCGGTGCGCCGGTGCGCACCGATCGGCAAACTCCGCTGGTCACCTACATCCTCATCGCGCTCAATGTCGCGATTTTCGGGGTCACTGCCGCGCAGTCCGGCAGTGTGATGAACAACGAGCAGGCGTCCAGTCTGTTCTTCGAATGGGCGCTGTGGCCGCCCATGATCGCCGCCAACGGCGACTACATCCGTGTTCTCGGCGGCGGCTTCCTGCACTACGGCCTGATGCACCTTGCGATCAATATGTTCGCGTTGTGGATCATCGGTCGCGACACCGAACTGGTGCTGGGTCGTGCCCGGTACCTCGCGGTGTACGCGGTGTCGATCATCGGTGGCTCCGCCGCGGTGATGTTCCTGCAGCCCAACGCGGTCACCGTCGGAGCGTCCGGCGCCGTATTCGGCCTGCTCGGCGCTCAGGCCATCATTCTGCTGCGATTGCGTCGTAGCCCCGCACCGGTCCTCGCCGTGGTCGCGCTCAACGTCTTCATCAGCATCACGATCCCCGGCATCTCGTTGTGGGGGCATCTCGGCGGCCTGGTCGCGGGCGCGGCGTCGACGGCTGCCCTGCTCTACGCACCGCAGTATCTCGGCGCCGGTACCGATCGGAACAAGATCGTCCGTACGGGATGGATCGCGCTCACTGCGGTAGCGGTGTTGTCGCTCGTGCTGGTGGTGCTCGCCGTACTACGTTTGCGCTCTCAATTGGGGGTGTGATCGGGCGCCAGACCGTGCACCGCCAGTGTGTCGTACACCTCGCGCGGATCGGTACCCAGATCCCACCGCCCGAAGATCATCAGCCGCTCGTCGCCGGTGTCGGGGTCGAACGCGTCGATTTCGAGCATCGGGACTCGCCGCCCGAGTCGTGGGTAGTCGACGATTCGCACCCGGTGTAACTGCGCGCGCGTGAACTCGCGGCGACCGGTCAGGCGCGTGGTCGCGATGCCCGATGCCGGGCGGTCGGAGTCGCCGAGAATCTCGAGTCGAGGACGCTGCCGGGCGGCGGAGAACGCCATCGCGAGAACGAGTAGCGAGGCGAATCCGATCAGGACCCGGCCCACCGCGTCGGGCGTCGCGACCACCGCTGCCACCGCAAGCACGACTCCGCCGACCGCGAGAGCCGCGACGGCAACAGGTGGCGTCGCCCATTCGAGTGGGGATCGGGCGGTCATACTGCTGATTCCGCACAGTTGTGCACAGGTTTCTCCACAGGTGGGGATGAATCACACGTGTGTAATCCGGCGGCGCCGACGATCGTCAACGCCACTTCATCGTCATGACCAGACCGGCCACCATGAATCCGAATCCGATGAGGAAGTTGTATGCACCGAGGCTGTTCATGAAGGAAATGTGCTCAGCGGCGAGGTAGTACACGATCAGCCACACCAAGCCGATGATCATCAGGCCGAGCATCACCGAGACGTAGAGGGTGCTCGACGGCATGGCCTTCACCTTCACCGGTGTCCGGCTGACCGACCTTTCGACCGCGTCGTCCTTCTTCTTTCTGACCTTCGACTTGGGCATGGTGTCCTCGCTGGTACGACTCCGCCTCCTGCAGGCCGGCAGAGTAGGTTGGGCATCTACCTGTGCTGTACACGCTAACGCAGTAGCCGAAAGGGAGGTTCGACGTGTCGAACGGTCGGCTGCGCACTCTGGCCTGGGGCTCCGCGACGCTCGTCGTGTGTCTGGTCGCGGGGCTGCTGCTCGGTACCACCCGCGGGGTCTCCGACGGTACCGAACTGCGCGCGGGTGACTCGCCGCGTCTGTCCGACCTCGTGCGCGTGGCGCAGTCGGAGTCCGACGATCTCGCCGCCACCCGCGACACGCTGGCCACACAGGTCGCTCAGCTCCAGAGCAGCGCGGCCACCAACGACGGGGAGGTCGCGGCTGTGCTCGCTCAGCTCGATGCGCTCGAGGCCCCAGCGGGCCTGACCGAACTGCAGGGCGCCGGCGTCACCGTCACCTTGACCGACGCACCGCGCGACGCGCACGGCCGGTATCCGGCAGACGCCTCGCCCGACGACCTCGTCGTGCACCAGCAGGATGTGCAGAGCGTGCTCAACGCGATGTGGGCGGGTGGTGCCGAAGCCATCTCGATGCAGGATCAGAGGATCGTCGCGACGTCGGCGCCCCGCTGCATCGGCAACACCCTCCTTCTGCACGGGCGTACCTATTCGCCGCCGTATGTCATCACGGCTTTGGGAGATCCCGCGAAGATCGCTGCGTCGCTCGATGCCGAACCCGGAGTGCGCGTCTACAAGCAGTACTCCACTCGCTACGGGCTGGGTTTCATGCAACAGACCGGCACCGTGCTCACCGTCCCCGCATACACCGGTGGAGCAGCAGCGCGATGATTCGGTGAGTACTCTTCCCACCATGCGCATTCTCGTCGTCGACAACTACGACAGCTTCGTGTTCAACCTCGTGCAGTACCTCGGTCAGCTCGGGACACAGGCGCAGGTGTGGCGCAACGACGACGAGAGGCTGACTGCACCGGGCGCACTCGAGACGGTCGTCGCCGAGTTCGACGGCATCCTGCTCAGCCCCGGCCCCGGCACTCCCGAACGCGCCGGCGTCAGCATCGACCTCGTCAAGGCCTGCGCAGCCGCACGCACGCCGCTGCTCGGCGTGTGTCTCGGTCACCAGTCGATCGGTGTCGCATTCGGCGGGACAGTCGATCGTGCCCCGGAACTCCTGCACGGTAAGACGAGCCTGGTGCACCACGATGGCAGTGGCGTCCTGGCCGGTCTGCCCGCCCCGTTCACCGCAACGCGGTACCACTCGCTTACCGTGCTCCCGGAAACGATGCCCGACGAACTCGTCGCCACCGGACAGACCGACAGCGGCGTGATCATGGCGCTGCGGCATGCGGAACTGCCCATTCACGGCGTGCAGTTCCATCCCGAATCGGTACTCACCCAAGGTGGTCATCGCATGCTGGCGAACTGGCTCGGGGTGTGCGGTCAGGCGCCGGAGGAATCGCTCGTCGCGCAGCTCGAGGGTGAAATGGCCCGAGCGCTCGACGACGGCGCTGCCTGACGTAACCACGCTCGGTGAGAAGGCCCTTACGGGATTCCCAGGATGCCGACGCCGACACTCACCGTGTCGGACGTGGAAATCTCCGAACCGGGTGGCTGTTGCTGGGTGATGATCGTGCCCACAAGGCTGGCATCGAGTGTGGCCTCACGGGTTTGTACGAGCTGCGCAGCCGAGCCTGTCCAGCCGGCCGCGCGGAGCGCCGACAGGGCCTGCGACACCGAGCGGTTGGTCAGCACAGGCATCTCGATCCGGTTGCCGTCGGAAACCTGGATCGTGACGGTGCCACCCTGGTCGGTCGTGGCGCCACCGGCCGGGCTCGTCGATACGACGGTGCCGGCCCGCTCGCTCGATTCGACCTGCTCGACGACGACCTCGAATCCGGCGCCCTCGATGTTGCCGCGGGCAACCTCCTCCGCCTGACCCACTACGTTCGGGACACGGACCTGTTCGGGCCCGGAGCCGAGCGTGATGGTCACCGAGCCGTCACGGTCGACGTTCGCGCCGGCCGACGGGCTCTGCTCGACGACGGTGTCTATCTGATCTTCGTCGGACGGTGCCCGCAACACGTTCGGGTCGAGCCGCAGGCCCACCGAGTCGAGTTGCTGGGCGGCATTCTCCTGGGAGAGGCCGGCGAGTCGCGGAATCTGCACCTGTTCGGGCCCGCTCGACACCTCGAGGGTGACCGTCGAACCTTCTTCGGCTTGGCTACCCGGCACCGGCCGGGTGTTGACCACGTTGCCGTCGGCCACCACCGAGTCGGGCTTCTCCTGCATAGCCACCCGGAAGCCGCTGTTCTGAAGCTGCGCCTCGGCTTCGTTCGCCGCCAGATTACGGACGTCCGGGACGGCCACCTGCGCCGCGGTGGACCCCGGGCCCAGCGACCACAGGAACACGCCGACGACACCCACCACGATCACGGCCGCGACACCGAGCAGGACCTTGCGCAGCGTGGACCCTCCGCCGCCTCCGGAATCACTGCTGACGGCGCCACCACCCGCAGCGGCCGCTGCGGCGGGACGGTGGTGCCTGCCTGCGTTCTCCTCGACCGAATCGATCAGGGTGGTGCGGTCTTCATCGGTCATGACCATCGGTGCGCTGGGACGTTGACCGCTGAGAACACGGATGAGGTCGCTGCGCATCTCCGCCGCGGACTGGTAACGGTTGGCGGGATTCTTCGCCATCGCCTTGAGGATCACCGAATCGAGCTCGGGGGGAACCTGCCGGTTCACCGACGACGGCAGCGGCGGATCCTCACGGACATGCTGGTAGGCAACCGCCACCGGCGAGTCACCCTTGAACGGTGGCTCGCCGGTCATGATCTCGAACAGGACACAGCCCACCGAGTACACGTCGGAGCGCGCATCGACCTGCTCGCCTCGCGCCTGCTCGGGTGACAGATACTGAGCGGTGCCGATGACCGCGGCCGTCTGTGTCATCGGACTCGAGGCGTCGGAGATCGCGCGAGCGATACCGAAATCCATGACCTTGACGGCACCGGCCTTGTTGATCATGACGTTGGCGGGTTTGACGTCGCGGTGCACGATCCCGTTGCGGTGACTGAAGTCGAGCGCCGCACACACATCGGCGATCACCTCCATCGCCCGTTTCGGCTGCATGGGCCCTTCGCCGCGCACGATGTCGCGCAGAGTGTCGCCCTCGACGAACTCCATGACGATGTACGGGATCGGGCCGGCCTCGGTTTCGGCTTCACCGGTGTCGTATACGGCGACGATCGCCGGATGGTTCAGTGCTGCCGCATTCTGGGCCTCGCGGCGGAACCGCAGGTAGAACGTAGGATCCCGGGCGAGATCGGCACGCAGAACCTTGATCGCCACGTCGCGGCCGAGCCGCAGATCCCGTGCCAGATGCACCTCGGACATGCCACCGAAGCCGAGGATCTCACCCAGCTCGTAGCGTGAGGAGAGCTTGCGCGGTGTGGTCATGACGTTCCTCGGGTGTCCGGCGGTGCGTTGTTCGTACCGTTGCTGGCTGCGGGTTGTTGGTCGCCTCCCGTACCTCCGTCGCCTTCGCCGTCACCCGAGGCGCCGTCTGGCAACTCTTCTTCGACGGGTTCCGTCGTGGTGGCGGTGGTGGTTGTCGGTGTCGCGGTGGTCGTGGTGGGCGTTTGCGTCGTGGTCTGAGTCGGAACCTCGACCGTGGTGGTCGGCTCGACCGTCGGAACTTCGACTGTGGTGGTCGGCTCGAACGTCGGCGGTTCGGTGGGCACGGGGGGTGGAGCAGTCCATTCCGACGTCGTCGTTTGCGGCGGACGTGTCGTTGTGGTGGGTTGTTGCCTGGTCGTGGTGATCTGCGTGGTGGGCGACTGCCCCGTCTCCGGTGCGTTGTCGTTGCCACTGGTCAACAGAACGACGCCCAGCGTCACCAGTGCGAGCACGATCGCCACGCCCGCAGCCCAGGCGAGTGCCGTCGGGCTGGGCCCCTTCCGGCCGCCGTCACCTTCGTCCTGGGCTGCAGCCGCGGCACCGTACGGGGGCCGGCCGGTCGGCGGCTGCCCCGCCCCCGAGTACGGCGATTGTGTGTATGCGGTGGGCGAGTACTGCTTGGACTGTTGAGTCTGCTGCGGCCCCGACTGCATGGGCACCGTCGTGGTTGCCCCCGGAACCCCAGGCGGCAGCACTCGGGTCGCGCTCGTGACCGGCGGCACATTGCCCGGCGGAGGAGCCGGTCGGCCCGACCTCACCGTCGACACGGCATCGGCGAACTCGCCACCACTCGAATACCGGTACTTCGGATCTTTCGTCATCGCGATGTCGATTAGGTCGCGCACCTCGTGCGGGAGATCGGCGGGCAGCGGCGCCGGAGTCTCCTGCACGTGCTTCATCGCAACCGTGACGACGCTCTCCCCGAGGAATGGCCGCCGGCCCGACAACACTTCGTAGCCGACCGCACCGAGCGAATAGACATCGCTCGCTGACGTCGCCTCCTGGCCGAGAGCCTGCTCCGGCGCGATGTACTGCGCCGTGCCCATGACCATGCCGGTGCGCGTGACCGGGGACGCGTCGACGGCCTTCGCGATACCGAAGTCGGTGATCTTCACCTGGCCGGTGGGGGTGATCATGATGTTGCCGGGCTTGACGTCGCGATGCACGACACCCGCATTGTGCGCGGCCTGAAGAGCCCGGCCGGTCTGCTCAAGCATGTCGAGGGCTTGCGGCAACGACAACCGGCCCACGCGGGACAAGACCGCATTGAGCGGCTCGCCGTGCACCAGCTCCATCACCAGGTAGGCGACGGACTGCCCTTCCTCGTCGGTCGTCTCGCCATAGTCGAACACCCCGGCGATGCCCGGGTGATTGAGTTGCGCCGTGGTACGCGCTTCGAACCGAAATCGAGTCAGGAAGTCCTGGTCGTGAGACAATTCTGCCTTGAGGACCTTCACTGCGACCCGCCGGTCCAGTCGTGTATCCAGGCCTTCCCAGACCTGTCCCATACCGCCCGTGGCGATGAGTCGCGTGAGGCGATAGCGGTCGGCGACCATGGCGCCGCTGTACAAAGCCATGTCAGCCTTCCTGTATTCCGGCCGCAATCACGGCCCGTCCGATAGGTGCGGCCACCGAGCCGCCTGTTGCGGCGAGGGCACGATCGCCACCATCCTCGACGATCACGGCCACCGCCACCGTGGGCTGCTGAGCGGGTGCAAACCCGATATACAGCGTGTGCGGCGGGGTGTTACGCGGGTCGCTGCCGTGCTCGGCGGTGCCGGTCTTCGACGCGATCTGAACACCGGGAATCGCACCCTGTCCACCCGACCATTCTTCGGAGCCGATCATCAGATCGGTCAGTGTTGCCGCCACCGAGGGGTCGATGGCCTGCCCGAGGGATTCGGGCTTGGTTTCCGCGAGGAGCGCGAGATCGGGCCCCTCGAGACGGTCGACGAGATACGGCTTCATGCGCACACCACCGTTGGCGACGGTCGCAGCAATGACCGCGTTCTGCAGCGGAGTCAGCGCAACATCACGCTGGCCGATGGTGGACTGTCCGAGCGCTGCGCCGTCGGCGATCTGTCCGACGGTGCTCTCCGCAACCGGCAGCGGAATGTCGATGGTCTCGCCGATACCGAGAGCTTCCGCCTGGTCGACGAGAGCCTCGCGACCTGTGTTGATGCCCATTTCGACGAAAGCGGTGTTGCACGAGCGTGCGAACGCTTCGCGCAGCGACACCGTGGGGGCGTCGCCGCAGGCAGCGCCGCCGTAGTTCTCGAGAGTTGTCGTGCTGTCGGGAAGCGTGATGTTCGGCGCGGCAGTGAGTTGATCGTTCGGAGTGACACCCGAGTCGAGAGCAGCGGCCGTCGTCACCACCTTGAACGTCGAACCCGGTGGGTACGTCTGGGAAATCGCGCGATTGAGCATCGGCTTGTCGGGGTCGGCGTTCAACTCGTCCCATGCTTCCGAGGTCGCCGCGCCGTCATGACCGGACAACCGGTTCGGGTCGTAGCTCGGCGTGCTCACCATCGTGAGAATCCGGCCCGTCGACGGCTCGATGGCCACGACCGACCCGGTGTATCCCTTGGACGTCAGTTCGTCGTACGCGACCTGCTGCATGGCCGGATCGATCGTCGAGACCACATTTCCGCCGCGCGGGTTTCGCCCCGACACGAGATCGAACAGCCGACGCCCGAACAGCAGGTTGTCGGAACCGTTGAGCAGTTCGTCCTCGCTGCGTTCGAGACCCGTGCTGCCGTACTGCATCGAGTAGAACCCGGTGACCGGCGCGTAGGCGAGCGGACTCATCGGCTGTGCCGGTGTCGACGGGTACTCACGCAGATACTTGTAGCGGCTGTCGGTGGGGATCGACACCGCCAGTGCCTGCCCGGCAGCTGAGATCTGGCCGCGTTGACGCGAGTACTCGTCGAGCAGCACTCGCGAGTTTCGGGGGTCGGTGCGAAGATCGTCCGCCTTGATGACCTGCACGTAGGTGGCGTTGGCGAGCAGTGCGACAACCATGAACATCACGGCCATCGCGACCTTGCGGAGCGGATTGTTCATTCGCGCCCCATCATTTCCGTCTGAGCGTCCGCGATGGGTGTCACCGGCTTCTTGCGCGGTTGCGCAGGTTCGCGTGCGGCGTGCGAGATCTTCATGAGCAGGGCCAGCAGCAAATAGTTCGCGAGCAGCGACGACCCACCGTACGAGACGAACGGTGTGGTCAGGCCCGTGAGAGGAATCAGTTTCGTGACACCGCCGACGACGACGAACAATTGGACGGCGAGCGTGAACGACAGACCGGCGGCGAGCAGTTTGCCGAAACTGTCGCGCACGGCGAGGGCGGTGCGCAATCCGCGGATGACGAGGATGAGGAACAACAGCAGGATCGCGGCGAGCCCGATCAGACCCAGCTCCTCACCGATCGTGGCGATGATGAAGTCGGTCTTCGCGAACGGCACCTGCGCAGGCCGTCCGCTACCGAGGCCCGTGCCCGCGACACCACCGGTGGCCAGACCGAACAGCGACTGGGAGATCTGATAGCCCGTGTTGCTGTAGTCGGCCAGGGGATCTATCCACGTCTCGACGCGGACTCGGACGTGACCGAACATCTGATACGCGAACACGAAGCCGACAGCGAGCAGGGAGAACCCGATGACCAGCCAGCCCACTCGTTCCGTTGCGATGTAGAGCATCACGAGGACGGTGGTGAACAGCAGCAGCGACGTGCCGAGATCTTTCTCGAACACCATGACGCCGATCGAGATGACCCACGCGGCGAGGATCGGACCGAGGTCGCGGGCGCGGGGGAAATCCATGCCGAGGAAATGCTTGCCTGCGGTGGTGAACAGATCACGTTTCGCCACGAGCACGGATGCGAAGAAGATGATGAGCAGAATCTTGGCGAATTCACCCGGCTGGATGCTGAATCCGGGGAGTCTGATCCAGATCTTGGCGCCGTTGACCTCGGAGAACTGCGCCGGCAGCAACGCGGGGATCGCGAGCGCGATCAGGCCGATCAAGCCGAGGGTGTAGCTGAAGCGGGCAAGCAATCGGTAGTCGTGCAGGAACACGAGGACAGCGATGAACAGCGCGATGCCGATCGCCGTCCACAAGATCTGCTGGTTCGCGTCGGGTGACGGCATGGGCAGACCCATGTAGCGCGCGTTCTCCTGATCGGCGAGGTCGAGCCGATGGATCAGGACGAGACCGAGGCCGTTGAGTAGCGCGACGATCGGCAGCAGTAGCGGGTCGGCGTACTTGGCGTACCTCCGGACAGCCACGTGTGCGACGAGGAACAACCCGGCGTATGCCAACCCGTACTTGACGAGGTCGAGAGTGAGCGCCTGCTCGAGGGACGCCTCGACGAGCATCATCGACACTGTCGTGATGCCGATCGCGACGAGTACTAGTCCCAGTTCGGTGTTGCGCTTCGTGGATTGAGCAGGGGCCGGAGCGAAACCACCGGGGGGGCTTGGAAAAGCCCCCGCACCATGGGTCACCGACATCAGGCGCCCACCCTGCAGTTCTGGCCGGGGACCTGGGGTACGGGCGCCGGCTCCGGTGCCACCGTTGTGTCGGTCTCACCGTTTCCGGGCACCGGTTCCCCAGGCTCGGGTGCTGCCTCACCGGGGGCAGGTGCGGCAGGAGGAGTCTCGCCGGGGGCGGGTTCGCCCGGTGTCGGTTCACCGGGCGCGGGCGGTGCGGGCGCGGCCTCCTCGACCCGGCATACGGGAAGCAGGTCTTGTTCGGCGAGGCGTGCCATCTGCACGCTCGCGTCGTCGAGCGACCCGGACGGGAGACCGGCACGAACCTGTTCGCGTGCGGCAGGTTGGAGATCGTCGACCATCATCACGCGGCACTGGGCATCGCCCGGATCGACGAGGGTCAGCTCGCCGTCGTCGGTCACGCAGCCGATGCGTGCCGGTTGCTGCAGCGAGTAGCCGAGGACGCTGCCGGGGAGTCCGCGCAGCACGGTGACCCGGGCATCGGCGGCGCTGACGAAGTAGTTGTTCTGGATCATCTGCCGACCGAAGAAGCCGCCGGCGGCTATCAGACCGAGCACCACGAGCGCGATGAGCGGAGCCCGCCAGCGGCTACGACGCTTCTTCGGCTCTTCGGGAGTCTTGTTGATGACGCGCTTGGGTGTGGCGCGTGGCGGTCGCATCGCAGCGGCGCGACCGGCGGCGGTGTTCGGCCGGGGAGTTTCGTCGTCGTCCTCACCCGAGGCTGCTCCGGCGACGATGGGGTTGCTCTGGCCGTAGTCGAAATCGATGACGTCGGCGACGACCACCGTGATGTTGTCCGGTCCGCCGCTGCGCAATGCCAATTCGATGAGACGGTCGGCGCACTCGTCGTGACCGTCTTCGCCCAGAGTGTTGCCGATCGTCTCGTCGCTCACCACATCGGACAGGCCGTCGGAACAGATCAGGTAGCGGTCTCCGGCGCGCGCTTCGCGCACCGTCAGCGTCGGCTCGACCTCGGCGCCGGTGAGAGCGCGCATGATCAGCGAACGCTGCGGGTGCGTGTGTGCCTGTTCCGCGGTGATGCGGCCCTCGTCGACGAGCGATTGCACGAATGTGTCGTCGCGGGTGATCTGGGTGAGCTGGTTGTCGCGCAGCAGGTAGGCGCGGGAGTCGCCGATATGAGCCAGGCCCAGCTTGCTTCCGGCGAAGAGGATCGCGGTGAGCGTGGTCCCCATGCCGTCGAGTTCGGGTTCTTCCTCGACCTGATCGGCGATCGCGGCATTGCCTTCCCGCACCGCGTCGTCGAGTTTGCCGAGGAGATCGCCGCCCGGCTCGTCGTCGTCGAGATGCGCGAGCGCGGCGATCATCAGTTGCGAGGCGACCTCGCCGGCGGCGTGGCCACCCATTCCGTCGGCCAGGGCGAGCAGTCTCGCTCCGGCGTAGACCGAGTCTTCGTTGTTGGAGCGAACGAGGCCTCGGTCGCTGCGGGCAGCGTAACGCAGTACTAGTGTCACGGGCGGAGCTCGATCACGGTCTTACCCACGCGCACAGGAGTGCCCAGGGGTACGCGGACAGCAGTGGTGACTTTAGCTCGGTCCAAGTACGTTCCGTTCGTCGAGCCGAGGTCTTCGACATACCAGTCGGAGCCGCGCGGAGACAACCGCGCGTGTCGAGTGGACGCGTAGTCGTCGGTGAGTACCAGCGTCGAATCGTCGGCGCGACCGATCATCACCGGTTGCGTACTGAGTGTGATTCGGGTGCCTGCGAGTGCACCCTGAGTCACTACCAGATGCTTGGCGGTCTTGCCGCGGCCGAGCGACGGTAACACCGATTGCTTGGGGGAGTAGCGCGGCAGTGGTCGCGCAGTACCCGCGTAGACGTCCGAGCGCAGTGCACGTAGCACTGCCCACACGAAGAGCCACAGCAGCAGAAGGAAACCTGCCCGGCTCAGCTGCAGAATCAGCCCCTGCACGGCATGCCCTCCTTCGGCGTGTGCGACCAGTGCTCGGTCGTCCGGTTCGGTGCAGCTACTCACAAGGTTCGGTGCAGCTACTCACAAGGTTCGGTGCGGTCATTCACAATACGGACACCGACCGACTCCATGCAGAGTCAGATCCGCAGCTCGCGCTTCGGACGAGTTCTGCGGATCCGGTGAGCCGGCTTTTTCGCTGGTCAGAGGATACGAACCAGAATTTCCGAGTGGCCTGCGCGGATCACGTCGCCGTCGGCGAGCTGCCAGTCCTGAACCGACGCACTGTTCACCGTAGTGCCGTTGGTCGAACCGAGATCGGAGAGCATCGCGACCTGCCCGTCCCAGCGGATGTCGATGTGGCGACGGGACACGCCCGTGTCGGGGAGGCGGAACTGAGCGTCCTGCCCGCGACCGATGATGTTGCTGCCCTCGCGGAGCTGGTAATAGCGGCCACTGCCGTCTTCGAGCTGCAGAGTCGCCGTCAGAACGCGTCCGGCTGCAGCCGGGGGCTGTTGGTAGCCGCCACCTGCGTATGCCTGCTGCTGGTAGCCCTGATCGGCCTGCTGATAGCCGGGGTCTGCGTAGCCTTGGTCTGCGTAGCCCTGCTGGCCGTATGCCTGCTGTTGGTAGCCGGGGTCGGCATAGCCTTGATCGGCGTAGCCCTGGTCTGCGTAGCCTTGGTCTGCGTAGCCCTGCTGGCCGTATGCCTGCTGCTGGTAGCCGGGGTCGGCATAGCCTTGATCGGCGTAGCCCTGGTCTGCGTAGCCTTGGTCTGCGTAGCCCTGCTGGCCGTACGCTTGTTCCTGGCCGTAGGCCTGATCCTGCTGGTAGCCGCCTTGGTCCTGCTGATAGCCCGGGGCACCGTAACCTTGCTGGTCGTAGCTCTGTTGCTGGTAGCCCTGCGGGTCGAAACCCTGCTGGTTGAAACCCTGCTGCTGGTCGAAACCTTGGGCGCCGTAGGCCGGCTGGTCGTAGCCGCCCTGGCCTTCGTACCCACCCCCCTGGGGGGCGTAACCGGCGTTGTAGCCCTGTGCGTAGCGCTGATCCTGGCCGCCGTGCGCGTGACCGTTTCGCGCGTACTGTGCTTCCGCCTCAGCGGGGTCACGGCTTGGGTCGTAGCCGGGGTTCTGCGTCATGGAGCCAACTCCTGGTTCGGGGGTCACTGTTGGACGGTTCTTCGGGGTCCGCTGTGACGGGGCGTGCGTCTGTGGACGCCCTGCCTCAGGGTCGACTGAGCCGTGTGTTCGGAACTGCCCGGTGTGCAGCGCCGAGGACGACTCGAATACAACCTGGATCTCACCGTATGTCTGCCATCCCTGTTCGCGAATGAAGTCCTCAAGGTGACGTGCGAACGCCTTCACAGTCAAGTCCCGATCAGCCGCCAAGGCCTCGTGATCGGAGTCGCTGATGGTGATGACGTACTTGTTCGGGGCCAATATGTGGCCACGAGCAAGATGCTGGACGCCGTCGGTTGCCTCCTGCTGGAGGGCAGCTTCGACTTCCTGGGGGACGACACCGCCACCGAAGACGCGGGCGAACGCGTCGCCGATTGCAGCCTGGAGCTTTCGCTCGAAGCGTTGGGCGATACCCATGACGACCCCCTTTCCGGTCACAGCGTGTCGTGGGTGCAGATCTCGCTACTGCATGGTATCTACTTTTGCTCGGATTCGACCGGGCGGATTGCTGCGCGTGTTCAACTTGACACGTTCGATGCCTCGATCGGCTCGGGAAAACTCCCCTGACCTGGTGAATCGGTGATCGGGTATGCCTTGTGTTACTGTTTCCTGCGTTGCTCGGGCGAGTGGCGGAATGGCAGACGCGCTGGCTTCAGGTGCCAGTGTCCTTCGGGACGTGGGGGTTCAAGTCCCCCTTCGCCCACAGAGAGCAGTTCCACGAACTGCGACGAACGAGGTCACGAACTCGAAAGAGGTCGTGACCTCGTTCTTTTTGGCTCGTTGGGGTCATGGATCTCTCGGCGGCAGTGGATGGGGACGTAGGGCTGCGGATCCCACACCACACCTCCGCTCGGCAGATTTCGCGACGGGGTGGCTGATGGTCGGTGGAGCCCGATAGTTGCACGAGCAACACACCTACCCGTCGCCTGCCAACGGTGAGCCCTTCCACTACCGTAGCTTCAGCGCTCAGCCAGTCGCTGTGCGTCACGCCCGGCAGGTCTGGACTTCAGGTGTGATCCGCGAACAAGTGGGAGATGGCTGTCAGATGACCGTTTCGGATTCCCCGGGGGGACACTTCGCTCTGGGGTCGTTGCGCACCACATCGAGCCACACCATCGCCGTCCCGCATCTCATTGAGTTGCTTCGTGCAGTGTTGGCAGACGCACCCCATGAGCGCTACCGCGAGGCAGTCGTCGACGACAACGTGCTCGGTCGGCCGACGCAGGCGGGACGTCAACGCACGTTCCGTCACCTGCGCGAACTCTACTTCCTTGATCCCTCGCGGCCGGAATTCGCTGCGCTGCGCAACCTTTGGGAGGTTGATGCCGCTGCACAACCTCTCATGGCTGGCGTCTTGGCCTTCACGAGGGACGGCATCCTCCGCGCCTCACTCCCGGCTGTCCAGCATGCGCCCCCGGGGGCGATCGTCACCTCCGACGACCTTACGAAGGCCGTGACCGCCGTCTATGGCGCCGACCTCTCCGAGTCGACGCTCGGCAAGACGGGGCGGAACACGGGCGCTTGCTGGACCCAGACAGGTCATCTCGCCGGGCGAACGAAGAAGGTCCGCCAGATGGTCGAATCGTTCCCGGCTGCTGTTGCCTTCGCTGCCTACCTCGGACACCTCGCGGGCAACCGTGGTATCGGTGTTCTGGACACTCCCTGGGCTGCCCTGCTCGATCTTCCAGGCGGAGCCGCCCTCGACGCTCTGCGCACCGCCCATACCCAGGGACTCCTCGACCTCCTCGTCGCAGGCAACGTGGTCGATGTCAGCTTCCCGCTGATCGACGGGACCCGCTGATGAGTCGGGTATCGGACCTCGTGGATGCCTTTGCCGGGGAGCTGAGCCTCCCGTGGCGCTCAGGACTCTCCGGCGGAGAGCGCGTATGGATGCTCGTCTATCCGCCGGACATGGAGCGCGCCATGCGCGCCGCCCTCCCGCGACTGGAGCTGGTCACAGGCCAAGGAGGTCATGGCTGGACACTTATCGACATCACCGATGAGCTCGGCCGCTGGCTCGCTTCGCATCGGCATGCCGAGGCCTTCTTCGAAGAGCCCAGTGACCTCACTCCCGCGATCATCGACAAGTTCGAAACAGAACTCGTGAAGAAAATTCGTGAGCAACTGTCCGCCGCACCCGAAGACAACGTGGTGGCACTCGTAGGGATCGGATCAATCTTCCCCTTCCTTCGTGCGTCGAGCGTGATCAAAGCAATCGACGACGAGGTGAGCGGGAGGCTTCTCGTCCTGTTCCCTGGCCTTCACGACCCCGAGACCCACTCATTCCGTTTGCTGGATGCTCGGGATGGTTTCAACTACCGGGCTCGCGTTATCGACCCGCAGAAGGACATCGCGTGACCATCAACAACGAACTCTTCACCCGCCGGCCGCTGGACTTCGAGATCCCGAACGACGGCGTGACTAACGTCGACCGGCCGGACGACTCGAACCAGTGGAAGGTTCTGGACTACGAACTCACGAGCTTCGTGTGCGAAGGAGAGTACGAACACGGGCTCGAGCGCATCCTCGACTCCTACCTTCGTCACCGGAGCAGCACGACCCAGCCGGCGGTCTGGGTGTCCGGCTTCTACGGAAGCGGTAAGTCGCACTTGGTTCGGGTACTCCAACACCTGTGGGCTGACACCGCTCTCCCGACCGGTGCATCTGCCCGCGGGCTGGTCAACCCGCCGCAGGGAATCAAGGACCAGCTCGTCGAACTCTCCACGGTCGGCAAGCGAGACGGTGTCGCCCCGTGGTCGGCCGCTGGTGCGCTCGATCGGAGCGGCGACACCCTCAATGCGGTCGTTCTTGCCATTGTGTTTGGGGCGGCTGGCCTTCCCACCCGCGTCGAACCCGCACAGGTCGCGCTCTGGCTGGCAAGCAAGGGCGACCTGGACGCCGTGCGAGCTCACGTCGAGGCGAACGGTGCGGATTTCATCGAGGAACTCAGCGAGTACAACCTCAGCACCCGACTCGCGGACGCCATTCTTGCTGTCGATCCGAGCTTCGCCTCGAGCGGCGCGGAGGTCAGGAAGGCTTTGCGTAGCCAGTTCCCACCCGAGTCGACCCCGAACATGGACGGGACGATCACTCTTCTCCGCAAGGTTCTCCAGCACGTTGGTGCCGGGGCAATCCCTCCCACGTTGATCGTTCTGGATGAGGTACAGCAGTACATCAGCGGAGATGGCGGCCGCGCGATGGAGGTACAGAACCTTGTTGAGTCGGTCTCCCGGGAACTTGAAGGCCGAGTCCTTCTGGTGGCGACCGGTCAGCAGGAACTCACCGCCGACGCCACGCTGCAGAAGATTCAGGATCGGTTCACGGTCAAGGTCGTGTTGAAGAACCAGGACGTCGACGCTGTCGTCCGCCGAGTTCTTCTCAACAAGGAGCCCGCCGAGCGCTCAACGCTCGCGAAGACGCTCGCCGATGTCGCCGGCCAGATCTCTCGCCAGCTTGTTGGCAGCAAGGTTCAGCACACGGCTCAGGACGACAAGGATCTGCCCGAGGACTACCCGCTGCTCCCTAGCCGCCGCCGGTTCTGGGAGAGCGTCCTGCGCCAGGCCGACGCAGGTCGAGCCGGACAACTGCGGTCACAGCTTCGCATCGTGCACGACGCCAACCGCCTGGTTGCCAACAAGCCAGTCGGAACGGTCGTCGGTGCCGACTACCTGTACTCGGCGAAGCACGAGGACCTCAACGGTGCCGGACTGCTGCTCAAGGAGACCCAGCGCCTGATTCACGAGCAGGGGCAGAAGGAGCCACTGCGAGGCCGGATCCTCGGGCTGATTCACCTGATCAGCCTGCTGCCGACCACTCCTCCCGGTGACATCGGCGTCCGCGCCACGGTTGACCATCTGGTCGACTTGCTCGTCGAGGATCTGGCCAACGACGGCACCGCACTTCGCCAGGAGGTTCCTGAGGTTCTGGCTGCCCTGACCGAAGCGGGCATCCTCCAGCGCGACGGAGACGAGTACCGACTCCAGACAGCGGCCGGCCGGATGTGGGACGAGGCCTTCCGGAGGCACTCCGCTCAGCTCACCGACAGCGAGATCAGCACCGAGCGCGACACCAGATTGCGCGGAGAAGTCGAGAAGGCGTTGCCGGTCTCCGTCCCGCAAGGCAAGGCGAAAGTCGCACGAAAGCTCGGCCTGCACACTGACAGCTCCCCGCCGGCCGCATCCGATACGATCCCACTGTGGCTCCGCTCGGAGTGGGACGACGGCACAACCGCCAAGCAGTTCGAGGATCTGGCACGGGGTCTCGGCTCTGATTCGTCAGTCGTGCTCGTACACCTCCCGCGAGTTCAGGCCCAGGCGTTCGCCGCGGCGTTGCGCAATCAGATTGCTGCGCAACGCACCCTCGATCAGCAGGGAATCCCCCAGGACGATGAGGGCAAGCAGGCAAGACGCGCGATGGAGTCCCGACTCTCGCGTGCCCAGGGGCAGGTCAACGACCACATCCGAGATGTCTTGTCCAAGGCCGGTGTTCAGCTCGGTGGAGGTTCTGTGCCGACGGGGACCGCGTTGCGAGACCGCATCGAGAACGGCGCTCAGTCGGCAGCCACGCGCCTGTTCAGCAAGTTCGATATGGCCGATGACGCTCGCTGGAACCAGGTGATCGACCGGACCAAGAAGGGTTCCGGCGCGGACGCGCTCAAGGCGATTGGGTACGACGCCGGCCCCGAGCAGCATCCCGTGGTCAAGGAGATCCTCGGCCGGATCGGTGGTGCCGGCACACCAGCGAGCGAAGTGGAGAAGACGGTTCTGTCTGCTCCATTCGGGTGGCCGCGTGACGCCCTCATGGGAGCGTTTGGTGTTCTGCTTGACAACGGACTCGTCCGAGCCACGATCAACGGCTCTGACGCTTCAACAAGCCAGGTCCTCTCTCAGACCCGTCTCGGCACCATGAATTTGAGACGTGAGGCCACAGTCCTGAAGACCGCCGACAAGATTGCCGCCCGGAGCCTGCTGAGCAAGCTCGGCGTGACGGCGGACAACGATTCGCTCGTCCCCAGTGCCGAGCAGGCCGTCAATGGGCTCGCTCAGAGAGCTGGTTCGATCGGCGGTCCCGCGCCCCTCCCGGACATTGCACTTCCCGCCAGCATTGAGCAGGTTAAGAGAGCGTCCGGAAACGACCGTGTTCGTGCCCTCCTGGCAGCGAAGGACGAGCTGGCCGACTTCGCGGATCGCCTCGGCACGCTCGAGAAGCGGCGCCCGTCCAGGCTCGAAGCACTGGCGACGACCCGCGCGCTGTCGAGTGCCGCTGCGAACCTCGATGGTGCCGCTGCAACTCGATCACGGTTGGAGGCATTCGAGCAGACGCGCGAGCTCCTCTCGGACACGGACCAGATCAGTCCGATCGCAGCCGACCTCGCAAGTGCCGTGCGCGAATCGGTGAGTAGGGCGACTGAGGCCGTGGAGCAAGCCCGGCGGGCCGCTGTCGATGGGTTGGGACATCAGCCAGCATGGGTTGCCCTCGACTCCGAAAAGCAGCAGCAGCTCCTGAACGACCACAACCTGGCCCCGGAGGGGAAGCCTGAGTTGGGTGATACGGATGCAGTCCTGAAATCAGTCCAGCAGAGGCCGCTGACGTCATGGGACGCCATTCTCGACGCGGTGCCGGCTCGGGCGGCGAAGGCACTGGAGGCCGCGGTTCGGCTGACGGCGCCGAAGGCGGGCACCGTCACCGTGCCCACGGCCACCCTCAGCAGCGCCGAGGATGTCGAAAAGTATCTCTCAGACCTTCGGTCGACGCTGGCCGCGGCGCTTTCGGAACACGACACGGTGGTGGTGAAGGGTTGATGGGCGAAGTTCTCAACAGCGACCAGAGGAACCACCTTGACCGCGCTGTCCAACGAGCTCGAACCGCAGCGGAGCAGGCCGCTGCCGATGCCTTGCTCGCGTTCGCGGTGGCTGAGCCGAGTCGCCCGGCATACCTGAGTGACGACGGCAACACCCTGCGCTTGGCTCTTCGGGAGAAGGCACGCCAGCTCGGCGACGACACCGTGCGAAGTGGGGCCGATCTCACCAACCTTGTGCGTGACGTTGCCTATGAGCAGTGGCATCGTTTGCTCTTCGCCCGATTCCTCGAAGTCAACGGACTCCTTCGCCACCCCGAGTTCCGGGACACCCCCGTCACCCTCGACGACTGTGCTGACCTCGCCGATGACCTGGGCGAACCCGATAGCTGGTCGGTCGCAGCTCGATTCGCCTCGGAGATTCTTCCGGGTGTCTTCCGGCTCGATGACCCGGCTGTCCAAGTGCGGTTCGCGACCGAGCATCGCCTCGAACTGGAGCAGATCCTCCTCAGCATTCCGTCGGAGGTCTTCGTCACCGAGGACGCACTCGGCTGGGTCTACCAGTTCTGGCAGACCTCAGAGAAGAAGCGTGTCAACGAGTCCGGTGTCAAGATCGGTGGAGCGGACCTGTCGCCTGTCACGCAGTTGTTCACCGAGAACTACATGGTTCGTTTCCTCTTGGAGAACTCACTCGGTGCGTGGTGGGCCGCTCGGCACCCGGATTCTCCGCTGGTCGACTCCTGGAAGTACCTGCGCCGCCTCGACGACGGCACTCCCGCTGCGGGGACCTTCGAGGAGTGGCCCGCAACCGCGGCGGAAGTCACGGTCATGGACCCGTGCTGCGGCTCCGGCCACTTCCTCGTCGCAATGTTCGGGATGCTCTGGCGGATGCGGGCCGAGGAGGAGGGCTTGTCTCCGGCGGATGCACAGGACGCGGTGCTGCGCGACAACCTTCACGGACTCGAGCTCGATCCCCGCTGCACCCAGATCGCCACTTTCAACGTGGCACTCGAAGCCTGGAAGCAAGGCGGGTTCCGGGAACTCCCCGCACCGCAGATCGCGTGCTCGGGAGTGCCGGTTCGAGGAACGCTTAGCGAGTGGGAAGCTCACGCCGGGGGCGACGACGAACTTCGGAAAGTTCTGGTTTGGCTGCACTCCCTTTTTCGTCACGCTGACACGCTGGGGTCGCTGATCCAACCAAGGTCTGCGGACGGCGAGGACGCGCTCTTCGGGCGGGACACGAGCATAGGTACAAGCTGGGAATCCGTTCGGTCGGCTTTGGCGAAGGCGCTACGGAGCGAGAAGCAGGACCGAACAGTACTCGGAAACGCGGCCGACGATGTTGTCCATTCTGCTGGCCTCCTAGCCCAGACCTACACCTTGATTGCGACAAACCCGCCGTTCTTGAACGATCAGAAGATGTCGCCCGTACTCCTCGCCCACTGCCAGTCCCACTGGCCGGAGGCTTCGACCGAGTTGGCGACTGTCTTCATCGCTGCCTTCAGGAAGAGGCTTGCCGCGGGCGGGGCAATGGTCTTCGTTTCTCCAAACAACTGGCTGTACTTGAAGCCGTATTTGGCCTTCCGAGTAAAGGTGTTGCGGACTCGAGAAGTGCCATTGATGGCCCAGTTAGGTCCAAACTCTTTTGCAGAGTTGAGCGGCGAGGTCGTGAAGCCGGTTCTATCGATTCACATCCCAGGGCGTTTCGATGATGGGATGTTGATGATTGATGTGTCGGAATACTCTCCGAACGCACGAGTGGAAGCATTGCAAACGGAGTCTCCGTATGCCACTGATGGAACGAATCAGCTTGGTAATCCAAACAGTGCAATTACGTTTCGAGCCGCACAGGCGGAGCGCTATCTGAGCGACTACTGCACTGCGCATCTGGGAATCTCTACGGGTGACAATAACCGCTTTGCTCGCAAGTTCTGGGAGTTCGGAGTTAAGGGGCAAGGCTGGGAGCGCATCGTTGGCACGACGTCGGTCAGTACACCCTACGGCGGGCGATCTGAGTACCTGAAGTGGGAAGACGGAGCGGGAGAGCTCTACGACTTCATTACCGAGCGGCTGGGTGACGGTCGCCAAGGCACCTGGATTCGCGGACGCGGTGCGTGGGATCGCCTGGGAATTTGCGCCTCGCGAGCCGGGACATTTCCCACGACGCTGTATGCGGGTGAATTGTTCCTTGACAGCGCTGCTGTGATCGTTGCCAACGATCCACTTCATATCCCCGCAATCTGGCACTTCATGCAGACGACTGAGTACGTCCGAGCAGTCCGTGCCATCAATCAGAAGGTCATCGCCACGGTGTCCAGCATGCCCAAGGTCCCGTTTGATCTGGAGCGTTGGCAACGTGTCGCGGCCGAGACTGAGTCATTGCCGTCGACGCACTCGAACGACCCGACTCAGTGGTTGTTCGAGGGCGACGTTGTCTCATCAACGCAGTCGCTCCAAGTCGCGGTCGCGCGCCTGCTTGGCTACCGGTGGCCCGAACAGAAGGGCGATGATCTCGACGGGTTTGTCGACAACGACGGCATTGCTTCGCTGCAGTCGCTCCCTGGCGAGCCTGACCTTGCGACTCGATTGCGTGAGCTTCTTGCGTTCGCGTACGGCGACACATGGTCTAGCGCCCTCGAACGGACGCTGGTCACTGAAGCGGGCGGGAAGAACGGTCGGTTGGAGGACTGGCTCCGGGACACCTTCTTCGCGCAGCACGTCAAGGTCTTCGACAACCGTCCCTTCCTGTGGCACATCTGGGATGGCCGCAAGGACGGGTTCTCTGCAATCGTCAACTACCACCGGTTCGACCATCGAACACTGGAGAAACTCACCTTCACCTCGCTTGGCGCATGGATCGAGCGGCAGAAGCATGAGGTCGTTGCCGGCCGCGCCGGGGCCGACGTTCGTCTCGCGGCGGCGGAGGCATTGCAGGAGAAGCTCAAACTGATCCTCGACGGCGCGCCGCCGCTCGACGTCTATGTCCGGTGGAAGGAACTTCACGAGCAGCCGATCGGCTGGAACCCCGATCTGAACGACGGCGTACGACTCAACATCCGCCCGTTCGTGACTGCAGATGTTCTCAGAAACAAGCTGAGTTCGAAGATCAAGTGGGCGAAGGACCGTGGAACGAACCCGGATGGCAGCGAGCGTCTGAATGATCTCCACCCCACGCTGGAAGAGCGCCGAGATGCACGACGGCACGCTGGGGTGAAACCGTGAGTGTCGTTCGAGCTGTGGTCGCGCACGCACTGTGCG
The DNA here is from genome assembly GCF_055230935.1 of Rhodococcus ruitaii. Classification (NCBI taxonomy): domain Bacteria; kingdom Bacillati; phylum Actinomycetota; class Actinomycetes; order Mycobacteriales; family Nocardiaceae; genus Rhodococcus; species Rhodococcus ruitaii. The sequence goes on along the minus strand of NZ_JBUYWC010000004.1, from coordinate 80,298 downwards.
AGGCCGCGAAGTACAACGCAGATTCCAACTCCCCGCCGGCGGCCGTCTTCTGGCCTGACCCGGACCGCGCGTGGGAGCCGGTGATAAGCCTCTTGCAGGAAGCCGTGCCAATCCTCGTGCTCGGCGGGTATGACTCGGCTAAGGCGCAGGGGCCCGCGATCTGGATTCGGGCTGTGCTTTCTGCGTCAGAGTCAGTTGAGCTCCCATCACATCTAGCCGAGCGCAACGACCGAAACCCTTGGGTGATTTACCTTCCCGGTCACGGCCGAAGCGCACTATCTGACGTCACTACCCTCGACTCCGACGTGTCACCTCTCGCGGAGGTGGCGCTTCGGTCGAACTGGTGGCCTTCTGCGCACGGCCACGCCGCGTGGACGCCACATTCATTCCTTGGCTCGAAGAGCGGAGCAGGCCTCGACATCGCGGGCGACGCCAAGACCAAGTCTGCCCTGACGAGTGTGCTCGACCGACTCCTCGTAGAGGACGTCGACGAACTGCGCCACATGGGCCGCCTCGATGCCTCGCGCCTGCACTCGCTTGTGCTGACGGACAGCGTTCGGACCCTCTTGGAATGGCTCGACGACCCCGACGGCACGAAGCAGGCACTCGATGGTGCTCACTGGGCGGCCTTCGCCGAAGCATGCCATTCGACCTACGGATTCGACCCGGTGAAGGACGGCCAGCTCACCGCTACTGCGCGCCTGGGAGCCCGGGAGGGTGCCTGGCGTGACGCTTGGGCTCGCTTCGCCGACAATCCTCGTCGCTACCCGAACCTTCCAGCCGTCTTGGACAAGGCCCGTCCAGACGGTGACCTCTTTGGCGGCACCGACCCGCACCCTGACTCGTGGCCATCTTGGAACCAGGAGCAGGAGGATCAACTTCGCAAAGCACTCGCAGACCTGGACGGGCAGAACGACCCCGGACAGGTCTGCACAGCAGTCAAGGAACTCGCCGCCGCCCACCTGCGGCGAGAAGAGAGTGTCTGGGGCGAGCTTGGTCAGACGCCACTGGCCCGTGCCACGGGGTACCTCGCGGAGTTGGCCGAGTTGTCGATGACACCTGCGCCCGCCGGCGACGTGAAGGCACAGGCAGTGTGGCACGCGGCCGAAGGCTACAAGGTCGATGACCTGGCATTACGCGCCATTGCCGCGGCGACGACGGCATCGGACCGCGACGCCGTGTGCAAGGTGCTCAAGGGACTCTACGACCCGTGGGTCGAAGCGACAGCGCGCACCTTCCAAGCGGCAGCGGTGGCTGGATACCCGGGCGAGACCGGGCTCGACGTCCCAGCCGGGACATGCGTTGTGTTCGTTGACGCGCTGCGCTTCGACCTCGGGCAGCGACTTGCCAAACGCCTGGCATCGTTCGAGGTTTCGATCTCGTCGAGGCTTGCGGCGTTCCCCACGGTTACTCCGACCGGGCAGCCTGCCGTTGCACCCGTGGCGGCCAGTTTCGGTGCTGGCCAGGCGTTCGACGCGGCCGATGAGGAAGGGCGCTCGGTGAAGGGCCAGGTCTTTCGCTCGGCGCTGTCTGCGGCTGGGGTGCAGTACCTCGACTGGAAGGCAGCCGAGACAGGCGACGTCAACAAGATCGGGTGGACGCAGACCAACACGATCGACGCGCTTGGCCACGATCACGACCATGCCCTTGCAGACATGCTCGACCAACAGCTCGACCTCGTGGCGGAACGTGTCCAGGGCCTCCTAGCAGCCGGATGGCGGAGTGTCGTGGTTGTGACCGACCACGGATTCTTGATGCCTGCCGCGGCAGCCCTCAAGGTGAACCTGCCGCTTGCGGTCACCGAAGGTGACGCCGCACGTAAGCCACGGGTTGCCCGGCTCAAGGCGGGTGCCACGCGACCAGATTTTCCGATCGTTCCGTGGACGTGGGACAACTCGGTTGAGATGGTCAGCGCCCCCGGTGCCGCGGCGTTCGAGGCAGGGACGATCTACGAGCACGGCGGCTTGAGTCCCCAGGAATGCGTCATCGCCGTCATCGAGATCTCTGCCGGCGCGGGCACGTCCGGCCCTGCGCAGATCGAGGGCATCCGCTGGACCGGCCAACGCTGTCGCATCGACTTCGAGCCCGTTGAAGCTGACGTACTCGCTGAGGTCCGTCTCGCACCGGCCGATCCGTCGACTGCGGTCGGTGGTCCGAAGTCGCCGTCGGAGCCCGGCGAGATCAAGGTCCTCGTCGACGAGGACGAGGCCGCTGAGGGAACGAACGCGTATGTGGTTTTGGTCGCGCCGGACGGCACCGTCATTGCGCAACGCCAGACGACGGTAGGGGGTACCGCATGACCGACACGATCACGCTCGACGCTATTGATGAACTCGCAGCGTCGGCATTCGAGGGCTATGTCGTACGCAAGGATCTCGCGCAGCAGTTCAAGGGCGCATACCCCGTTCCGACCTACGTCGGCGAGTTCCTCATCGGTCGATACTGCGCCACCACCGATCCCGAAGAGATCGAAGAGGGCCTGCAAGTCGTGCGCCGGCTGCTGTCGGATCGAACGGTGCGTGCCGGCGAAGAAGAGCTCTTCAAGTCCCGCGCCCGCGAACGTACGACGATCAAGCTCATTGACCTCGTCAAGGCGCGCCTCGATGCGAAGTCGAACGTCTACCTCGCCGAACTGCCGAGCCTGGGCCTCAAGGACGTCCGTATCGACGACGCGGTCGTGCGTGATCATGAGCGCATGCTGACGGGCGGCTTCTACGCCGAGGTCGACCTCTCGTACGACGCGGTCATCGCGGACGAAAGCAACGGCAAGCCGTTCGCCATCGGCTCCCTCCGGCCCATCCAGCTCTCCACCCGCGACTCACTGGAGCGACTGGCCGAAGGCCGCTCCCGGTTCACGACCGAACAGTGGAAGCACCTCCTGCTCCGTTCCGTGGGCTTCGAGCCAGAGCAACTCTCGGTACGCGAACAGGACATCTTGCTGCTGCGCATGGTCCCGTTCGTGCAGCGCAACTTCAACATGGTCGAACTTGGCCCCCGCGGCACCGGTAAGTCGCACCTGTTCCAGCAGGTCTCGCCGTACGCACACCTCATCTCAGGCGGCAAGGCCACCGTTGCGCGCATGTTCGTCAACAATGCGACGGGGCAGCGCGGACTCGTGGCGCAGTTCGACGTCGTCTGCTTCGACGAGGTCTCCGGCGTCTCCTTCGATCAGAAGGACGGCGTCAACATCATGAAGGGCTACATGGAGTCCGGCGAGTTCTCACGGGGACGCGAGTCCATCCGTGCAGATGGCTCGATCGTGCTCGTCGGCAACTTCGACGTCGACGTCGCGCACCAGCAGCGGATCGGCCATCTGCTCTCCCCGCTGCCGCCCGAGATGCGCGACGACACCGCATTCATGGACCGCATCCACGCCTATTTGCCCGGCTGGGACGTCCCAAAGCTGAACCCCTCGTACTTCACCCATCACTTCGGCCTCGTCAGCGACTTCCTCTCCGAGTGCTGGTCGCACCTGCGGACGCAGTCGCGGCTGGCGTCGATCCAAGGGCGCGTCAACTACTCGGACGCTCTGTCGGGGCGTGATCTCTCGGCTGTCAACAAGACGGTCGACGGCCTTCTCAAACTGCTCTCTCCGGACGCTGAGGCGTCGATCTCCGACGAGGACCTGGAGTGGGCTGTTCGAATTGCACTCGAGTGCCGCCGGCGCGTGAAGGAGCAGCAACGTCGCATCGGCGCAGCCGAGTTCCGCAACACGCAGTTCGGCTACCGGATCGGTGAGGGCGTCGAGCAGTTCGTCTCGACTCCGGAGCTCGCCAGCCCGGATTCCATCGGACTCGACCCCTTACCGCCGGGGCAGGTGTGGGCCATCGCCGAGGGCGGCGGCGAAGTTGGTCCTGGCCTCTACCGGATCGAAGCCGCCGACACTCCGGGCGCCGGCACCCGGGGCCTCCTCAACCAGGCTGCACCAGCACCGCTTCGCGAAAGCTTCAAGGTTGCCGAGCAGAACCTCATCGCTCAGTCGCGTGCCATTGTGGGGGACCGTGACCCTCGGGAGCACAACCTGACCGCGCAGGTTCGCGCTCTCGATGCCGCGAAGAGTGGGGCTGGTCTCGGCCTGCCGATTCTCCTTGCGCTTGCCTCGGCCATGCTCCAGCGCTCTGTTCGTGGCGGACTGATCGCGGTTGGCAACCTCTCGCTCGGTGGCGGTGTGGAGACTGTCCTCAACGCGGCTGCTCTCGCTGAGCACGCGATGGAGAAGGGTGCAACTGCCCTGTTGCTCCCGGTGTCTGCCCGCAGGCAGTTGCTCGACGTCAGCGACGAGGTCGCGACGAAGGTTTCCTTCCTCTTTTACAGCGACGCCCAGGATGCCCTCGTGAAGGCGCTAGACGAGTGACTGCAGCGACTCAGCGAATGCGGAGCCATTCGAAGTGATCGAGGGACATGCCAACTTCATCGGATCCGTCTACGACCGACTCGGCCGTAGACACCGTCGACGACGCCGTGATCAAGGACCTGGCGATCGCCCGGATTGTCGAACCGACCTCGAAGGTCGATTCGTTGCGGATACTCGACGACCTCGGGGCGACCACGATTCGCGCCCGATCATTCGTCGGTCGGGCCGAACTTCCATCCGTTCGCAACAGCTCGGGCGAGAAGTGCCTTCGCCGCGAAATCGTACGTGCCACGATCCGACGGAGGCAGGTCGCTGTAGTCGATGTGCCCGTGCGTGTCAGGGATGTGGTCGTTCATTGAGTCGTCCCACGCAGTCAACGGCCGCCGCGACTCGGAGCCCTCAGGAGGCTTGATCTCGATCGACTCGACGTCGCCGACAGTCACGGCCAGCACGCCCGCCGGAGGGCGGTAAGGCTTGCCGTTGTCGTCGCACCGCTTCTTGATCGCTGCGGCGCGCTCGTTGTAGGCGTCCTCAGCGCTGGCGGCATCGCCCCGGGCAATCGAGAGGCGGTTCGAGTCGGCCTTGTCCTTCTCAGTGAGCTTGAAGGCGGCAGGGGTGACGACGCCATTCGGAACCCACGCACGAACGATCGGCCGGAACAGCATCTTGTCGGAGGCGGTGATCTGTTCACGGACGGCCTCGGCCATCTCGGCGTCCTCACTCATCGATCGCCACCTCCGACAACCACGAGTCGAGCGCCTCGACCAGGTCATCAACGTCGGCGGAGACCTTGCCGTCGGCAAATGTCCCAGCGGACAGGTCGGTCGTGTGCACGTAGAGATCGCCACTCGGCTCGACCTCAATGGAAAGTTGGTTCTCGGCCTCGGGCCAGAAGAAGCTCACGCCACCTTCCTCTGTTGGGCCTACGGTGCGAGTGATATTGCTCAGGGTGATCATCGCATCGATCACCGCCCGGCCACGCTCGATCACCGACGTCGCAATCGGCTCGCCGGACTCGCCGTCGAGCCAGCCCTCTTCGAGATCGGCGAGAGCATCGAGAGAAGTGCGGGCGACGCGGGCGTCCTCAGTGACGTCGCTGACATTGAGGGAGTCGACGGTCACGAGCTTCGTCAGCCGACCGTCGGCGTTGAACTCGCCGATACCCTCAGCCTCGCACTCGAACAATTGAGGATCGGAGTCAATACGGACAGCGAGATTGGACTCCAAGTAGGGGATAGCAATGTCGCGCTTGTGTTCTCGGTCTCGGACGACGAGTCGTCCCGAGGAGACGTTGAAGTCGATGACCTGGCCCTCGATGGTGACGCGCTGCGTGAAGTTGCCGACGAGGCTGACGAGGGCGTTGGTTCGGGCGTCAGGGGTGTAGCGGGTAACCGTGTCCCAGGCGACTTCCGGGGTCGAGGCGACCTGGATAGCCTCACCCTTGCGCATTGTTTGCCCGAGCTTCTTGACCTTGTTGGCGGGGAGTCGCCGGATGTCGGCAGGGATATGTCCTTGGTCGGTGTAGCCGTAGTTGATGAAGTTCTCGATGGCTTCGATGGCGCGTGAGAAGTCCTGGATGATTTCGTCCGGACCGAACAAATCGTCGGCGCGCAGTCTCGGATCGTATTCGAGCAAAGGAACGGCTGAGCCCTCGCCGATCGCAGTGAGGCGTAAGGTGATCTCGTTGTCGTAGCCCTTGGGAATTCGCTTGCGGCCGGGGTGACGGTCGAACCAATAGAGCCGGACAAGCGAACGGAGGATGTCCTCGAAGGCGGCGACCTCGACGAGCGCGTCGGCGGGCATGCCCTCGGAGTCGAACCGTGCCCCGCTCAGGCGCATCACCGCGAGGATGCGGGTGTCCTGGTTTTCGGGCTCGGTCATAGTCAGCAGGCTAGCCGAGGCTACCGACCGTCGTGGGGCGAACCCTCAGGGAGCCCCGATCACGGAACACAGCTGACAGGTCCCCGATAGTCGGTTCACCCGGATCCAGAGCCAGGTCGTGATTGATACCGATCTCAGTCGATCTCACCCATTTCAGCAGGTCGTACTGCGCCACGGTCAGACGGTTGGGTGAACGCCCCATCCAGTCTCCCAGTCCTTCGCGATGCCCGGAGGGACTTCCTCCGGTCTGGCTCACATCTTGACCTCCCCCGACGGAGGCGTACGAAAGCTCGGAACTGGTGCCGGCTCCGGCGGGCCCCGGTCGCGTGCAGCCAGTGGCTGCGGCGGGAGAGATGCCGTTGCGCCTGCAGGTGTGAGGTGTCGCAGCGGAGATCATCCCGCTGCTGTCCCGGTGATCGCCTGTAGGGAGGAGGACGACGACGCTGGGGTCGGGTGTCGGACCCGGTCCCTACACTGCGGCCCATGCTTCCCAGCCTGACGACGCTCATCGGAACGATGCGGTTCGAGCACCCGTGGCTGGAGGACGAGTTCGTCGAGGAATCACGGCGCATCGGTCGCTCCGAGCAAGGGAGGAAGCACCACCACATCCCGCAGATGTACCTGCGGCGGTGGGCAATCGACGGAATGGTGCAGCCGATCCAGGTCGACTCCCGGCAGGTTCATCGACCGCAGCCTCCGAAGGAGGTTGCGTACCGGAACAACTTCTACAGCCTGCCCGAAGTCGACGGCACGATGGACCTTCCGCTGAAGTGGATCGAAACCCACCTGGGGAGAATTGAATCCGAATCCACCCGCCACCTGGATGTACTCACAGCATGGGGTGCCGGAGTGGTGTCCGATGAAGCGCTGAAACGGGACCTATCGGTGTTCCTCGGCCTGCAGGTCACCCGGACGGTCGGTAACCGGCAGCGGACACTTCTCCTCGTCGAGGGACCGGACTCTGCCAAGCGTCTGTTCTTGAAGAAGGCGAACCCACAGTGGAGTCAGGCACAGATCGAGGAGTCGATGAACCGCCGGCAGGACGATCCGAAGCACGAGGCGCTCGACCTGATGATCACCGATGTGCGCAACGTCGTCGCGGACGCCCTTTACCAACGAGAATGGGCGGTCTACCGGACCGCATCTCCACTCGTCACCTGTGACGAACCGGTGGTCTTCCTCGCAGGACCACCGCTACCGCGGTCAGTCTCGGTTGGCGCGATCGGCAGCGCCGTGGTCCTGTATCCGGTTGGACCACACGTCCTCCTCGCCATGCTCCGGCCGGGCCTCTACCATCGGGGCCCGTACACGCTCAACGCATCCGAGACCGCGAGCATCAACACCGAAATCGTCGCCGCAGCAACCAAGACGGCATTCGAACGCCCCGGCGACAACATTGCCGTGAACATCGCGGTGCCTCCGCGTCCGGTTGTACCCGACCTCGATGACGAGCAGGCCCGCAACCTCGCAGACGCTGCGGCGTTGCAGCACCTGCTGCAGGCGGCCAGCCCTCGCACACGGTGGGCCGCGGACATCACGGCCGCACCTGCCTGGCCCGTCCCACGATGGTACGCGGGATAGGCCGCCAAGCGCGGGAACTGACCCGCCCGCCATGTGCGGTGAAGTCGAATGCGATCGTGACCACGGGTCACCATTGCGGCGCGATTGGTGGGCGCAACCGCCTGGTGTCGAGTCAGAATGATTGGGCAGCAGATGTGTTCAGGACTACCCGATGGTGTGGAAGCGTGAAGCACCGTAATGCAAAGGTTCCGCGACCGCGGAGTTCGCCGGGCGTCGTCCGCATTCGCGATGGAGTGGGTGAGCGGGTACGGCGCACACTGCGACGTGATCATGGGTCACACGGCCCACCGTGCAACATCGGCGCGCGCCAGGGTGAGTGGGTGTCGATGGGGTGTCCGGTCGTGATCCGTCGACGACGGTGCGGTCGCGGAGATCGTGTTGCGGGGTGAGTAGCCAGACAGCGTACGTTCACGGCTGCGCGCAGCGCGTGCCACAGGATGATCGGGTTCGGGTGTACCGCGTCGGCCACGATCGGCCCAGGACCCGGCTGCTCAGTCCGCTTCTCAGCGGTATGTCGGATAGCGTCACGGTGCAGGGCTTCCGGTGGTTCGGTCCCACGTCGAGATGGGCGGGGTAGCAGGGCAATGGAGGATGGCTGACCGCGACTGTGGCCCTAGCCTGTAGGTGCGTTCGGCAACGAAGGAGCGGGCGGTTCCAGTGGACAGTGCATCGACGGCCGAGGCCCGCTATCTGCGCGGCGATCTCGACTTCGAGTCGGCCCTGCGGGAGGTGACGGGCGTCGACCTCGGTCGCGCCGGGTTGGCTCGCATCCTTGTCGGCCTGCGCACGCCCTTCGGGGACGGAACCGGCCCGGCGTTGTCCGGGTACGACGCGAAGGTTCTCGACGGTGCCGGGTTCACGTCAGATCCGGCGGCCTCGGCGTTGGCGCGCCTTGACCGCGATATTCGGATGGCGAACCTCGTCGTGACGTCGTTGTCGATCTCCGATGCAGCGGTCCGGCTGGGTGTCGCCGAGGTTCGGGTCCAGCGTATCGCGGCCGGCACCTTGTGGGCGTTCGACGTCGACCGTCGCCGGTTGCTGCTCCCGGCACAGTTCACTGATACCGGCCAGGTCCCGCACATGGAGGCGGTCGTTGCCCACCTCGGACGGGATCTGCACCCACTGACCGTGCAGGCGCTGCTCACCCGGCCGCACCCGGCGCTTCTCGTCGAGGGCCGGCCGGTGTCGATCGTGACGTGGCTGTCCCGGAGCGCCTGCTGCGCGGCCGACATCGCACGGGCGGTTGAGGCACTTGCTGCGGCCGAGTGGGAATCGACGTAGGCGGCCGGCGCGCGATCGGGCGACGGTCGGCGACCTGGCGGTAGCGAGACCCGGTCGCGGGGTTGGCTGTGTCATTCGCCGGTGTGTGGAGAGCGATAGTCGAGGTGTCGGTCGGTTCAGTCATCGAGGCAGGGCGTACGGCCACATGAGAAACCCCTGGCCAGAAGCCTGATTCGATGCTTCGGTAAGCATATCCGGACACGGGGCCGGCGAGGCGTCGCGGTGGTCGGTCGGCGCCCCTCCCGCCTGATGAGGGTCCACCCCTGTTCGGTGCCGGGCGACACGACTGCCAGGGACGGTGTGATCGCGTCGTGGATCCGATGGCCGCGCGGCCTCGACGGGCGGGTCCATCAACGCCTCGTGGGGCCTCGTACCAGGGGAATTACATCGTTGTCGTTTCGACTTCCGGGATCCCGGTTCCAACCGGTATAGTCCCGGCTATCGGAGATGATCAGCACCAAAAACTGAATAGACCAGCACCAAACAACAGAAAGAGCTTCTCCGATGATTCTTGTCAGGCCCGCCCGTTTCGGACGGCACGTGACCCGTGCGGTCGCCGCTGACGAGATCGTCCGGGTTGAGCTCAGGCTCCCCGCATCCACAGCAGCGATGCTGTTCGAGTACGCCCACCAGATGGAGCGGACCATCAGTTCGGTCGGTGGTCAGGCGATCCGCGAGTACGGCCAGCGCAATCCGCTCGGCCCGGAATCTCTCCCGTCGACTTCGGTGTCCGGGGAGCCTGCGGAGGGGGTGGCCGACGTGTGATCGCCGGACCCTAGACATGGAAGAAGCCGGGTTGCCCCCCGGCTTGATCCATCGACTTTCGTTCAGCGGTGTATGCCGCTGTCCTAGCAAATCTCGATCCTGATGATGCAGGGAGTTTCGCTGTGCCTATTTCACCGTGCCCGCAGTTCGATGTCAACCGAACGACCTCCACCGTTTCGGGGGGTGATCGCTGATGGGACGCCATGCCGCGATGAAGTCGGCGTCGCCGGTCGAGGGGCCGATATCGATGTCGGGTGTCGCCCAGCGGGTGCGGGCATCCTCGTGCGAGCAGGGCACGGCGTCGCCTGCCGGTTCCACCGTGGCCCCGGCGAGTGCGTCGTGGACCGACATCGACGACGCTCACCGTCGCCGTGCCGATGCCCTCGCAGCTCAGGGCCGGGTATTGCCGTCGTCGGTGCACACCGAGCGGGCCGTGGCGGTCGCCATCGGGATCTGGGTCCGCACCCCGCCACAGGCGCCGGCCGCGGATCGTGACGCGGTGACCGCGTTGGCGACGGTCCTGCAATTGGATGCGGATGACCGCGGCACCGTCGACGCGGACACGGTGCTGATGCCGAGGGAGATCGAGCGGGTGCTCGCGATGAACCCGCGTGGCTGGTCCCCGGTGTCGATACCGACCTACCGCGCCTACCTGACCGCTGCGGGCCGGGTGGTGCATCCGGCATTGTTCCCGCCGCTGCGCTGCCGGTCCCTGACCGAGATTCGTCGGCTGAGTGTGACGCCGGGGGCGGTCAAGGGAGCGACGTTTCGTGTCGCCTCACGTGAGGACGAGGTCAACGCCTACGGGTGGGCGCAGCGTGACAGTTCCTTCACGCGCCGCGCGCAGGTTGTTCTCGACCTGGTAACCGGGGCCGGACTGCGGGCCGCGGAGTTGCGGCGCCTGCGTTTCGGTGACATCGCCGCCCGGAACCTTCCCGACGGTGTGGTTGTTGCGGTCGTGTCCGTCACCTCATCCGGTCGGCGCGTGCGGCGGGTGCCGATCGTGGATGACGGCAAGGCGCTGCGGCTGCTGAGGGTGTGTGAAGGGCACCGCGCGGAGGCGTTCGTGCTCGCTCCCGACGGAGTCTACGTCGAGCGGAACGCGGTGAATCGGGTGTCCGAACGCCTCAGCAAGCGTGGTTGTCCGCCAATAGATTTCGAAGCGCTGCGCAACCGCTGGGTCGTCGACATGGCGAGTCGGGTTCCGGCTGCGATCCTCACCTCCCTCGCGGATGTCTCGCGTGAGGACCTGCACCGGCTGGTGAGGGCGTTCGACGTGGTCGAGGACATCGATGCGCTGAGCTCCTACCTGCGGGCGGTGCAGCAGTGATCTCTCCCATCATCCGTGAGTACGAACTCGACCACGATCTGTTCGACGAGGCACTGACCGTCATTGACCGCGGGGGCGCCGATCGCCTCATCGAGGGGTACTGGGAGGACGAGCGCGGCGCTGGTGGGCGGCCCCGGAAAGGCCCGCGGTACACGATTCGTGCGGTGTTGGTCGCCGCCCTGACCCTGCTGATGCTCGGGCGGACAGCCAGTATCAAGCAGATTCTGGGAGCGATCGTGAACTTCACCGAGCGTCAGCTGACGGCGGTCGGTATGGCAGGCGAGGACCTGTCGGTCGTGCTGGAGCAGTGGAACCGTGAGTACAAGGTCTTCGACGGGTGGCTGAACTCGCGCCTGAGGCCGCTCGACTCGGGATCGGATCTACCGGCCAAACGAGTGACGAACGAGACGCACCGCAGGCAGGTCAGTGAGCGGACCGCCGAGCAACGCGACATCAGTGCAGCCGCCGTGGAGCGGGCAAGGACCGTGACCAACCGGATCGTCGCGGGCAGTGTCCTCGACGCGCACCCCGAGAGGGCTGTGGGGGACGTGGTGGCCGACGAGACGATCATCCGGTTGGCCGGTCCATCCGCCGGTCTCGGCAGCAGGCCAGACAAGCGCAGGGGTGCAGCGTATCTCGGCAGGTACCACGTGCAGAGCAGGAAGAAGGTGGACAGCACCGGTGCCACGGTCATCGAGACCCACAAGGCCGGATTCAGCGTCGGTGTCACGGCATTGACCCGGATCGGGCCGCGCCACGCCCTTCACGCGGTGACCCCGGTGATCACCGCGATCGACATCCACCACCCGAATGCCGCCGATGTCGACGGCCTTTCTCACGCGCTCGAACATCACCACCGCAACGGCTTCGACTGTCGCCGGGGCGGTCGACACGCCTGGCCGCTGCTGACCACCGATATGGGCTACATCACCGCGTCGGGTTTCGGACGGCTGATGCTCGACGGCAGGTACGCCCACGTCTCCCGTTACCCGAAGCATTGGACCAAGGTCCTGCCCTCCTCGGTTCCTCCCGGTGCCCCGTCCGGGCAGCAGCTTCCTGGACCGGTGCAGGGGCACGGAGCCTTCTACTGCCCGGCAGCGACCCCCAAGCTCGGGCCCGTGCTCGTGCACCGCACCCGCGACCTCCTCGAATCCGACGGGTTCCGCGCACACGATCGACGCCTGGCGAACCTGCTTCCACTGCTGATGGGCACCAACTCGCGTCCCAAGCTGGCACGTCCTACCCGGGGACGCCCGCGGCTCGGGGACCCGTCGCCGGCCCAGGTCGTCAAGCTGGATCTTGTGTGCCCGGCGGTGCAGGGACGCTGCCGCTGCCCGCTCAAGCCAGAATCACTGACCTCGGCACCCGTCGACGCACCGCTGGTGGAGCCGACCTGGCCGGCGACGCAGTACACCTGCTGTGAAAAGTCCTCCACCACCGTGACTTTGACCGATGAACAGTTCAAGCGAGCTCAGTTTGGGTTGGTACCCGGATCGTGGGAACACGCCACCTACTACGAGGCGGCCCGCGCCCTGACCGAGCAGCGTTTCAGCATCCCGAAGTCGCAGCACGTCACCGGCTACCAGGACCTGACCTGGGCGCCGCGGCGCGAACCGATGCTCAAACTCATCATCGCGCTGTCGGTCGCGACCGCCAACTGGGCGGTACAACGCAGCTACGCCAACCGTGCGGCGTTGCGTGCCGAATCGATCGACATGCGGATGCGGCAACTCGCCCGCGACCTCGGTCGTGATCCGACGAAAACTCCTCCGCGAACCTGACCCGCGCTACCTCCGATGGGGCGACCGGCTACCGCCGATCGCCCCATCGGCGTGTCTGCACCGGGGCGAATCTTCGGGAACGTTCACCGAACACCAGTTCGAGTCTGTCTGGGGTCCACCGTGGCAGATCCGCTCGTCCGGCAACGTCGACGACGAGGCGCCGCGGCGGAGTGAGCCGTGACGCGAACCAGGGCCCGGAAGTGCGACACGTACCTTCCCAGGACAATCACGCAAAATCTCGGGAGATCGGTGGACAATGCTCTGGACCGCTCCGCGGGTTACCCGGGCCGACCAGGCTTCGTGGACCCCACACAGAATGCAGTTCGATGAATTGCAATGAACGAGGCCCCGAACTCGATAGAGTTCCGGGCCTCGTTTTGGGTTATAGGTGCAGTGGAAACTCACCTGTCACGACAAATACGGCGGTCCGAGATATTCTCCCCTGTTCGACGACGAAGACCGAGGCGGCCGATTCATCCTCCCGCACGTTCCGCGAGATCCAGGCCGACGATGACCACCACCATGATCATCGTGGCACCGAGTAGCGGCCACACCCACATCATCGCCTGACGTCGCGCGGCAGCGACGACTCCCATGACGGTGCCGACGACAGCTACCGCGATGCCACCCCAGGTGACTGCGAACGCAGCGGTGAGATAGCCCTCCCGGCAGCCGTCCGGGCTGCACGAATCCGTCGCCATCGGGAAGAGCAGGGACAGGACGAACGCAACGGCGGCGAACACGATCGTCGCGACTATGAACAGAGTGGTCACGACGGCATCGATCGTGCGACGAGTGGACCGTTGTGCGCCTTCGCCGGCACGGTCGTGGCTCATCGAGGTCATGTGTTCATTGTTCGGCGCGGTCGACCAGGTGTCCTGAGTGGCTCTACTCGAGTGCACGGTGAGAGCGATCAGGTCGTGCGTTCTGGGGCGATCGAGCATCGAAGTTGTGCTCGACGTGAAACTGGTTCGGTGCCGGCTTGGAAAGTGCAGGATGACGGGTGCCCTCGAGCACACCTCGACCATTTCGCCGTGTTTGTCCGTTCTTCCACACCTGGGGATAAGTGTGTTGAGCGATGCGCACGATCGCAGCGGTGCGGTCGCGGAAGGGTTGCGAACTGCCCGACATTCTGTGAACAAACATGATCGAATGTGCACATCAGTACGTACGTGAAGCCGGCCGAGTGGCGCGTACGCAGGGTGTGCATCCGCAGATCGCGCACCGATGGTTCCTCGAGGACCGGATGCCGGTGCCTGCTCACCGGTTGGCATCGGGCACCTTCTGGGTCGACGTTCCCGATGCTCGCTCGTGATGGTGCCGCTTGCGTCCGTTGACCTTCTTGCCCGCATCGTATCCGCGACTCGACTTCGGCACGGTGTCCGCGCCTCGCACCGATTGCGAGTCGAGGATCGCGGCCGTCGGCATCGGGTCGCGCCCCTCGTCCACTCGGCAGCCTCGCGTAGGGCATCGTGGATCCGTTACCAGGCGCCGGATCGGACCCACCGAGCGAAGATCGCGTAGACGGTCATTGCCGGCGGGAACTCCGACGGCAGTTGCCGCCACGCGATACCGCCGCGCACCACGAAAAAGATCGCGTCGAGAACCAGCCGACGGCAGTGCTTTTCGAGATGTCCTCCGCGTTCGGTGTGGTTACCGGCGGCGGGAGCAGCGGTTCGAGGATCGACCAATGGGTGTCGGTGACCGACGAGGACGGATCCACCCGGTACCGGTGCCCGGCGTCGTTGTCGGGGGTAGGACATGACGGGCGCAGCTCGATGAGCGATGATGACAACGTGGCTCCTGGCTTGGTCGTGGCGTAAGCACCTACTGACCTACCAGGAGTCCACTTCAGTTGTCTTTAGCCACGCCGGTGGCCTCGAGTATCAGCGTTCACAAACACACTCTTACAGAAACGAATCCAGACCTGCCGCACCCGCACCTTCGCCCCCTGTGTTCATCGTGAGACCAATGCGGAGTCTAGAGATGACCTCCGACAGCAGGAATGTGGAGTCTGCGGCAGCAGATGAACCTAGAGCCCCCAGAGCGAGCTTGCGGTCTGTCAGTCCCTCACAACTCCCACATGGGACATCGGGACCAACGCTACGCGTCAACGAGTGCGTGACTCGCGGTGAAGAACCTGGTCGTCCTTACGGCTCTGACTGGCATCTGAACCTTCCGTGTCGTACCCGGTACGCCATGGCTACTACAGAATGTAGTAGATAGTGGTCGGTGTAGTCGTCGAAGCTAGGGATGGGTGCGCGGCGTCGGGCGAGTCGCAGCACAGAGGGCGACGGAACGCGCGCAAGGTTTCGCCGCATCTGCGCTGGTAGGTTATCGATGCGTGTCGAATGCTGTTTTCTGCCAGCAGCTGCGATCAGCCACACGAACTCTGGATTCCGTGATGGCGTTGGCTATGCGGATAGACCACAACCCGCGAGGACGACACGGAAGTACGGCCCGTGGACAGCAGCCGTGACGATCGTGAATACGGCCAGTTGGATTCCCAGCGCCGACACCGGCACCACAGCAGAACGAATACGGGACGGAGCCACGATGTGCCCGATCCGATCGGGGCCGGCCGCGTGGAGTTCCGTACCGACGGCAGGGCACCCCAATGGTTCGATCGGACCGCTTTCCCGGGCACCGATTTTGAGCAGTGCCTTGGCGAGGGCGGGCGTCCCGCAGTGGCTACGCGCGGCGTTGTCTGCTGCGATCTCCAAGTAGTGCGGAATGCTGTCGGCGATGGTCGCTATCAGAGGCACTCGTCGCATCGGCCATACGAGGGCATCGAGGAAGGTCAGGATCATGTGATGGTGTTGCCGCAGGTGGGCTTGTTCGTGAGCGAGGACTGCCGCGAGTTCGTCGGGTTCGAGTGCCGCGTACAGTCCGTCGGATATGACGATGCCGCCGGATCGTTTCGGCAGGGAGAACGCTATCGGTTGCGGATCGTGGAGCAGCATGACGCGGTGCCCGATGACATACGTGCTGTGAGCCTGGTCGGAAACCGACTGGGCGGCAGAGCGTGTGGCGCGCCTGCGGCGCATCCACCGAGACGCTCCCACGCTGATGAGTGTGAGGAGAGCGAGTGCCGGAACGAAGAGCAGCAGTAGGACGGGTATAGCTGTCTTCACGGTGTTCGATGCGAACGGGTTGGCCGCATCGAGGCACTGCTGGCAGACGTCGGCGAGCGGCGTGGGAAGCAGGCTCGGGCCGGTGACCATCCAGGCCGTCATCAGGCTCAGTGACGCTGCCGCCAGCAGCCACAGCAGCAGACTGCCGGTGAGCAGGAGTATCGCCGTGCGAGGTATCCGCATCAGGAGCGGCGCTGCGGAACGCACGAGCGTCGGCCCGCCTACCGCGGCCGCAATCACGACGACGGCAACGAGCGCCGGGACGAGGAGGTTCATTCCTGGCTCCCTCTCTGTGCGAGATAGTCTCGCAATCGTTGCGCGTCATGAGGATCGATCGAGTCCATGAAATGCACGATCGACGCAATGCGATCGTTGCTGGTGGACAGTGCCTGCTCCATGAGCTGAGCGGCGTGAACCTCACGCGTGTGGAGCGCCGTGTAGAACACCGACCGCCCGTGCTTCTCCGAGCGCACGAGTCGCTTGCGCTCGAGGTTGGTCAAGACAGTGGCGATCGTGGTGTATGCCAAGTTGTCTCCCAGATGGATGATGACTTGCCGGATCGTGCATGCTCCGTGATCCCACAGCACGTCCATGACCTGCTGTTCCAGTGCGCCGAGGCGCACCGGCTCGAACGCTCGCGCTCGTTCGTCTGACGTCATGACGCCACCACCTCCCGGGAGCGGGGGAGAGGGCAGGAGGCCTGCCCTCGCAACCGCCAGAGGACAGCGAGGGCGGACAGCCAGAGTGCGGCGACCGCCAGCACGGGTTGGAGGGGAGCGAACCAGGTCAGTGCCCCGGTGTATCCGAGGGCGAGAAGTGCGATCTTGTTGCAGACTGGGCAGCCGACCGCGAACCAGGCCAGGACCCCGGCGGCTCCGCCGAGGCGTGCGCTGTATCGGTCCGAATCGTCGTGGCTCGTCGCACGCTCCGCTGCGTGCTCGTTCGGGGCAGTCTCGGCGGGGCGCACGTACGTGGCGATGAGGATTCCGGTCAGGATCGATGTGACCGCCCACACCGGATAGTTCCATGGCACCGGCAGGATTTCGCGTGTGAAAACAGGATTCGGGATCAGGACGGTGGCGATACCGACCGTCGCACCGACGGCTGTGGCCGCCACGGTTGCTGTGATCATCTGCCTGGGACCCCAATCGCGCAGGGCGCGGGCGGCGAGACGGAGCGACAGCTTCTGCCGGCTCGCCCAGCGGGTGATGCGACTCATTCTTCTACTATGCCCGATAGTCGACTACCTTTCATAGTCGACTACCTTGCATAGTAGATCTCTGTCCCAGTCGTTCTTCTGTCCCAGTGCATCGCAAGAGGGTCCTCGTCCCAGGTGCCCACATCACAGCAGTGACGCCCCAACCTCCGATATGTCAGGAGCAAGAAAATCTCCGAGAAGGCCACTCCCACGCGTTCACTCCCCTGGAAACTCGTAGCCGTTGGCGCGATCGTTGTTGCGCTGCTGGCTGTCGGTATCGCGATCGGCTCGCAGACGAAGAGCGGCGGCGAATCCACAGCTACCTCGCAGTCGACCGAGCAATCGAATCAGCTGGCAGATCTCGCGCGCCGGGACGGAAACGACCCCTTCGCCATCGGCGACGTCGACGCTCCCATCGTGATCATCGAGTACGCGGACTTCACCTGTCCGTACTGCGGGGTCTTCGCCGTCGAGACGTTCCCGACACTATTCGAGGACTACATCAAGCCCGGTCACGTCCGCTTCGAATGGAGGGACACCCCTATCCTCACCGACAACTCCGAGAGCACCGCGATGGCGGGACGCGCAGCGGCGGAACAGAACCTGTTCTGGGAGTTCTATCAGAAGATGTTCGAACATACGGTTGCCGGGTCGCAGGACTACAGCCGCGACGCGCTGATCGGTCTCGCCGGCCAAGTGGAAGGGGTCGACGTCGGCGAGTTCACCGCGGCGTTGGATGATCCCGCGCTGGCGGACGCGGTCCGACGAGAGGGGGCCGAATCCCAGTCCCTCGGCGTGACGGCGACACCGACATTCATCGTCGGCACCGAGGTCCTCCAGGGCGCGCAACCCCTCTACGCATTCGAGCAGGTTCTGGACGCGCAGCTAGACGGAGGCAACTGATGGACATCGGCTATCTCGGCGCGTTTCTCGGTGGTGTACTCAGTCTGTTGTCGCCGTGCTCGGTGATGCTGCTCCCGGCTTTTTTCGCCTATGCCTTCTCGCACCCTGCCACCCTTGTCGCACGCACCGGCGTGTTCTACCTCGGCATGATCACGACCCTTGTTCCGCTGGGCGTGTTCGCCGGTACGGCCGGTGCATTCCTCAATCAGAACCGCGGGCTGCTGCTCACGATCGTCGCCGCTGTGGTCGTCGTCTTCGGAGCGGTGCAGCTGGCAGGCATCCCGGTTCCGGGGCTGTCGCGAAGCGGACAGACCGGGGATGCCGGGCGTGTATGGACGATCTATGTCTTGGGTACGGGTTACGGAGTTGCCGGGGTATGCACCGGCCCGATCCTCGGCTCAGTGCTGATGGTCGCCGCTGTGGGAGCGAATCCAGTCTACGGGGCCATTCTGCTCGCGATCTATGCGGCCGGAATGGCCCTTCCGTTGCTTGTGCTTGCGCTCGTGTGGAAGAGGCGGTCCGGCAGGCTCCGCAGTTTCCTCACCCCGCGTGAACTAACTATCGGACGCTGGAGCAACAGTTGGCACGCAATCATTGCGGGGGTGTTGTCCGTTGTTCTCGGTGTGGTGTTGCTGTTCGTTGCGCGTGACCCCGAGGCGGATGGCCTCCTGCCGATCGCAGTTCAGTACCGGATCGAAACCGGTGTCGCGGACTTCGGCCGGAACGTGTCGGATGTCGTCGTTGTGGCTGCGTCTGCGGCCGTCGCGGTGATCGGTGCGGTCGTGTCGTCGTTTCGACACACCGCCAGAAGCGGCATCCCCGGGAAAAATGTGGGTGGGCGCTCGTGTGATGCGGGACAGTGAAAGGCTAGCGGTCCGCACATCGCCAGAACCCAGCATGTGTGGGCTCCTCCGGCGAGGGGTGTTGTCCGTCGCTGAAGGTGCCGAGGACGGCCGTTGGTGGTCGAGGCGATCCGTCGTGCACGCGATACCGCCGCGCACCACGAAAAAAGATCGCGTCGAGAACCAGCCGAGCACACCGAGCGTGTTCACGTTTGCTCACCAGAAGGCAACGGTTCAGCGCAACCAATGCCGAGCCAGGAATATACGACACAAGGTGTCGTAAATATTTGGGAGGCTTGGTCCGTCACGGTGGCTTCCGCGCTGCTGGGACGCACGCACTGTCGAATCGAATGGAGCTGATGTGGCAATGGAACGTATTGCGGTCAACCCGGTGAAGTGGTCGATGGAGATGGGATTCAACCAGGGCGAGATCGTCTCCGGACACACCCGGACGCTGTACTGCTCAGGGCAGACTGCGACGAACAGTGACGGTGAGCCTCAGCATGACGGCGACATGGCGGCACAGTTGACGCTGAGTCTCGACAACCTGGAGGCTGTGCTCGGCGAGGGCGGTATGTCCCTCGCGAACCTGGTCCGGCTCAACGTCTACACCACCGACATCGATCTGCTCTTCCCACACTACGGACTACTGACCTCGCGGCTGGCCGCTGCCGAGGTGGCGCCGACCAGCACGTTGCTCGGGGTGACACGGCTGGCGATCCCCAGTCTGATGATCGAGCTGGAGGGGACCGCCGTCGGGTAGGGGTCGGAATCAGCGGGAGGCTCGGAGCGAGGCGTCCAGGACGGTCATGAGGTGCGCAGCACGGCTCCTGCCTGTCGGCACAACGGGATACCGGCACAGCACGTCGATCAACACCGGCGTTGCTCGTGTACGCGCCCGCTCGATCATCTCGTCCCCGACGGCAGGGTCGTCGCCGGCTTCGATCTCGGCGATACGCGCTACGTTGGCTGCCGCACGAAGGATGTGCCCGACCTGGTGGGCCTTCGCGATCGGATGCAGATAGGCAGCCGAGGCGGCGTCGCCGGCGGCTTGTGCCGCCAGACGGGTGATCTCGGTGGGTGCGTCGCCGGCCGCGCGGTGCGCGTCCATCGAGGTGACACGCTGGCGTTTGGTGCGGCGCGCACCGTTGATGAACTCCCAAGCGGCATCCAGGGCGGCACGCGGTCGGGGATCGTCCGGTGTGGTGCCCTCGAACAAGGGGAGCACCTCCTGCGCGGACTCGGCGACGTAGCGGGCCACTACGCGCAGTTCATCGTGCGTCAGTTCGAAGTCGCCGGTCACGGATGCCATACCCGATCCTCTCATTGTCGAAGTGGCCCGATTTGCACCGCGGCGCCGCCAACCGACCCACAATGGATGACAGCACGTCCGTCGCCGACGAAGAGGTGTCCAAGTGGATCGGTTCGAGCTTCCGCACACGCTGCGTCGATCGTCGAAGGAGGTGCAGGAGCTGTACGGGACTGCCTACGAAGCTGCGGCCGAGCGGGTTGGCGAGGGCGAGGACGCCGAGCGCGCCGCGTACGGGGCGGTCAAGGAGAAGTACGAGCTCGAGAACGACCATTGGGTACCGAAGCAGGATTGATTCTCGGCGACAGGCTCGGTGAACGTCATCGACCGCCGGTCGGCTGTTCGTGTTCGTTGGTGTCTCTGTCCTGACCTTCCGGATACGGTGAGGCCATGAGCGACATTCCCAGCCACTGGATTCCGCACCGTCGTGAGGACGGGGAGATCATCGGTTGGATCGACCTCGAATCTCAGGAACCGGACCTCATTCCGATCGACCGCCTGGGTCGGCCCCTCCCATCGGTCCCTGATTGGAACGCAGCCGAGGAGGTGCTCGACGACCTGGGCCTGCGCTTCCTGATGAACCGATTCCACTACCGCGGGCACACCGTGCGGATCAGGCACCTCTACGAGGACTGTGTCATCGTCACCACCGCGGTGTCCGATGCAATAGGCGACGTCGGGCAGGAGTTCGCCCTTCCTTTCCCAGCGGGCCCTGATCTCACCGAGGTTCCAACGTAGTGATCGATCCGCACTGACCGATCGGGGCGAATCACTGGGTGGGCGGCAAACTCAGTGCGTCGGCGAGGAGCGGCCAGGACTGGTGGAAGGCGTCTTGCCAGTAGCCCCACGAATGGGTCCCTTGGGGCTGCAGGTCGAAGGTTGCCGGGATCTCGAGTTCGTTCAGACGTTTCTGCAGGTTCGTCGTGCACCAGTGCACCGCGGCCTCGATCACTCCACCGACCACGACCTGGTTCGCCAGTGCGAGCGCCTGATCCTCGACACTCGCGTCGGGTTCTTCGATCGTGAACTCATTGCCGAGGGTTTCGTGCGGGCCGGGCAGTCCGGTGGCGTCGGAGATGAACAGCTCGGTTCCGCGTAGACCTTCGGCATTGACCACGGGATCGTTCTCCACCCACGCCGGATCGTCGTCCTCGCCGTACATGTTGCGGACGTCGCCGCCACCCCAGGTTTCGACGACGAGTTTGACGAATTCCTTGCCGATCGGATCGGATGTCTGTGCGCAGCCGCTGTAACCGGCCGCCGCGGAATAGAATCCGGGCTTGGCGATTGCGTATTGGAGCACCGCGGTTGCCGTCATCGAGTTCGCCGCGATGGCCTGCACCCCGTTGGTGCCCAGCGCGCCATCGACCAGGGGCGGAAGTTCTTCGAGGAAGAACGTCTGCCACTTGTTGAGGCCGAGGTTCGGATCTTCGCGCTTCCAATCGGTGTAGTACGAGAACGCGCCGCCGATGGGCATCACCACGTTGACGTCCTGCGTCTTCAGGAAGTCGCCGACGTCGGTGTTGGCCCACCACGTTGCAGAATCGGTGCCGCCGCCGGCGCCGTTGACCAGGTACAACACTGGCCGAGGAGTAGATGCGTCGCGTGGACGCTGGACTCGGACCGTGATGTCCTTGCGCATCGCGGCGGAGTGGACCTGCAGGGTCAGATACTGTCCGTCGATCTCGCTCGAGACGATTCGGGAGCCATTCGGCGACACCGGATCCGCAAGCAGGGATTGCGTCGCGACGATGGGATCGCTCGATACCTGATCCTGCGCGAACGCGATGCCGCCACCGGCAGTGGCTGCCAGCATCGCCGCAATTGCTCCAGCAACGACCGTGGTCTTGATTCGCCTTGTCGATACCGACCGCATCTTGGTCCTTCCCCCCAGTTTGCTTCAGCCGATGAGTCCCACACCGACAAGAACGAGCGACGCGAGGGACGATACCGTACGCACGATATTGAATGTGTTCCAGCGGGGATGGAATTCAGCGAATCCGATACGTGTGGAAGCGAGTGAATTGTTCAACGGAACGTTGACGATGACGGTAACGATCAGGGAGCCGACCAGGCTGACCGCTGCCGCGACGAAGAACCACAGCGCTGACGACCCCTCTGCGAAGAACCCGGATACGAGAGCCAGGATCGGAGCACCGAAGAAGGGTACGAACAGCCACGGGGTGAGGATCTTCTGATTCATGCTCCGCATGGCGAGGTCGGCTGCGTCGGCGTCGATCGCTTTGAGCCCGGGGATCACCGACATCGAGAACGAGTAGTACGTGCCGGCGAGAGTTCCGTGCAGGACGAGTGTGATGAGACCGAGTATCGACATGCAGGCATGATGCTCCTTCCGGTCGTGGGCGACAACGTGAAGGCTTGTCGTGGTGTGTCATTGGCCTTGTAACGCTGCACCGTCGACCGCGATACATAGGCGAATTATCGAGATCGACACAACGTCGAAGGGTGCATCATGTTCAGAAAGCTCGCTCTGGTCGGTGCTGTGTCTGTGTCGCTCTGCCTGGGGTCGGTGGGGACTGCTGCTGCGGATCCGGTGTCGCCACTCCCGGTTATCGACAATTGGGGGTGCAATTCGGAACCGCTACGGTGCAATGTGCTGAACCCGCTTCTTGCGATTCTCATCGGAATCGCGACCGGGTCGACCGACGGTGGCGGGCTCACCGGTTCTTAGCTCAGCCGGCCTCTGGGCGCCTCGCTGACGCACGACCCTTATGTTCCGCCGTCGCGGGAGCACGTTCGTTGTCGCGACGCGTGATGACTTTCGCTGACGCGGAGAGTCTCATCCTGTGTCATCAACAGCTGTGTCATCAACGACGAATCGTGGAGAACCGAAGTGAGTCAACTGCTGAGAGTCCAGAACTTCACCGTGTCGAGCGACGGCATCGCTGCAGGTGAAAAGCAGAGTTTCGAGAGCCCGTTCGGTCTCGACCACGGCGATCTGCTCGCGTGGGCCGGTGCTACGGCGAGCTGGCCCAATCGCACCGAGCCCGGTGGAAGTCGCGGCCTCGACGACTACTTCGCACGCGACTTCACACACAACATCGGCGCCGAGATCATGGGGCGAAACAAGTTCGGTCCGCAACGTGGCCCCTGGGCCGATCACGAATGGCTCGGATGGTGGGGTAACGAACCGCCGTTCCACACGCCGGTGTTCGTGATGACCCACTACGAGCGCCCGTCGTTCACGCTCGGCGATACCACGTTCCACTTCGTCGACGGAGATCCGGCGATGGTCCTCGAGCAAGCAAAGACGGCCGCGGACGGCAAGGACGTCCGACTCGGCGGAGGGGTCACCACCATCAAGGAATTCCTCGACGCGGATCTCGTCGACACCCTGCATGTGGTGGTGTCGCCCGTGACCTTCGGTAGTGGCCTTCGGTTGTGGGAGTCGCCCGACGAGTTACTCGATCGGTTCCACCTCGACGTGGTGCCCAGTCCGAGCGGCGTCACTCACCACTTGTTCTGGAGGAAGTGACCGCGCGGCCTGCCGTGCGACCGTGGAACCACTGTGGATCAGTAACTGGCCGAAATCTGTGCGCGGTCGCAGGTGGAAGCACCGTGTGGACAGCGCCACAGAGGTTGACCTTGACGCTGACGTCAACCTTTTACGGTCGTTCCATGATTTCGCAGAAGCACACGAATCGCGAGGGGGCTGGATGGCTGCTGTGCCTCCTACTGGTCACGTTCGTCATCGGCACCGATGACTTCATCATCGCCGGCCTCCTGCCGGCTATCGCCACTGACCTGCACGTGAGCGAAGCGGCCGCGGGACAGCTGGTCACCGTCTTCTCGATCACCTACGCGGTGGCCGCGCCTCCCATCGCTGTAGTGACGGCCCGGTGGCCGCGCAAGACGCTGATCGTGGGAGGCCTGCTGGCCTTTGCAGCACTGAACATCGTGACGGCGTTCGCCCCCACCTACGCTGCTCTCATGGTGCTGCGGGTACTCGCCGCCCTGGTGGCCGCATCGATCACGCCCGCGGTATTCGGTATGGCAGGACGACTCGCCGCCCCCGAACGAGTGGGCCAGGCGATGGGCGTGGTTGCGGCAGGACTGACCGTGTCCCTGTTCGTGGGGGTGCCGATCGGTTCGCTACTGGGGACCACCTTCGGGTGGCGCTCGACGTTCGTCGCGGTCGCCCTGCTCACCGTGGCTGTGCTGATCGCCTGCGCCGCGCTACTTCCGCACCTGGCCGGAGCGCCGGAGATCGGAGTGCGTCAACAGCTGAGCATTCTGTCGCGTCCTGCCATCCTGACCTGCGTGATCGGCACCGTGATGGGTGCCAGCGGCGGGTTGTTGGTCTACACCTACATCGGCCCCATCACCGAGGCCCTCAGCGGCAAGAGCGGCGGAATGCTCGCGGTGTTCGTCGGCACAGTCGGTGCGGCGGGCGCGATCGGTACCTTCGTGGGCGGACGCCTGACTGACCAGTGGGGAGCGGATAGCACGCTGATCGCCACCTTCGCCGTATTGGTCCTGGCCACGGTGGGCCTGTCCACGATCGGCCTGCTGGGGCAGGGGGCCGCCCCAATCTGGATGGTGATCGCGGCTCTGGCGGTGTACGGGTTCGCCGGATGGGGATTCAACCCGCCTATGAATACCCGCGCGCTGAATCTGGCCGGCGACGCCGGGACCGAGGCCGTCGCCCTGAATACGAGTGGCCTCTACGTCGGAATCGCCATTGCTGGCGCACTGGGCGGCGCTGCGGTCACTGTCTTCGGTGGCACCGGTGCGGCGATCGCAGCTGCCGGGATCGGTCTGGTGACGCTGGTCGTCATGGGCCTTTCGATTCGCTTCTATCCCTCGGGTACCGCCCAGTTAGTTGGTTCCGCCGACGCTGGTTCGACGGGTCCCATCGAGTTCAACAGAGCATTAGAATAGGAAGCAATGTCCCATCCGAAGACAATGCAGATCGGTGAGCTGGCGAAACATATCGGTGTCAGCTCCCGCTCGTTGCGTTACTACGAGCAACAGGGACTCTTGACACCCTCCCGCGACACGAACGGCTATCGGCTCTACGATCCGCTCTCAACCGTCCGGGCCGACAATATAAAGCGGCTCTTCGAGGTCGGCCTCACATCGACGGATGTCCGCCACTACATTGAGAACGGCTGCTTGGACCGGCCATTGATCGAGTCACCGCGTTGCGCCGGTGAACTGGACACGGTACGAGAGCGGCTCTCCGGATTGGACGAACGGATCTCGCGGCTTCAAAGCCTTCGAGAGCGTCTGGCTGCGCACCAGACCGCAGTAGCGCACTCCATCGAGGCGGACGGCCCTTCTCCAGAATAGCTTTTGGGGGCGTGATTATCACCAGCGTTGATGCCTTTGCGGCGCAGCAACGCCCGATTGGTCTTGGATGTTACGCCTTGTCGCCACAAACCTCTTCCGGCCGCGTACGCGCTGCAGGCAATGTGGCCGAGCGCGATCACCTCACCTTCGGTCGCCGAAGTACTACCCCGAGCCGACGACCTGCAGCAGGAAACCATGCGCGCCAACGAGGTTCCCTTGCCATCGTCATTTGCTGTGCTGTCGATCGGTCAGATCGGCTGAGGTGACTTCCTGCGAACCGGACCGGACGCACAGCCGATCACGCACCATTGTTCTGTGACCACACCCCACGAGGGCAGTCCCACCCGGGCACCGCTGGTTCTGGCGTCGTTGATCCTCGTCGCGGCGGTGGCGAACCTTAATCTCGCCGTCGCGAACGTCGCGCTGCCCGACATCGGGAAGGCGTTCGACGCAACCCAGACGAGCCTGAACCTCATCGCTGTCGGGTACTCGCTCGGTCTTGCGGCGTCCGTGCTCTACCTCGGCGCCATCGGCGACCGCTACGGACGCAAGACCATGCTGATGCTGGGCATGACGCTGTCGGTCCCCGCGTCGCTCGTCGCGGGGTTCGCACCGAACGAGGAGATCTTGTTTCTTGCGCGTGTGGTCGGGGGGATCTCCGCCGGTCTCGCCTACCCGACGACGTTGGCGCTCATCACCGCTTTGTGGTCGGGTGCCGCGCGCACCCGTGCAATCGCATTGTGGTCGGCGATCGGCGGCGGACTCACCGCACTCGGACCGCTAGTCGCAGGGTCGCTGTTGGAGGGGTTCTTCTGGGGTTCCGTCTTCCTCGTCACGATTTCGCTGGCGCTTGTGGCGCTCGGGCTGACCGTGGTGTTCGTGCCGAGCCACGTCAACGAGTCCACCGATCCTGTCGATCATCTCGGCGGCATCGTGTCGGTGGTGCTGGTGGGGTCGCTCGTCGTCGGAATCAACTTCGCTCCGGTCGACGGCATGATGACAATTGCGGTGTCCGCGCTGGTGATCGCTGCGGCGGCCTGTGTCCTGTTCGTGCTTCGGCAACGACGTGCGCGGAACCCGCTGTTCGATCTGCGGGTCGCGCGTCGCCGGATCTTCTGGGTCGCGGCCGTTGCGGGCATCATCGTGTTCGGCACCCTGATGGGGACGATGTACATCAGTCAGCAGTATTTGCAGAACGTCCTTGGCTATTCGACGCTCGCGGCAGGCTCGGCGGCGTTGCCCGCGGCGTTCGTCATGGTGCTGGTGGCGCCGCAGTCGGCGAAACTCGTCGAAGCACACGGGGCGAGGTTTACGCTGTTGCTGGGGTACGTCGCGATCGTGGTGGGCTTGGTCGTTGCCCTGACCATGTGGGGCGAGGACGCCCACTACTGGGTGATCGCGCTCGGCTTCATGTTCCTCGGTGCCGGCGTCGGCCTGGCGGGGACTCCGGCATCGCATTCGCTGACGGGTTCGGTTCCGGTGTCGCGGGCCGGAATGGCGTCGGGTACCGCGGATCTGCAACGCGACCTCGGTGGCGCTATCGTGCAGTCCATCCTCGGTGCGCTGCTCACCGCGGGGTACACCGCGTCGTTCGCGGCCACCATCGACGCGAATCCGCAGGCGTCGTCGGTCAGCGAACAGACGCAGTCGGCACTCGAGAAGTCTTTCGCCGGCGCCGCGAACATCGCACAGCAGTATCCGCAATACGCGCAGCAGATCATCGCCGCCGCGCGCGCGGCGTTCCTCGACGGCGACACGCGCGCATACGCAGCAGCGATCGCGATTGTCCTCGTTGGCGCAGCACTGGTGTTCTTCGTGTTCCCGAAGCGCGATGCGGAGCGTGAGTTGCTGGCCGGGTATGCCGCTGAGGACTCGGAATAGGCTTCTGCGTCATACCGTGCCGTGGCGGCGAGCGCGGAATTGTGTGAATCCGTTGCCCGATGGGTACTCGGCGTCAGTACTGTTGAGGTCCGGGTCCGGCCGGTTGGATCGGCAGCAAGGTCATGGGGACCGACGCGCAGCAAGGCATCATTCTCAACATTGTCGTGGGCATCGTCGGAGGGTTGCTCGGAGGATTCTTGTTGGGGCTGTTCGGAGTCGATGTCGAGGGTGGCGGCTTGATCTTCAGTTTCCTGACGTGCCGGCTCGGAGCGGTGGTCTTGTTGTTCGTGGTCAAGGCTGTCACCGGGCGTGGTGCCCGTCGTTGACAGTCGATACACGCTGATGCCCAGCACCGGGATGTGATCGGGTTATCCTCGCGTGCATGGCAGAAACCGACGTCGACGAGATACACCAGGCCGTGGTGGCGATCGCGGACGAGTCGCTGGAACACATGCGGAAGATTCTGTCTCGGATGAGCTATCAGGTGGCGAACACCGTTCCGGCGTTACCCGGCGCCAACAGTCCATATGCCATCGTCACCCACTGTGTCGGTATGACCGACTATTGGGGCGGATCGCTGATCGCCGGCCTGCGCATCCCACGCGACCGAGATGCCGAGTTCGAGGCGCAAGGCGACCCGCGAGACCTGTGTGACGAGATCGAACGGCTGCGTCGACGATTCCCCGGCTGGGTGAGAATCGCACTGACCGAAGGTATCCGCGATCGCACCGCCATCGGTACTACGCGAAACAACGCACAGACTGCCAGTCCGACGTGGGTGCTCCTGCATATCGTGCGTGAGCTGTCCCAGCACCTCGGGCAACTCGAGATCACTCGCGATCTGCTTTCGACGAACGATCACTGACAACTGCCGGGGCGGTCTGACGTCGGCGATGCCGGCCCTGAATTCTTGGCAGCGGCTGTCACATTTCCGATGTCGCCGGTGTCTTCATGTCGAAGCCACTTTTGATCGGAGGAACCATGACCACCAGGATCCCGACGGCAGAGATGACCGGCGTCTACGGCGAACTCGTCAAACGCATATCGCGACGTATGGTCGGCAACGTACCTGACGGTGTAGCCGTGTTGTGGCACAACAAGAAGGTGATGAACTTCAGCCTCGGTGTCGGTCGCAAGGTGAAGAAGTGGGATCGATGCGACGAGAATTTGAAGTCGCTCGCCAACATGGCGGTGGCGGCGTTCGTCGGATGCGAATTCTGCCTCGATTACGGATATTTCGAGGCACACAACAAGGGCCTCGATGTGACGAAGGCGCGTGAGGTCCCGCGGTGGCGCGAGTCCGCTGCGTTCACACCGCTCGAACGCGACGTGATGGAGTATGCCGAAGCGATGAGCTCTACTCCGCCGACCGTCACCGACGAGTTGTCGGCCCGGTTGCTCGATGCGCTCGGCCCGGCGGCGCTGGTCGAGTTGACGGCACACATCGCGTTCGCGAATTTCGCTACTCGGTCCAATATCGCACTGGGCGTGAGGTCGGAAGAGTATGCGGCGAGCTGCGATCTCGCCCCACTCGCCGTAGCGTCGAAGACATGAGCGACGATCCGTTCGTCACCCACCGCAGCCTGCTCTTCACGGTCGCGTACGAGATGCTCGGTTCCGCAGCCGACGCCGAGGACGTCGTCCAGGAAGCTTGGCTGCGGTGGGACGCGGCGGATCGTGCCGAGGTGCGCGATGCCCGCGCCTATCTGGTTCGGATCGTGACACGGTTGTCGCTCAATCAGATTCGAGCGTCGACGCGACGACGCGAGGAATATGTGGGGGAGTGGTTGCCGGAGCCCCTGCTCACGAGTCCCGATGTCGCCGACGACGTCGAACTTGCCGAGCACGTCTCGATCGCAATGCTGACCGTGCTCGAGACCCTTGCGCCGACCGAACGAGCAGTGTTCGTGTTGCGGGAGGTATTCGATACTCCGTACGAGGAGATCGCCGCGGCGGTGGAGAAGACCCCTGCATCGGTCCGGCAGATCGCGCATCGTGCCCGCCGACATGTCGCCGCACGACGACCGCGGATGGACGTCGACCCCGTCGAGCAATCCGCGGTGGTCGACAAATTCCTCGCGGCAGTCACCACCGGTGATCTGCAGGCGCTACTGGACGTTCTTGCCCCGGATGTGGTGGCGATCGCCGACGGTGGCGGATTGGCGCCGGCGTCGCGGAAACCGATTGTCGGAGCCGAGCGCCTGGCGTCGCTGCTGGTCCGGTACGTGAACGTTCGAGATTTCGAGGTGACGGCCGCGCGGATCAATGGGATGCCGGGCGCACGACTCTCCGCCGGCGGCGGCACGGTGGCGGTGAGCATCGTGATGGAGGGCGGCAGGATCACGCACTTCTACGGGATCGCGAATCCCCACAAGCTGGGGAGGATGGACGCGGCGGTGGATCTGACCGGGATTTGACGGATGAAGCTATTCGTCGACCCCAGCCGGGGTGGGTAGGGAAGGCGGTGCCTGCAGATCGTGCGCCTGGAAGAGCACCGCATGTTCTACGCCCATCGCGCTGCCGCTCGTGGCCAGGATCAGCAAGTCAGTCGGAGCCGTGGGCGTTGCGCCAGGCGGCCCACACCTCGGGGCGCAGCCTGCCACGATCCGGCACGTCGATGCCCGCCCCGCGTGCCCACGTGCGTACCTCGGCGGTGGACGGTTCCGTGGCGTCAGCATTCTTCTGCTGCGGTGCGATCCGGTCGCGGGCCGCATCCTCGATACCGGTCCAGTCCTGCGCAGCCGCGAGATAGCGGTACGTCCACTCCTCGGCGAGTTGCCGGGTCTCACAGAACACGATCGGCACGCTCGGGTAGCGGATCTGGAGTTCGGCGAGTCCGTCCGCGATCACCGCCGGTCGGACCCGTTCGAACTTGAACACCGCCGAGTAGCGATCTTCGACCACCACGGCAGCGCGCGGCAGGGCAGCGAGTTCGGCCATCGCGAAGCGGAGTTTGCCGCCGGTCAGGCTACCGACCAGATCGGCCAGCGATTTGCGTTCGACGGAAGCGACCAACCGGTCGTCGACCATGAGGCCGTAGTCGCCACACGGCAGCGCACGGCTGACGGTGACGACCTGCTGACCGGAGAACTTGTAGGCGTAGCGCTCGTGAGAATCGACGACGATGGTCAGGTCGGCGATTCCGGCAGCTCGAGCGGTGGGGGTGCGCACATTCGGACGCGCCTGCTTGCGGGTGCGCGGCGATTGCCAGAACACGGCGTCGCGTCCGCGGGCTTTGGTGAAGACGATCTGAGACCGGTTCTCCCTGCCCCGATCCAGCACTACATCGATTGCAGCACCGCGACGTACACAGGAACGCAGCCCCACCTGCTCGATGATCTCGGGGTCGTCGGGCCATTCACCGGTCGGGACGGGATAACAGAACAGTGCCTTGGTGCGTGGCCAGGTATCGGAGGTGCGGAACACCAGTCCGCCCGAGAGAGGCAGCCGCAGGAGGAACGGCAACCGTGAGTCGGGGTCCGGGTTGCGGGCGATCACCATCTCCACGGCGCGCGATTGCCTTTCGGTCGACGGGTCTTACCGAGCAGTGTCCGGTACGCGGTGAGCGGCGACAAGTGGTCGGCGGTCGCGATCGACGCGTGGTCCCGCGACAAATAGGATGAACCCCCGCTACCGTACGCCGACGAAGGGTTCGCCTGCCGGAGATGTCCAACAAGAACAGAGGCTCAGCGGGGCAGAAACGCGCCGCGAAGGCCAAGAAGCGGCAGCAGAAGAACCAGGCGACAGTAATCTCGCTGGCGGATCGGTCTCGGCAAGGTGCTGTCGAGGAATACCACCGGCTCGCCCCGGAACTCTATGCGTGGCTGCTCGAGAGCGACGTGGCGCCCGATGAGCAAGTGGCCGCGCTGGGTGTTGCCAGCGTCGAACAGACCGTGAACATACTCGCAGACGAAACGATCCGGTTCTCGGCGACCGCGTGGCGCCCGTCGGACATCGACCACCTGCTCGGGGTGGTGCTCCACGGTGAGGACGCTCGGCATCTGATCGCAAGCCATGCGGCGGCCTACCTGCTTTTCCTCGCCGAGTCGGACCTGTGGACCGGATCGGATGAAGATCTGTCGCACTGCATCGACATGGTGGACGAGTACATCGAACTCGAGGCACCGGAGGAGGCGGCCTGGGACGAGCTGGTTCCCAGCATCGCCCCCGACGTCGAAGTTGCTGCGCTGAACGCGCTTCCACTGGTGCAGCAAATGTCCGCACTGCTCGACTGGGTCGGTTCGTCGCGACCGGTCACCTCCACGGGGGCACTGAAGCTAGCTGTGGTCCCGGAAGCGGCAGCGTTGTTCGGTCACTCCGTCACCACCGCGGCCCGCCGCTCCACGACCGGAGGTTCCTCCGACGACCCGCCGCATCCGGTGAGGTCCATGTGGGATGTGGCGGGACTGTCGGAATCGTGGAAGATCGCGCAGAGCACGGGCCTTCTCGTGAGCGGATCCACCGTCGTCACGCCCGGACCGGCCGCGGGACTCTGGCACGACCCGGACTCCGACCCCGACGCCTTTCTCGCATTGCGCCGGGATGTCGCCTCCGCCTGGCTGGTGACGAGTCTGTCTTCCCGCGGCAGCACAGGCCTTGCCTCGTTCCTTCAGACGTTCGATCAGGCGGTCACCGTCGTGTTGATGCTGGGGCTCGGCGACACTCCCGTGCCGTGTGACCCGGAGGAGAGGCGGGCACAGTTCGAGGGGGCACCCGACGGGTTGCTCGCCATCATCGACATGGTGGTGACCACCCGGACCCAAAAACTCGTCGAAGACGGGTTCTTGGACGTCACAAGCGGTGCATTCCGGGTCCCTGATCCACTGAAACCGGCAGTGCATCATGCACTCACCGTGCTTTTCGGCGAGGGTGACGTCGTCGAGCATGAGCCGGGTCGTCGATACACCCTCAAGATCTCACTGCGAGGTATGAAGCCCCCGGTGTGGCGGCGGATCATCGTCGACGGCGCAATGCCCCTGTGCTGCCTGCACGACACCATCCAGGCGTGCTTCGATTGGGACGACAGCCATCTGCACCAGTTCACCGAGGGGACCCGGAATCGGACCGGTCGTACCTATCTACCGGAAGACCAGATGAATGACAATTTCATGTTCGGTCTCCGTGACACCGTGGCCGAGGAGACCGTAGCGGTCTCCGAAGCGCTTCCGGAGGTGGGTTCGAAGCTGACCTACGAGTACGACTTCGGCGACAGCTGGATCCATGAGATCGTCGTGGAGTCGATCGGCGATGTCGATCCGGACGCCCCGCGCGCGGTATGCACGACCGGACGTGGCAGGGCACCCGCCGAGGATTGCGGGGGATCGTGGGGTTGGGAGCACGCCGTGGCCAGCGCCAATGATCCGTCCGCGGACGAGCACGACGAGATGCGCGATCTTCTCGGTCTGACGCCCGGGGAACGTGTCGACCCGAAGGCGTTCGACGTCGACGTGCCGAACACGCGGTTGCAGCGGTTGTTCCCCTGACCGCGTTCGGGGCTGCCGTGCAGGCGTTCCGGACCCAACCGAACGGGGCATGATGATGCGGTTCTCCAACGCCACCGGCCGCCAGGTGGTCAGCTCCGCAAGCGCCGACATACTCGGGCAGATCGCCGGGGTCGTGGTGGACCCGGTCGGCAGTCGAGGGATCGCGATGCAAGTGAAGTAGTCCTCGCATGGCACGGTGTTGCCGTGGTCGAGGATCGCCGCGGCGCGAGCACACCGACCACCAAGGGGGTGGACCCCGCCCATGACCGGTTACCAGCACCCTTACCGCGGGAACCTTTGGCTGCGCTCACATGTCGACGCCGCAGGAACGTCACCTCATTGTCGTGTCAGGGGTGATGGATCGCTGCCAGAAGTGAAATGCCGACGCCGTTCACTACCGCGACGGTGACCATCATCAGCCTGGCCGGCAGAGGTTCTGGTGAGGCATGGTCGAGTCGATAGCGGCGCGCGCGGATCGCCATACCGACACACAACAGCGCAACAAGCAGCACGCTGAAGGCCAGCAAGACACTCGCTGTCCAATGACGGTCCGAGGCCCAGGCGCGATAGCACAGGAATGTGAGACAGGTACCGGTGAGGGTAGTTCGACGCCACGCCAGGACGGTCCGCTCCGGCTGGAGCCCGGGATCTCGGTGCGGTGCGGCGTTCACGCAATCACAACCAGCGCGCATGCACCTGCGATCACACATATTCCGATGATCGTCACGCGCACGATGACGGCCGAAGGCAATGGTGCACTGCGGCGCATCGCCGACTGTACCTGGCGCCATCGGTAGAACGCGCCGAAGGACAGCGTGGTCGCCACGATGACACAGGTCACGGCCAGTGCGGCATGTCCGACACCATCGGACGCATCAGCGAATAGTTCACCCACCGCTACGCCCGCGGCCAACAGTGCGAGGGCGGTTCGGATCCACGAGAGGAAAGTGCGCTCGTTGGCCAAGGTGAATCGGTAGTCCGGTTCGTCGTCACGCACCTCGTCGTGCGCTCTCGCCGCGGCCTCCTGGGGGTCCGACGCCATTCGACCGGCCCCGTTCTCGTATTTCGTTGTCTGCCCGTACCGCGTCATTGCACCCCTCCGATGGGTTGACTGATCTGTCAGTCAATGCCTATCTTATAGGTGGGATAGATCACAACCAACGGCCACCGCGGGCATCGGTCACGCTGAAGGAGTTCGTTGGTGACAACCGAGAAGGGCAGGTAGGACGCATGGATGCAGTACTGGAAGGTCGGGTCGTGGTGGTGACCGGGGGTGCTCGCGGACAAGGCCGAGAAGAGGCCGAATTGATGGCCGGCCAGGGGGCGACGGTCGTCGTCACCGATCTTCTCGAACCCGAAGGCGACCTGCCCCACGGCGTGACCTATCGGCACATGGACGTGACATCGCCCACCGACTGGTCGCAACTGGCCGGCGAACTGGAGAAGTCCTACGGCTCGATCTTCGGATTGGTCAACAACGCCGGCATCGTCGGCGCGCGAGGGAAAGCCGGTCGGCTGGAACATATCTCGCTGGAAGACTGGAACAAGCTGATCGCGGTCAACACGACCGGCCCGCTGCTGGCGATTCAGGCCATGGCACCGCTGATGTCGTCCGGAAGTGGGTCGATCGTCAACATCAGCTCCATCGCAGGAGTCGGCGCGCACCTCGCCGCCGGGTACGGGGTGAGCAAGTGGGCGCTTCGTGGACTCTCACGAATTGCCAGCATGGAACTGGGGCCCCGCGGCATTCGCGTCAACAGCGTCCTGCCGGGCTATATCCACACCCCCATGCAGAACAGCACGCCGCAGCATTTCATCGACGCGCACCTCAGTCTGATCCCGCTGGGTCGGGTCGGAGCGCCCGCCGACGTCGCCCCCGTCGTCGCTTTCCTCATGTCGGACGCCGCCTCGTGGATCTCCGGAGTCGACATCCCCGTCGACGGCGGCGCGGTCGGTCACGTCGGTCTGCGCATCATCTCCGACGCGATGACCGCAGCCACCGACGGGGCCTGACAAGCCGGGACCGGCGCCCCCCATCGCACGCCCCGCGCAGTGCTGCGGCGGTGCACCGAAACCTGCCCCGATTGCCTGCTGGCCGTGACGGGTGTGCGTTTCCCCGATCACCTCCGAAGGAGAAATACCCGTGACCTCACGTGCACGGTCCGCGCTCGTCGACGACTTCAGTTATCCGACGGGGATCGCGGCGACACATGACGACGCAACAACGACCGCGGCTGCGCTGCGACAGTTCACCGTGCATCGGCTGCACGCCTACGGCGTCGAACTCGGCGACGGGCTGCGGTTGATGGAACTCGCCGCAGAGACCGATTCCTGGAAACGGTCGGCGCTGGCGCTGGCCGATCAGCTTCTGGCCCGAGCCGAAGCGCCGGATGTACCCAAGACCGTGCTGGGACAATCGATGTTGTACGCACGCGCATCGTCGTTGCAGCGCATCAGTCAGGTCATGGACCTCGAGAACACCGCCGAAAGGCGCGCAACGTATCTCGCAGCAGCGGCCAACTTCGCCACGGCACGAGCACACGATCCTCGGTACGAGCACGTCGTCATCGACACTGTCGGCGGACCAGTGGCCGCGTGGGTCATCACTCCCTCGACGCCGGGCCCTCATCCAGTGGTGCTGGTGCATGGCGGGGTCGACGGGTGGTCGATGGACTGGGAAAGCACCGCGCTGCCGCTGGTCGACGAGGGCTTTGTGGCCGTGGTCATCGACGGGCCCGGACAAGGCGAAACACGGTTCGTCCACGAGCACTACCTGACGACCCGGTGGCTCGAGTCCTACGAGCAGGTCTGTGATTACCTGGTGATGCGCGCAGAAGGAATGCCGATCACAGCCCTCGGCAACAGCATGGCCGGCGCTCTCGTCGTTCTCATCGCCTCGCGTTATCCGGTGTTCGCGGCCGTCTGCAGCAACGGACCTGTCCTGTCGATGCCCTCCACGCTGACCCGTCGCAGCTACGCCCGCAAACTCGGCACCTTCTGCGGCAACGACGTCGCTGCCGAGGACGTGCGGGCGGTGTTCGAGTCGATGGAACTGTCCGCTGAACGCATCGCCCTGACCTGCCCCTATCTACTCCTGCAGGGGGACGCCGACCCGATGGTCTCCCTTGCCGACGGCGAACGACTACTCGAACACCTCGCCTCACCGGACAAGCACATGGCGCTGTTCGAGCGCGGTGAGCACGTCCTCAACCGCTATCCAGCCGACAAACACCACATCACCCGGACATGGATGCGCGACCGCGTCGACCGTGTCCTGACCACCACCGACCAGCGACATCTCGAGGAGAAGCCGACATCATGACCGAACCGACAACACTGAGCCGTGACCAGCTCGTGGCATTGCTGCGCGACGGCGAACCGGCGAGCCAGCTGCTCACCCTGTGCGAGCTCACCGAGGACACCTCACCGGCCGACCGGTGGGCAGGCCACATCACCGGCGCCAACCCCTGGGACCACACATTCCCCGACGATGCCCTCGACGAAATCCGCAACCGGCTGGCAGATGCCATCCTGTCCGTCGGCATCGACGGCACACCTGAGCTGTCGCTGGTGGACACTCTGCTCGACCGAGCCCGGGGCGTCGCCCTGCCCGCTGCTGAGCACGCGATGCTGCACAAAGAGATGGGTTTGTCCGATACGGCAGAGGTCGAGTGGTCGGCAGGGCGGCCGCAGACAGCCGACAATTTCCATATCGTCATCATCGGCGCCGGCCTGTCCGGGATCGCCGCCGCACGACGATTCAACAGGCTCGGGATCTCGTTCGAGGTCGTGGAGAAGAGCGACAACAGCGGTGGCACGTGGCATCACAACACCTACCCCGGCTGCGGCGTCGACATCGCCAGCCACTACTTTTCCTACTCCTTCGCGCGTAATCCCGACTGGGACCGGTACTACGCCAAACAACCCGAGATCCTCGCTTACATCCGCCGATGCGTCGAACTCGAGGGACTGACCGACTTCATCAGCTACAACACCGAGGTACTCGCCGCCGAGTGGCGCGAGGACGACGGGGTATGGCTGGTGAGCGCCCGCACTGCCGACGGTCACGCTCGCGAGATCCGCGCCAACGTCGTGGTCAGCGCCGCCGGACTCCTCCATCGCCCCAGCATCCCGGACCTCCCGGGCCTGACCGATTTCGAAGGACCGGCCTTCCACGCCGCCGAATGGGACCACTCGGTCGCGGTGGACGGTAAGCGGGTGGCGCTGATCGGCACCGGGGCCAGCGGCAATCAAATCGGCCCGACACTTGCCCCAGTCGTCGACACACTCACCGTTTTCCAGCGCAGCGCCCAGTGGAACGTCGGCGTCGAGAACTACAGCGACAACGTCACCGACGGCGAGAAATGGTTGCTGGCGAATGTGCCCGCCTACGAACGATGGTTCCGTGCCCGCACCCTGCTGTCGCAGAACGACGTCATGCGCCCAGCCCAGACAGTCGATCCGACGTGGCGCAGCGACGACGGCTCGATCAGCGCCGAGAACGCACGCATGCGTGAAGTCCTCACCCAGTACATCGCGGACGAACTCGGTGACCGCCAGGATCTGCTACCCAAGGTGCTGCCGGACTACCCGCCGTTCACCAAACGCATGCTGCGGGACAACGGCTGGTACCGCATGCTTCGCCGCGACAACGTGGAACTGGTCAACTGCCGCACTCCTCGCTTCGAATCCGACGCTATCGTCGACGACGAGGGGCAGCGTCACCCCGTCGACATCGCCGTGTTCGCCACAGGGTTCGAAGCATCGAAGATGTTGGCGTCCTACTCGATCTACGGCCGCGCCGGACAATCCATCCGCGAGGTGTGGGGTGACGACGACCCGCGCGCCTACCTCGGTATGGCAGTGCCCGGATTCCCGAACTTCCTCATCATGTACGGGCCCAACACCAACATCGGCACCGGTGGAAGCATCTTCTTCCAAGCCGAGAACTGGTCGCGCTACATCGCCGACCTCGTGAAGACCATGCTCGAGCGCGACGCCAGTGTCGTCGAGGTGAACCCCGAGGCCTTCGAGGACTACAACGAAGCTCTGGACCAGCGACTCGGTGAGATGGTCTGGTCGGTCTCGGCCGGCGGCACCTGGTACCGCAACAGCGTCGGACGAGTCACCACCAACATGCCGTGGACCTCCTTCGAGTACTGGGCCATGACCCAGGAAGTGAACCTCGGCCACTTCACGCTCAACGCCATCTCCCCACAAGCCTCCTCGGCCCGCTAACGTGGTCACCAGAATCGAAGGTTGATCGGCATGTCCCTTGAAGTCGGCGCGCACGCCGCCCCCATTGCCGCTGCACCCGTAGCGCATCGATCCGCCCGACGAGCCTGGGCAGTGACCGCCATGCTCGTCGCCCTCGCCCTGGTCAACTGGGCAGACAAAGCGGTCCTCGGTCTCGTCGCCGTCCCGCTCATGGACGATCTCAACATCAACGCGAGCCAGTACGGACTGCTCGCAAGCTCGATCTACTTCCTGTTCTCCCTCGCCGCGGTCGGCGCCGGCTTCCTGGCCAACAAACGCAGCATGAAATGGCTGCTGTTCATCATGGTCGCGATCTGGTCGATCAGCCAATTCTCCATCTGGCTGGCACCCGGGTTCCTCATCATCCTGATTTCGCGCATCATCCTCGGCCTCGGCGAAGGGCCCTCGGCCGGATTGTCGTTCCACGCCGCCACGCAATGGTTCCGCGACCACGAACGCACCATGCCTATCGCCTTGCAGAATGTCGGTGCGTTCGGTGGCATCGCTGTCGCAGCACCGGCACTGACCTGGATCATCAGCAACCACGATTGGCACTGGGCCTTCTTCGCCGTCGGTGCCGCCGGTGTGGTGTGGATGGTGATCTGGTTCTTCGTCGGCAAGGACGGTCCCTACACCGGCAGCGCCAAGGGCGCCGCCCTGAGCGGATCGGTCTTCGACGGCGACGGACGAGTCCCCTACCGAACACTGCTGCTGAGCCGCACCTACATCGGCACTGTGTGCGTCGGATTCGCCGCCTACTGGGCACTGGCGATCGTGTCCGCGTGGCTGCCGGCCTTCCTCCGCCAAGCCCAGGGATACTCTGCGCAAGGGGCGTCGACTATCGTCATGTCAGTCTCACTCACCGCGATCTTCTTCCTGCTGGGCCAAGCGTTCGTCACACAGAAACTCATGAAGAACGGCGTCAGCAGCAAGATTGCGCGGGGTTACATGGCCGCGGGCAGCGTCACCCTCGCTGGCATCTTCGTCATAGTCAGCACACAGATGGCGCCAGGAACGGCGCAGATCGTCGCCCTGTGCATCGGCTTCGGGCTCGGACTGGTGACCTTCACCACCGGAGCGACGTTGCTCTCCGAGTTCCTGCCAGTTCTGCAACGCGGGGCAGCCCTGGGCATCTACGTCGCGATCATTACGTCCGCCGGGGTCTTCTGTCCCACCGTGTTCGGGTGGATCGTCGACGCTTTCGGTGAAGGACAAGGCTACAACCAGGCCTTCATCGTATCCGGCGTGATCGTCCTCGCCGGGGGCCTGGCCGGCTTCTTGTTGATCGATCCGGGACGCGAAGCCAAGCGGCTCGGCACCTTACTGGTCGGGACCGACACGGCAGGTGGCCCTGCCTAGAACGTCGCACCCCTCGATGGTCGAGTTGGGACTCATCTCTCCGAGATGAAATGTCCCAGCTCGGCCATCTGCTCCTCACTTATCTGCATGCCGCGAGCCAGCGTTTCCTTGAAGAACATCCACCCGAAATTCAGACACACTTCCCGCACGATGTGCGATTTGGCCTCGAACTCCGATACCTCCGGATGATGCTCGAGGATTTCACCGAGCTCGTGATTCATCACCGGATACGTCCACCCCATCGACGTATACGATGCACCACCGTCCGCGGAAAAGTTAGCGGCCGCTCTCCACCACAACTCGTGACCTTCGAACGGCATCCGAGGAAGAGCTATCGAACGGTCGACTGTGGCGCTTCGATACGCGATGTAGTTCGACGTCAGTTCCTGCATGGCAGTCAGGAACAGTGCGTCCTTCGACTCGAAGTAGTGATAGATCAGGCCGTAGTGGACGCCGGATTCTTTCGCAATCTGCTTGCCGGTGATCGCGCTCGGGGGCCGTTGGGCAAGTAGGCGCTGAGCGCCTTCGATGAGTGCGGTCCGCGAGTTTGTGTCACCAGCTTTGTCCGTCGCGGAAGATTTCTTCGAACCTGTCACTCCCCGACTCTATCGCGTGACCGTTAGCGGATTGTC
The DNA here is from genome assembly GCF_055230935.1 of Rhodococcus ruitaii. Lineage (NCBI taxonomy): Bacteria > Bacillati > Actinomycetota > Actinomycetes > Mycobacteriales > Nocardiaceae > Rhodococcus > Rhodococcus ruitaii. Next base: position 40,015 of record NZ_JBUYWC010000004.1, on the reverse strand, counting down.
CATCGCAGAGTTCGCAGGGCGAATCAATTGCTCGGTGAACGCCATCAAGAGCTACCGCGTGCCGCCGACGCGGTGAAGAGCGGTTGCGTCGATACGCTCTCGAGATCTCACTGCGTGGTGTGAAGCCCCTGTGTGGTGGCGGATCCCGAACACGCGGCGGTTGCTGCGGTTGTTCCGGTATACATGCATGACGGCATTCCAGTGCCCGCCGGGATAGATTGCTGCCCGCCGGATAGACTGCACAGCATGTTCTTCGGTACCCGCAACGGGGTGGAGGTACTCCTCTTCGTGCTGTCGTGGGCCGCCGCGGTCTTCCTGACCGTCGATGTCACCTCCGCCGGAAGTACGTCGACGCTGCTCGCGGGTCTGCTCGTCACTGTCGTGGCAGTTGCTGCGCTCGTCTTGGTGTGGCGGGCCGACGACCTGCTCTTCGCGCTCGGTCGTACCACCCGCGGGCCGACGGAGGAGGAACATCGCCGTCACGGCGAACTCCGTCGCCACTCTCATCCGAACACTGCCGGCCGTCCACGGCCGCGCGCACCCGGGTCTGCCTTCCTCGCATACACCGTCAGTTTCGAGGAAGGCAGAACAACCCTATGTCGTCACACGACCCCGTCGTGTCTGTACGCGACGCCGAACGCCACTACGGTGGCCTGTGCGTATTCACCGAACTGAGCTTCGACGTCGCAGCGGGACACTGCTGCGCGATCGTCGGTGCCAATGGTGCAGGTAAATCAACACTACTGCGATGCGTGATCGGTGCCGAGCGGCTCGACCACGGCAGCATCACCGTCGAGGGCACCGTCGTCGACGAGTCGTCACCGGGCTTTCGAGCCGCTGTGGCGTCCGTCGTCGGTGATGTCGCGGTATTTGCGCACCTCACCGCACACGAACATCTGCAGCTCGTCGCCACCGCCCACGGCGCATCAGACCCGTACGACGAGGCATCGCGGGCGCTCGGCGACGTCGGTCTGGTTGACGCCGCCGACCAGCTTCCGAGCACCATGTCGAGTGGTCAACGCCGTCGACTGGCCCTGGCGTCCGCGTTCGTACGGCCTCGTCGGCTCTTGGTGCTCGACGAGCCGGAACAGCACCTCGACGCCGACGGACGAGCCTGGTTGGCCGATGCGATCCGCGCCGAGAAACGAGCGGGCACCACGGTGCTGGTGGTCTCCCACGATGCCTCTCTCGTCACCGAGATTGCGGACGACACCGTGGACGCAGACTCATGGCGCTGACCGAGTCATCGTTGTTCATTCCCACGGTGCGCACTCTGAACCGGTTGCGGCGTGGGTTCGAGCGCACCCACGCCCCGCGGTCGAAGCGCGAAGGCAGGATCTTCGTGGCGATTCTCGGCGTTTACGTGTGTGGTGGACTCATATGGTGGCTGGCGACGCGTCCGCCGACCGTCCTCACCGAGTCACGCCTGTTCGCGGAAGGCCAAGGATGGGGTCCGACTTGGGGTTGGGTGGTGTTCGCGATTCTCACTGCGTTGGCCACCACCGCGGCGCGAGCGCTCGGACCGGTCACCACCGGGAGCGATACGGTGTGGTGGGTGCTGTCCACCCCGGTCGATCGCGGGGGGCTCCTACGGTCGCGTGTGCTGGCGGCGCTCAGCGTCGGTGCGCTGCTCGGTGCCGCAGCGGGGCGTGTCGCGGCTTTCGCCGGAGCTCTCGCAACGTGGGTTCCGTTCACGGCCTTCGGGGCGAGTATCGGACTCGGTGTTGTGGCCGCGGCGGTACTTGTGCAATGCACTCTGTTGCCCGCGTGGATCCCTCGTGTGTTGACGGTGGTGTGGGTGCTGATCGGGTGTGCAGCGGTGGTGTGCGCTGCGGCAGGCGTGACGGTACCGATGGTCGTCACATGGACCCCGGTTGTCCTTGCGGGTGTCGCGGCGCTGCTGGTCGGTGTTGCTGCCGTGTCGCTGTGTGGCCGTATCAGCCTCGCCGACCTCGCCGAGGGATCCGACATGGCCGTTGCAGCGAACGTGTCACTCACGGCACTGGACCTGTCGGTGCTGACCGGGGTTGCCGGGCAGCGCGCATGGCGTCAGGTGGCCCGCACTCCGTCGCGCACCCTACCGAGGGGTCGTGCTCGCGCGTTGATCCGCAGCGATGTGCTGCGTCATCGGCGACGTCCGTCGTCGCTTCTGGTGGTTGTCGGCGCAGTGTTCGTGGGATCGACGCTGGTGGCGATACTGTCTCCGCTGGCGTCGGTATTCGTGCACCTCGCACTGGCCTTTGTTGTGGCAATGGCTTTCAGCGGTGGTCTGCGGGATTTGGCCGCCAACAGTGAGTTACGGGCCATGCTCGGTGCGGACGATCGAGCAGTGCAGATGCCACTGATGGTGGTTCCGGCCGTATTCGCTGTAATGACAACAATTCTGACGGCGATTCTGACGGCGACGAATCCCATGGTGATGGTGATCTGCCTGGTTGGAGCGTGTGCCGCGACCTATCGAGCGCGGACGCACCCCCATACGGACTACGACGGTTTGATTCTGGAGACGGCGGTGGGGCAGATCCCCGTCGACCTGATCCGGCAACGGATTCGTGGGCTCGACGTCCTCGCGGTTGCCGCGCTCGTGCTGGTGCTCGTGAGCTGAGAAGGCCGCTCGCACGGGGTGCGAGCGGCCTTGTGTCGGGCTCGTTCGGTTACCGGCCTCGCTCGACGATGTCAATGGTGCCTTCGCACACCGCGTTCTGGGTGTTGACGAACCACCATCCGCCGCCGGTCTGAACGGTGACGGTGAAATCGACCGTCCCCGTCCCCGTGAACGCACGGTTGACCGGTATACCGGGATTCTGCTTCCACGCTTCCTGGTCGCTGACGCTACGCCCGGATTCTCCCGTGGTCGTGTTGTTCCAGTCGACCAGCACCTGCGTGCCGTACCAGTTGGGGCCGATGCTCGGGATGAGTCCGGCCGGGGGGTAGGGCAGATCGTTACCGCCGCTGAGCAGGAGCGACGGCACAAGGTCGTCGCCGCCCGGTGGAAGTGATTCGCCGGACCCTGCCCGGATGTTCCACGTGAACGCCGGAGCCCAAGGGAGCGGATTCGCGCTCGTGCACGTCATATCCGTGGACGTCGGCGCTGCGTGCGCGACGCCCCCGCCGGCCACCATCGCGGCGCCCAACCCGACCGCGGTGAGTGCGGACGCACCCATACGACGCATGTTTCGCTTGCTCATGAACACTCCTCCGATAGATTGACAGCCGTCCGACCTGTCGGTACATGTGCCACCCCTCTATCGGAGCCGATGCTCGATTCGTCACGGGTATCCGAGCGAATTTGGATATGTCACAACCGTGGCCGCGCGGCTCCGGGTCTGGAAACTGCAAGTGGCAGGCATTCTGCCGGGCAGGCAGGCTGCTACCCGGCCGATGGCCGGGATGACGGGTATTTTCTGAAACACGTTCCATGTAAGGATGGCGCAGCGGGCACGGCCGGTGCCCGTCGTATCTCCGCCGGAAGGACCAGGACATGCCGACCGTGGAAGACCGCCTCGCACGTCTCGAGGCGCTCGAAGAAATCAAGATGCTCAAGCACCGGTACTTCCGCGCATGCGATGCCAAGGATCCCGAGGCGATGCGCGCATGCTTCATCGCGACGGGTGCCGACATCTACTACGGGCCGGCGCTCGGCAGCTTCGACGACGCCGACGGACTCGTCGACATCTATTCGCGCATCGCACTTCAGCGCGTCGACGACCGGTACGTCATCCTCGACATGCATCACGGCATGCACCCGAGCATTTCCATTACCGGAGCGGACACGGCCGCCGGCGCCTGGACATTGCGGTTCCGCCAGGTGGACCTCAACGCCGGTACGGAGCGGGTCACCGCGCTCGACTACGACGACGACTACCTCGTCGAAGACGGTGAATGGAAGATCTCCCGGTGCCACGTGAAGATGCTCTGGTCGATCGAACGTGCCCTGACCGACGATGTGAAAGTGGTGCAGTGAGATGGCGGAGCACGGAGACACGGCAGAACAGAAGATCGCTCTCGTCACCGGTGCGAGTCGCAGCGTCGGTAAAGGGATCGCGTGCGCGCTCGGGTCTGCAGGCTGGACGGTGTACGTCACCGCGCGCGGCCCGGTCGGTGTGGGCGGTCCGCTCGACGACACCGCCGCCACCGTCACCGAACGTGGCGGACGCGGAATCGCGGTGCAGTGCGACCACGGCGACGACGCGCAGATCCAGAAACTCGTCGCGCGTATCGCCGAAGAGCAGGACGGCCGCCTCGACCTGCTCGTGAACAATGTGTGGGCGAGCCCGAAAGGGTTCGCAGGCTTTTCCGACCCGTTCTGGAAACGCCCCATCGACGATTGGGACAGTCTCATCGGAATCGGCCTGCGCGCTCACTACGTCGCCTCGGTCGAGGCCGCGCAGCTCATGGTGCCTCGGGAAAGCGGGATGATCGTCAACATCTCGTCGTTCGGTACCCGGGGATACCTGCATTCGGTGCTGTACGGGATGTCGAAGGCGGGTCTGGACAAGATGGCTGCGGACATGGCGGTCGACCTGCGCGACACGGGGGTGACGGCACTGTCGCTGTGGCCGGGGCTCGTGAAGAACGAGGCCATGCTTGCCCGCGGGCTCGACAATTTCCAGGGCTTCCCGCTCGCCAACGCTGAGACTCCCGAGTTCATCGGCCGGGTGGTCGCGGCGCTCGCTGCCGACCCGAAGGTGAACGAACGCAATGGATCCACGCTGATCACTGCAGAAGCGGCACTGGACTACGGTGTTGTGGACGTCGAAGGAAACCACCCGGATTCACACCGAGATGTATTCGGAGGAGGTCCACTGTTCGGTGGGTGACCAGGGCGGTGCGCTGGAGTACACCGCTGCTGAGTACCGATCACAACCCCTGCGCGTACCGCCAGGCCTGAGCGGCGAGCCGCTCAGCCTGTGCGCCGAACGACTCTGGAGTCCGGTCGACGTCGCCCATCGCACCACCACCGGACCCGGTCCCGGGTTCAGGCAGTAGCGCGGTGCGGCCCCGGGTGGCCGACACGGCGGATGCACGTCGCCCGCGCCCGCGGCATATCCGCACCGCAACGTTCCTCGGTCCGACGCTTGAGGACGTCGGTTGCATCACCGTAGTCCGATCGACTGCGGGCCGCGCGCATCACTGCCGCCAAAGCAGCGTGCTGGTTGGGCTGGCCCGACTCGTCGTATCCGTCGCGCATCGCCGCTTCGGCCTCGGGGCGGGACACAACCACAGCGAGTTCCTCGGGGAGAAGCCTGAGTTGCACCAGCGCGCGGACGAGGTGCGCCTCGGCAGGTTGGGGCGTGTAGTCCCAGTTGTCGAGCCCCACAGTCTCGGTAATGACGTCCAGCAACGCAAGGGCGTCCCAGACCTGCGTAGCCTCCTCCTCGGTGAGCTGCCCCGACTGCACGAGGGCGTTCGCGACGTCGTACACCGCGTTCCCGGTTCGGGGACCTGCGCAGATCACCTCGATGAGCCCGACGCCCTGTTCGATGCGCGCGGAGAAGATGACGCGGTGCCTCTTGTTCAGCACCTCTACAGTGTTCAGGCCCGCGAGGCGGTCGGTGGCCGACTTGTTGCTCAACGGGTGCTTACCGACCGGATTGCCGCAGAGCGCCACGACGTCGGAGATCACCGACTCCCGTTCATCGGTCGTCAGCTCGTCGAGGTACAGCAGGAACGGCTCGGAGAAGACCATCTCCGCCTGATCGCCAGGCAGTCGCTCGTTACCGCGCATCCGACTGCGTGCGCAGCTGCGCCGCGCGCTCTCGGACACGACCGGCGTCGACGCCGACCTTCGCGCACAGCTCGTCGAGGCTGTACCGGCGGGAACGCTGAGAGGCCAGATCAGCCGCGGCTTCAACCACGGCCCAGGCGGCGTCGCGGACCTCGCGGACTTCGGCGTCAACACGGGCAGGAGAATCCACGACGGCGACCACGCGACCGTGACTGGTCAAGGCCACACGCTTCTCCTCGCTCAGCTCGGCGAGGGCGGAAACACCCTTACGCGCCGCGAGGGACACCGGCAAGTTCATAGTCGAGGTCATGCTGCAACTCTATACATATCTGTGCAGTGTTGCACTGAAGGCGAGCTCTAACCTGAATCCGCGAGTAGGACCGGGGTGTCGATGACATGAAAGCACCCTCTGAGCTGGAACAATGATGTTTGCGAAGACAACAGAAACCCAGCCGAGAAGGGCACCCAAACGATGGTAACGCACATACAGACCATTCCGGTGGCGGCGCGACAGGGAAACCGGGTGGGTTCGGATGGTGATGTCCGGTGGCCGGATCAGTGCCTCGGACGTCGTGTGTTCCATGGTGCCGGCACCATTCGGATTCGGTCTGTGGTCGGCACACTTCCTGCCCGCACTACTCGGCGTTCCGACGGTGACCACGCAACGATTCTGGCTTCGGGGGTCTCATCCGACACCGTCTGTAGGCGAGTCCTGGCACCACCTGATCTCCCCGGCTATGAAGCAGTTTCAGAGTTCTCTGATCCGATCGCGACGTACCGACCTACCGTATGGTGATACGGTAGGGCTATGAGTCAGTCGGCATCGAGTCGTACCCGGCGCGCAGGCGGGAGCAGGCGAGCAGTTGTTCTCGGTCAGGTTGTCGAGGTGCTCGCAGACCGTGGGTTCGCCGGGACTCGGTTCGCCGACGTGTCCGCGGCATCCGGGGTGGCGGTCAGCACCTTGCAGGGCTACTTCGGCTCGCGTGAGGACATGCTCATCGAGGCGCTGAGGGGTGCCACCTCCGGTGAGGTAGCGGCGCTCCACGACCTTGCTGCTGGGTTCGATGATCCGTGGCAGCAGCTCGTCGCGCTGGTCGATCGGGGCCTGTCCACCCCGGTGCCCACATGGCGGATGCTGATGGAGTTCTGGACCGCCGCGGCTCACGACGCGGAGCTGCGCGCGCATGCCGCGGTACTGGCCGGGCAGTATCGGGAGCCCTTCCTGGAGACGGTGCGGCGTGGGGTGGACGCCGGGGCGTTCTCCTCCCGATTCGAGGTCACGGCGGTCGTGGACGTGCTGGTCGCGACAATGGACGGGCTGCTCTATCCGCTCGTCTTGGGTCACCGGGCCTCGGCCGATCTGGACTACCGCGATGCGGTGCTCGCCCAGCTCGCCTTCGCGCTCGGGACCGACGCATGACGGTTCTGGTCACCGGAGCGACAGGGAAGGTCGGCCGTGAGGTTGCCGCGCAGCTTCAGGCTCGGGATGTCGAGCTGCGGGCAGGGTCCCGGCGCAGCGCGCCACCGCTGGACTGGAGCGATCCTGCAACCTGGCCGGCCGTGCTGGACGGTGTCGACCGGGTATTCCTGATCATGCCCGGCGGCGACGACGGGCACCGCTCGGTCACTGGGCTCGGCAGCGGGGTGGTCGAGTTCATCGACCTCGCCCAGGGTCGGGGCGTGGAGCGTGTGGTGCTGATGACCGCACTCGGCATGGAATACGCTCCGGCCGAGGTGGAGCAGCGTGCCGTCGAGCTGCACCTGCAGGACCGCGATCTCGCCTGGACGATCCTGCGCCCGAACTGGTTCTTCCAGAACCTCACCCACGGACCCTTGCGCACCCTCGCTGAGGTACACGAGGGCGCACTGTGCCTGCCAACGGGCGATGCAGCGGTGAGCTTCATCGATACCCGTGACATCGCGGCCGTGGCCGTCGAAGCCTTGCTCAGCGATCATCACGGCCGCGAGTACGCGCTCACCGGACCGCAGAGCCTGACCTTCAACCAGGTCGCCGAAGCATGCCGGAACTCGCCGGTGCCGGTGGTGGCCTACCAGCCGGTCTCCGAGGCGGGTTTCCGTCGCGCCGCCCTCAACCTGGATTGGCACCCCGACTACGTGAACACCCTGAGCGGCCTGTTCGCCACGATTGCCGCCGGTCACGCCGAACCCGTCCTCCCGGACACCGCCGAGGTTCTGGGTCGCGCGCCGCGGTCGCTCGTCGAGTTCCTCGCGGAGGCCCGATGATTCTCACGAACCGGATCGCCCACGACGTCGCCGCCGGGACAGTCACGGTCGCCTACCGCCGCTGGAAGCACCCGCGCGTCGAACCCGGATCGACGTTCCGCACCGTGGCCGGAATCGTGCGTGTCGAAGCAATCGACCAGACAGATCCCGAACTGATCGACGCCACCGCCGCGCAGGACGCGGGCTGCGCCACACCGGACGAGCTGCTCGCCACCCTCCACGAGGACCATGTCTGTCCGCTCTGGTGCATCACCCTGGCTTGGGCCGGCCCCGATCCCCGAGAAGCGCGCGCAGAGAACGCGGTACTCTCACCCGCCGACTTCGCGGACATCGACGTCCAGCTGGATCGGATCGATGCGGGTACGCCCTGACCCGCAGCCTGCGGGTCGGCTACGGACTGTCCGAACGCGGCCACGCCTACCTGGCAGCCACCGACCCACGAGAAGATCAACCCATACGAGCACGATCATCGCCGGCATCCGCACAGCCCACTGCGGCGCTCCGCCAGCGTGGCCGAAAGAGCGCAAGCCGGCCCCCAAGCGCGGATCGCGGCTGGACTCCTACCATGGCTGGCGACGCTGCCCCGTGCTGCCGAGCCGCCGACCGCGGCGGCCTCCTGACCATGACCGAGCGCACCCCGAGGGGTCTGCGGGCGTCTCGGGGTCGCGTCGTTCAGATGCTGCCGGGGATGTGCAGGACTTCGATCCCGGCGGTCTCCCGCAACAATTCCCAGAGGTCGGGGCGATCAGGCAACGCGGCGGTGCTCGGGACGGTGAAGTCACTGGGAATCGCCACGGTGCTGGTCCGGTCTCCACTCGGTGCGAACAGGGCGACGCAGGCGTCCACGTGTGCCATGTCGTGGCGCGCCCAGTAGCGGATGCCATCGAAGCCGGCGGCGTGGAGCTCCCGTGCCCACCGCTGGGTGAGGCTGTAGTCGGAGGTCGTCGCGATCTCGGAGGTCATGCCGAACTGGTTCGCGGCATTCGAGGTCGCGTCGGCGACCCGCAAATCTCGACGCACCGCCACCGTCGAGATCGCTCGCTGTGCGATCTCCGTGCTCGGGATGAGCTGGATCCCGCACCAGGTCTCGAACCGGCCACCGCCGCTGGAACCGAACCACCATGGCCCGAACTTGGCGCCGTTCGTGCGGTACGTCGTCGTGCCGGCGGGAAGGGTGAACACACGGAACCGTCCCCGGAGTGTGTTCGGGGACGGTGGTGCGGCGAGGTGCTGTGTTGCGCGAGGCGAACTCACGAAGCCAGCCGTTCAGCGGCCTGCCGTGCCAGCTTCACGACCTCGGCTGTGTCGCCGTCGAGGAGTGCTTGTCTGGGAGTGCGGTCGCCGAGTTCAGGCTGCCTGCTCGATACCCACGATGCGATGGTCCATGCCTGGACGTCGGCGTGGGCCCACGCTTTCAGGACGTCCTTGATGCCGAGGATCGGGACGTGTGGTGCGGTGTCGGTCAGTCCGCCGGACCAGTAGCCGATGGTTCCGTCCGCGGCTTCGAGGCGCAGGACACGACGGTCCTTGACTGCCTGGCTCAGGGCCTGCTTCGTCCAGCCGGTGGCGTCGACGGCCTGCTTGTGGGTCAAGATCGCGCCGATGTGGTTCTCCCAGGCTCGGCGTGCCTTGAGGTTGGACAGGACGTTCTTCACGCCAGCGGCGACGTATGTGGCGGCGTCGTCGTCGAGTTGTTCGGCGGCCATCCCGCTGGCGGCGAGTTGGTCGTCTACGACCTTTTGGAGTGCAGTGGTCATACCCCCCATCGCCCTCGGTCAAGTAGGTCAAGTCAAGCGGTCAAGCAGTGCGGCTCGGGCGCGTCGATGCCGTGGGGCGAGTCATCGACTGCGGTCGGCTGCGAACGGCCGCGACGTGCAGTGGAGCTAACCCACGTGGGGACCGGACGGGTGTCCGGCGCAGTTCACTGCGCCGGGTATCAGTTTCGGCCCGGCTCCCGGTAGCGCCCGAGCGAAGAAGTGCCGGGCCTCACCCCTGTCCGAGGGGTGGCTGTGCCGAACTGAGTGAACGAGCAACACGGGTCGGGCTGTCCGAACTGTTGCTGGCGTCCGCGCATGACGTGTTGTGCCGCAACGCATCACCCCTGTCTCCACCGTTGGTGGCACCCCTAGACGAACCAGGAGCGTGACCGCCATGCCGACAGACTGCCGCCCCACCTATCCCCTGCCCGCCGTGACCGCGCCCACCCGTACCAGGTGCGCGGAGTGTTCCTGCGATATGCACCGTCGGTGGGATGACCTGGGCGTCGACTTCACCTGGGACGACGAGCACGGTCGGCGGTTCGGCGGAGCGTCCCCGATCCCTGGTGTGAGCACGGTGGGTGAGTACCTGGACCACTTGCTGTGCACGAAGCAGATCGCCGCGTACTCCGACTTCTCGGCGCGGGCCACTGCTGTCCGCCGGCTATTGGGAGGATCCGGCAGCGAATCAGGAGTTGTACACCGACGACGATTGGATGCTCCTCGGCGACATCGTGGAGGTCGACGACCGTGGACGGATACGGGTGGTAGGACGGACGGCCGACTTCATCATCCGGGGCGGCAGAAACATCTCAATCCTCGAAATCGAGGATCTCGTCCGCCGTCACACTGCAGTAACCGACGTGGCGGTGGTGGGTGTTCCCGACGAGATCTACGGCGAACGTGTCTGCGCTGTCCTGGTCCTGGACGAGGGCTGCTGTATCGACACCGCCTCGATGGCGGAATGGCTGCGCTCCCGCGGGGTGACCACAGAATACCTGCCCGAATACGTCGTCACCGTCGACCGGCTCGACGTCGGCGCCGGCGGCAAAACAGACCGGAACGCGGCCCGGGCCGCTGCGCTCCGACAAATCCGCCGGCCGGGGCAGTAAAGGCATCCTGGCGCCTGCGGAGGCCTCACGCCAGCCCGACAATCGCCATGTGCTGCCGACGCAAAATCGACCCGTATTCGTCAACCTATGATTGACGATCGCCTATCGTCAACCTATGGTTGACATATGACCGAACCAATACGCAGCACTCACCCGATTCGCCTCGACGACCTCATCGAGGCCATCAAGAAGGTCCATCCCGACGTCCTCGACCAACTCCAAGACGCCATGATCGCCGCCGATCATCTCGGTGATGTATCCGATCACCTCATCGGCCACTTCGTGGACCAGGCCCGACGCTCGGGTGCCTCCTGGTCGGAGATCGGACAACGCATGGGGGTGTCCAAACAGGCCGCTCAGAAGAAATTCGTCACCAAAGCCGACAACGACCTCGATCCGAATGAAGGCTTCAACCGGTTCACGCCGCGCGCGAAGAACGCGGTGATGGCGTCGATGAACGAAGCGCGCGCTGCAGGCGGCACGGAGATCGCTCCCGAACACCTCGTGCTCGGTCTACTGGCCGATCCTGACGGGCTCGCGGCTCGCGCGATCGTCGCACAGGGAATCAAGCTCGACGATCTGCGACGTACCGTTCTTGCCGCGCTGCCGGTAAGCACGACCGGAACGCCTCCCGAGCTCATTCCGTATGACGCACAAGCCAAGAAGGCTCTCGAACTGACCTTCCGCGAGGCGCTGAGACTCGGGCACAATTACGTTGGCACCGAACACATTCTGCTGGCACTCCTCGAACTGGAGAACGGTACGGGGGCGTTGTCGTCGGCCGGGGTGGACAAGTCGAAGGCCGAAGCGAACATCGCGGAAGCCCTCGAAGCGATCGTGGCTGCGCAGCAGGAGTGAAAGCCTGCTGAATTCTCCCGTGGCGGAGTGTTCAGTTCAAGCTCCGAACGGGTATACCTCCGGCCATGAATACCCGAACCACAGCATTCCTGGCCGGAATCTCCCTGACCGCACTCTTCGCGTCCGGGTGTAGCGACGACACAAGCGGCAACGACGCGACCACCGTCGAAGCGCCCCCCGTGACGACAACGGCGGAGCCGCCGACCGGCACGGCAACCTCGGGGACGCCCGCACCCGGGTCTGGAATCGACGACGACGATGCATTCGCGCTTCCTGGAGGTGTCGACGTCGACGCCGTGACCTATGACGAGGTTGCCGTGCCGGTCGGCGCGCGGGCTGACGTGGACACCGAAGACGACGACGGCCGTACCACCGTCACACTCACCGTGACAGGTCTCCAGCCCAACCGCGACTTCGGTGCTCACGTGCATACGAGACCGTGCGGACCGGACCCCGCGGATGCAGGACCGCACTATCAGAATCAGGCGGACCCCGCGGCGACACCGGACTCGCCATCCACCGACCCGGCCTACGCCAACCCGCAGAACGAGATCTGGTTGGACTTCACCACCGATGACAGCGGAAATGCCCGTGCCACGAGCACGGTCGACTGGGAATTCCGTGATGATGAAGGCGAGTCGTTGGTGATCCACGAACACCACACCATGACGGGGCCCGGTGAGGCCGGTACTGCCGGTGATCGTCTCGCCTGCATCGACGAGGACTGATCTCTCATGACGACTGCGGCAGGTGTCGAGGTGCGCGTTTGCCTCGAAACTGTACGTCCGGCATGCCATGCTGACGGTCGACACGGTCCGAACATGAGGAGAGCGAATGAATCCCGTCGTCGAGACCACGCGCGGACGGGTGCGGGGAACAGCCGTGGGGGGCACCGCGATCTTCAAGGGCATACCGTACGCGGCCGCACCGTTCGGCGACCGTCGATTCGCGGCACCTGAACCTGCACCGAAGTGGGACGGCGTGCGAGACGCGGTCGAATTCGGCCCCACCGCACCGAAGGCGCCCTACGGCGCGCCGTTCGACAGACTCTTGGAAGATCCGGCAATCCCCGGTGCGAACCCACTGAATCTGAATGTGTGGACACCCGGCCTCGATGCGTCGCTGCCGGTGCTCGTCTGGATCCACGGCGGTGCGTTCGTTCGCGGCAGCAGCGCGGTGCCGCTGTACGACGGTGCGAACTTCGCCCGTGACGGCGTGGTCTTCGTCAGTATCAACTACCGACTCGGTGCCGAAGGGTTCGCCTTACTCGCCGATGCACCCGCCAACCGGGGGTTGCTCGATCAGGTGGCTGCACTCGAGTGGGTTCGAGACAACATCGCCGCGTTCGGCGGGAACCCCGATGCAGTGACGATCGTCGGCGAATCGGCGGGCGGGATGAGTGTCGGATCGCTACTGTCGATGCCGTCTGCAGAGGGGCTGTTCCGTCGAGCGATCGCGCAGAGCGGAGCCGGGCATTCGGTGATGTCGGCCGACACCGCGCGCAAGGTGTCGCGGGCCCTGGCCGACGCGCTCGATGTCGAACCCACCCGCGCAGGTCTCTCGATAATCGATCCCGACGCACTCGTCGAGGCGCAGGAAGCGTTGGTCGCGCGGATCCGCGGCGAGTCGGATCCCCAGGTGTGGGGTGAGATCCCTACCCATGCGATGGCCTTCGAACCGTGCATCGACGGCAGCGTGCTGTCGGAGCTGCCGATTGATCGGATCGCCACAGGGTCGTCGCGTGATGTCGACGTTCTCATCGGCCACAACGGCGACGAGATGACGCTGTTCCTCGTGCCCACCGGCGTTGCGGACGCGATCGACGACACGATGCTTCCCGCACTCGTGGCGCCCTACGGTCTGACGGAACCCGGAGCCCTCGATGCCTACCGGGCAGCGCGATCCGAGGCGACGCCCGGCGAGGTGCTCATGCATGTGGTGCGCGACTGGATGTATCGCATTCCGGTCGTTCGCGTCGCCGAGGCGCGCTCCGCGTTCGACGCGGCGACCTATGTGTATCGCTTCGATTGGAAGTCGCCGGAGTACGGCGGCCGGCTCGGCGCAACGCATGCGCTCGACATCGGTTTCGTGTTCGATAACCTTCACGTCTCGGGAATCAGTGCGTTGGCCGGGCCGAATCCGCCGCGAGACCTTGCGCAGCACATGCACCAGGCGTGGATCACGTTCGTGACGACCGGCACGCCGGGATGGGCCCCGTACGGGACATCCCGGACCGAGATGGTGTTCGGCGACGCCTCCGAGGCGGCCGGCTGCGAGACCGTGGACGACGCCGAGGCCGAGCTTCGTGTGCTGTGGGACGGGATTCGCTGACCGCCCCGTTTCATGTGACCGAGTTCACGGGAACCGGGGCTTACGAAGTTGGGGCGCCCCAAGTTATTCTTTCGTTACCTCTGGTCGCAGCTGATATTCTCGCTGCGGCCAGTTGTTATTTACGGGTAGTTCGCCTGATCTTGGGCTGGCCGGATCATGAGTGCCCCGTCTCGGCCATGATGCGACGAACCCTTGGGTCTTCGGCAAGCTCCTCCCGGACGTTCCGTGCTTTCTCGTTCGCGTCCGAATAAGCAGACGCGTGCGCGCTCGTGATGTGGCCGGAGAGTGCCCGGGGCGACAGGTCGTACGCGTGAGGAGGGATCTCGAGGCTCAGGATCTGTCCCGTGGGCGACACCGTCATCGTGATCCCGTGTGAGGATCCGGTGCCTCTGATCATGTCGATCGCGTCCTGGATCCTGCGGACCTTCGACGAGAACTCTTCGGTTCGAGTCACGGCATTCTCCTTCTCTTACCAGCCGGGGTAGGCGGGCAGGGTCTTGGGTGGGATGGGGGAGCGAATGGTTTCGGAGCCTTCGTCGGGGACGTCGGGTTCGATGCTGCGTCCCCAGTCTTGGCAGCGGTGCATTGTTTCGCCGAGGTCGGCGCCGAAGGTGATGGTCCATCCGGTGTCAGTGAAGAGATCTTCGGTGGGGGCGGACCATTGGTGTTCGGATACTGGCAGGCCTGGTGGTACCGGAAAGTGCCCGGTGTTGTGTACGGTCGGCCAGAAGTCTTCAGGGTCGAGTCTGGGGTTGTCGGGGGTGTAGACGATGTGGTCGAACTGGATGTACTCCTCCCTTCCAGATCCGTTGGTTATGCGGTACGTGCCGTCGGCTTCACGGATTGCGAAGTGCGAAGGCTGACTGCATACAGTGGCTTTGAAGCCGATGTCGGTCTCGACGATCTGTAGGATGTGTGATCGCATGGTGCCCGCGAGCGATCTATCCCAGCGTGTATTGATTTGGGAGGCATACCTGGGATCGAGTGCTTCCGCGAATCCAGGGTAGGTTGCGTCCATGCCGGCATAGTGCGCGATAGTTTTGGACTCGTGTGCGGCACGGATGATTTGGCCACGTTCGCCGAGCAAATCGATACCGGTTTCAGCCGACCACTCATAGGTGGCGTTGCGGACGTGTGCGGGCGTTTCGTACTCTGAAGGCTCAAGCGTTGTGAGGGTTGTGGTGATTGCCTCCTTGGGGGCATCGTGTGAGCATGATGTGAGCACAAGAATGCTCAACACTGCAGCAGCAGAACGAATGAACTGTACCGACTTTCGCTTCACTACGAGTAGTCCCATCGTTCACCGCCAGAGACAACCACGCCGCCGAGGAGCACCTCGCGGAAACCGGATTCGCCATCCCGCTGGTCGGCGTAAATGATGTTGCGGAGATCCTGGCTACCGGCAGCGGACGTGCTGAGATAGCCGCCTTGTACCTCTTGAGGAATTCCAGCGTTAGCCAGGATCCAGGTTGCTTCCCGGGTGAGTTCGCTGTCTGAAATATACTCGCGCTCGTTGAGTACCCCATTTTCGACCCAATCGATTGGGAGCGCCGACGCCTCCACGTGCCCAGAGTCGGCGAGTCCCCGCAACATGTTGTACCGCATCGTGCTTTGCGCACTCGTTTCCGTCAGGTACATCGAGGTATCCAAACCTTCGATTCCCGATGCGTGTCCCACGTATTGTCCTTCAGCATTGATGATTTCGGAATCCAAGAGAACCCCGGCCGAATAGACGATCGGCCCGGTGACCATCCCACCGGGAAGTGCCGCAACGGCACCGGTGGCGAGAGTCTGCGCGACCGCGAAAGCATCGGACCGGTACTGGTTCCGGTTGTCGATCGCAGCCTGCTCGATCGACTTCTCGTTCTCGTACGCACTGCTCAAACCGACCTCGACGAGACTCTGCAACCGGCCCGAATACGTACCGTAGGAGTACTTCCCCTCACCCTCCAGCTGATCCAGCGCAAACTGCCGATCGAAGTCGGTGGCCTGCGCGAGCGCTGCGCCGTTGATGAGCGCCCCGGCCGCGGGGTCGGTATCGAGGAGAGTGAACACTCGGGTCGCCGGAACAGGGCCGAGGTCGCCGAAGCCGTGAGTGGGTGTGGCGTCTTCGTCTGCCCCGACCATGTCGGATGCATACGGCGCCAGTGATTCCGAGAATGACTGGACTGCAAGGGGGTTGACGTCGCCGATCGTCCGGTCGGACAGCCCTCCGCCGGGCTCGGGCATGTGGAGGAAGCGGTCGAAGTTGTTGCCGCCGTCCCACTCCGATTCAGGCGACGACAACACCTCCGCGAGACCGTATGCGGCTTGCCCGGCACGCTCTGCCCGTGCGACGTCGCCCGGGTCGGTCGGGTCGGCGGGCACTGCGTCGGCGGCGATCCAGTCGGTGAGGCCGGCCAGGGTAGCGCCGTCGTCGTCCCATTCGCGGGTAAGCAGGGGCACGAGCACTTCGTCGCGGTCGAACGCTGCGGGAGTGCCGTCGACATCGGTGCCTGACAAGAGGTGGTACGACGCATCGGGGTTGCGGGTGCCGATGTCGAGGAAGGTGCGCGCGGTCTCGTCGTAGTACGCCGGATCCGGTGTGGGCACCAGGTGCGGATCGGCATAGGTCGGTACGCCCGCCATATATCCCGCGACCCGATTCAGCTCGATCCCCATCTCGGTGCCGGGCCGATACTCGGGATTCGATTCGCCGAGCACCGCGCCGAGCGCACCGAGACGGTCGAACTGGATACCGGCACCCGGTTCACGAGGCCCGGGTTCGTATCCGTAGTGGAGGGTGTCGCGGATGTCCTGCGGTATCCGCTCCCAGCTACCGCCGTAGTCGGGATTCGACAACGTGAGGAGACCGTTGCCCACCGCGTCGGCCCAGCCCGCCGCATGCGGATGACCGTCCGCCTCCCATTCCTTGAAGGTCGCGAACAGTTCCGTGAGGTCGTCCTGCTCGAGTCCGTTGTAGAAGGCGTCGAGGTAGTCGATACTTGCGCCGCTTCCGGCGGACAGTGCACGTCCGATGCGTTCGAGGTCGGAGTCGCGGGCGTGGCCGGACATGAGGAGTTCGGCCTCCTCGTCGCCGCCCGGACCGCTCAGGGTCCAGACGCCCTGAGTCCGGAAGTCTCCTCCGAATGTCGACAAGCGGATGGAGTTCTGGTCGATCAGGTCGGCGGCGTGCACGTCGAGTTCGTCGAAGGTGCTCAGTGCGGACTTCAACTGCGCCTCGAATGTGGCGGCTTCCTCATCGAGGCACGCCTGCGCGACGACATCGGCGCGGGAATCTCCCGTGTCGCACCGAGGTGGAACCACGCTGCCGTCGTCGTGGACGGTGAACCCGGCGCCGATCGCGTTGTCGGCGATGCGGACCACGGTGTCGCGCGCGGGAACCAGCGCAGTGGATGCGGAACGAAGAGCTTCGACCTGCTCGGCGACGGCATTGGAAATGCCGCGGCCGACGACTCGATCGCTCCACGCGCGGGCCGCTGCGGCGGTGGCCGCATCGCCCTCCCACGTGCGGAACGCGTGGTCCACGTGACGGTCGACCTGGTCGGTTGCCTTGCCGAACGCGAAGTTGGCGGCTTCCACACCGTCGGCTGCATAGGTGAGCGCGGCGGGGTCGAGCTTTCGGATCTGCGAAAGCGTCGACATCTACGACACTGTGCTTTCGGCAGTCCCCGCGCTGCTCTCAGAGGTACCCGCGCTCTCGAAGCTGCTTCCTACTGCCTCGACCTGCCTCCTGAATTCGTCCTCCGCGGTGTCGTAGTTCATCGCGCCGGCGGATGTTGCTTCGGCCATGCGGTGCAGGCAGATGGACATGGCATGGTACGCGGTGTGCAGTGGAGCTTCGGCGCGAGTGAGCGCGGCACCGACCGCTGACGACGTCATCGCCCTGACCTCAGCAGCGAGTGGGGTCCCCGGGTTCAGCTCGCCGATGATCTCGGCTTCCGACGTCAATGCCGCCGCCAGCGCCCTCAACGCGTCGATGTCGACTTGCCACGATGTCATCCGGTCGCCCCTCTGATCTTGAAACAGTCCTATGGGGTTGGACGCAGCAGGTGTCCGATCGGTTCCACAAGATTTCAGGCGAATCGAACGGCGGTGCCGATCACTGCGTTGCGCAGCCCGGTGAGCCGGGTTGCCGTCGCAACCCGCGCGACCATCCGGGATGCACGAACCAGACGTTGTGTGCGACGACGTCGTGCCCGGTCGTAGCGGCCGAGGGCCTCGCTGACGGGATACTCGGCCAGTAGCGCGGCGAGTGTGGCGCCGTCCACCATCGCTTCGCACGCGCCTCGGCCGAGGTTGGGGGTCATCGCGTGCGCTGCGTCGCCGATCAGGGCAACATTCCCGCGCACATACGACGGGAGTCGCGGCGACTCGTACAGATCGTGGTGCAGCACTTCGGCGGGATCGATGTGGGCCAGCACGTCGAGCACGGCGGGATGCCAATCCCGGAAGCGTGCGTGCAGTTCGTCGATGGTTCCTGCTCCACCCGCGGGCGCGCGCACGGCGGCGAACCAGTTCGTGAGGTCGCCGTCGCGCGGGGTGATCCCGAAGAGTGCACCCGGCCCCCACGTCTCGCTCATCGCGGTGGTGGCACCGGGAACCCAGCCGCGCCAGGCTGCGTAGCCGGAGTGCACGGGCCGATACGACGGGCCGAAGATCTGGTCTCGGACCGCGCTGCCTATGCCGTCGGCGCCGATCGTGACGTCGTAGCCCGCGAGCTCGGCGAGTTCGGGAGCGGCCGCCCCGAACCTGACGGTGCAGGAGGGAATGCCGCCGGTGAGGAGCCCGAGCAGGACGGGACGTGACAGCAGGATCGCCGGCGTGCGGATGTCGCTGAAACGTCCGAGGACCTTTCCGTTCCAGCTCATGAGTGCCCCGGAGTCCTGCAGCACACCGAGGCGCTGCGCTTGCCCGCCGAGACCGGCGAGTTCGAGCGCCTCGAGGGCTTCGGGCCACAGTCCCAGCGCGGTGCCGGTGTCGGGCGGCGCCGCGGCACGTTCGAACACGTCCACGTGCCAGCCGCGGGTGATGAGGGCGTTCGCGGTGGTGAGCCCTCCGATTCCTCCGCCGAGCACGGCGGCCTTTCCGGTGTATGTGGTGGTCATGCCTGCAACATACTACGCATGTAGTGGAGTTGTCACTACATGCGTAGTGAAGGTCGTAGGATCGCAACGTGACGGACAAACGCACCACCGTGCTCGACGCTGCGATCGAACTACTCGGAACAGAAGGCCTGCGCGCACTCACCCACCGACGCGTCGACCGGATTGCCGACGTGCCGCCGGGGTCGACATCCAACTACTTCCGCACGCGACAGGCCCTCGTCGAAGGGGTCCTCGATCGCCTTCTCGAACGCGACCGGGCCGACGTGGCCGCACTTGCAGGGACCGGATCCGCATCCGCAGCGCCGCGCGAGCGTGACCTCGAAGACCTGCTGTACGGATACGTGCTGTTCGCAACCGGCGAGGACGCGGTGCGGACGCGGGCGCGTTTCGCGATGTTCGTCGAGGCCATGGCCGTGCCGGAACTCCGCACCGCGGTGGAGGTCAGACGCGGCGAGCTGAGGGCGTGGGGCGCGGCCATGCTGGCAGGTCTCGGAGTGGACGAGCCGGGTGAATCCGACGCCGGTGCGAGGCTCATCGTCGACTATCTCGACGGCGTGATCCTGCATCGGTTGACGTCCGGGAGCGACCCGGATCCCAGAGAGGGGATCCGCCGGATCCTCGCAGTGGCGCTGCACCCTCGAGGTGCACGGTGACACCGTTGCTAACGGCTCGTTACCGACGTATTTCCGCTGCTCACGTGCAAAGTAGGGCAGCCTTGCTTGCGTAGCCCCCCGTAGCCTGGCATATCGTTTGGTGCGAGGCGGTGGGCCCACGACGTCCCACCGATCGTCAGGTTCGTACCCGCGCTGCCGAAAAAGGCACCCGCACCGTCGCGGATGGGCGGATACTGGCGAAGACAAGGTATCGGCGCACCCGGGTCGATACCCATCTACAGCAGTAGATGGCCATCAGTGTTGCTGGTCGTCAGTTGCCATCACCGCAACGAAGGCTAGGTATGACTCATCTTCCCGGGCCTCGAGGGCTCTATCACCCGGCAAACGAGCACGATTCCTGTGGCGTCGCGTTTGTCGTGGACATGCACGGTCGACGCAGCCGCGACATCGTCGAGAAGGCGATCACGGCGCTGGTCAATCTCGAACACCGCGGTGCGGCGGGCGCAGAACAGAACACCGGCGACGGCGCCGGCATTCTCATCCAGGTACCCGACGCGTACTTCCGCGCGGTCGTGGACTTCGACCTGCCCGCCGCCGGCGCCTACGCCACCGGAATGGCGTTCCTGCCCCAGGGCACGGATGCGGCCGACGAGGCGCAGAGCGCGGTGAATCGGATCGTCGAGGAAGAGGGCCTCGAGGTCCTCGGCTGGCGCGAGGTGCCGATCGACACCGCCGATCTCGGCTCCATGGCCAAGGACGCCATGCCGACCTTCCGGCAGATCTTCGTCGCGTCGGGTGCGCGGGCACTCACCGGCCTGGACCTCGAGCGCCGTGCATACGTGGTGCGCAAGCGCACCGAGCACGAACTCGGCAACAGCGGTTCCGGCCAGGACGGCCCCGGCAGCGAGACCGTGTACTTCCCGAGCCTGTCGGCGTCGACGTTCGTCTACAAGGGCATGCTCACGACGCCGCAGCTCAAGGGTTTCTTCCTCGATCTGCAGGATGAGCGTGTCGAGTCGGCGCTGGGCCTGGTGCACTCACGCTTCTCCACCAACACGTTCCCGTCGTGGCCGCTCGCGCACCCGTTCCGTCGTGTCGCACACAACGGCGAGATCAACACGGTCATCGGCAACTCGAACTGGATGCGTGCCCGAGAGGCGCTCATCGACACCGACGTCTTCGGTGGCCGCGGCAAACTCGAGAAGATCTTCCCCGTCGTCACGCCGGACGCATCCGACACCGCGCGTTTCGACGAGGTGCTCGAGCTGCTGCATCTCGGTGGCCGCAGTCTGCCGCACGCCGTGCTCATGATGATCCCGGAGGCGTGGGAACGTCAGGAGACGATGGATCCCGCCCGCCGCGCGTTCTACGAGTACCACTCGGCGCTCATGGAGCCGTGGGACGGCCCGGCGTCGGTGTGCTTCACCGACGGCACGGTCATCGGTGCGGTCCTCGACCGCAACGGCCTGCGACCGTCGCGTGCGTGGGTCACCGACGACGGTCTCGTCGTCATGGCCTCCGAGGTCGGCGTGCTCGACATCTCGGCCGAGAAGATCATCAGCAAGCGACGTCTCCAGCCGGGTCGTATGTTCCTCGTCGACACCGCAAAGGGGCGGATCGTCGAGGACGAAGAGATCAAGTCGGAGCTCGCTGCCGAGCACCCGTACGAGGAATGGGTCGAGAAGGGCGTCTCCCGTCTCGAGGATCTCCCGCCGTCCCGTTACACCTACATGTCGCACGAGCGTGTCGTGCTGCGTCAGCAGGTGTTCGGATACACCCGGGAAGAAGTGGACCTGCTGGTCAAGCCGATGGCGGCGACCGGTGGTGAGGCGCTCGGCTCGATGGGTACCGACACCCCCATCGCTGTGCTCTCGGCGCGTCCGCGGACGCTGTTCGACTACTTCTCCCAGCTGTTCGCTCAGGTCACCAACCCGCCGCTCGACGCCATCCGCGAGGAGATCGTCACGAGCCTCGGCGGCATGCTCGGACCCGAGGGCGACGTACTGCGGCCCACGGCGGAGTCGTGCCGCCAGATCCTGATCTCTGCACCGGTCATCGACAACGACGACCTGCAGAAGCTCATCCATGTCAACGACAAGAAGCAGTACCCGGGATTCAGCAGCGTCATCGTGCGCGGTCTCTACCCGGTCGCCGAGGGCGCGCGGGGTCTGCACACCGCGCTCGAGAGCATCCGCGAGCAGGTGTCGCAGGCGATCGACAAGGGCGCGCGCCTGATCGTGCTATCCGACCGCGAATCCGACGAGAAGCTCGCTCCGATCCCATCGCTGCTGCTCACCTCCGCGGTGCACCATCACCTCGTGCGCGAGAAGACCCGCACCAAAGTGGGTCTGCTCGTCGAAGCGGGCGACGCGCGCGAGGTGCACCACATCGCCGCCCTGTGCGGTTTCGGCGCGGCTGTGGTGAATCCGTACATGGCGTTCGAGAGCATCGACGAGCTGCTCCAGAACGGCGACCTGCCCGAAGGCATGACCCTCGACAAGGCCATCGCCAACTACATCAAGGCCGCGTCGAAGGGCGTGCTCAAGGTGATGTCGAAGATGGGCATCTCCACTCTCGCCTCGTACACCGGTGCACAGCTGTTTCAGGTCATCGGTCTGTCGCAGGAGCTCGTCGACGAGTACTTCACCGGGCTGCAGAGCCAGCTCGGTGGTGTCGGCCTCGAGGAGATCGCGGCGGATGTCGCTGCGCGGCACCGGATGGCGTTCCTCGATCGCCCGTCGGCGCATGCGCACCGCGAGCTGGAGGTGGGCGGCGAGTACCAGTGGCGTCGCGAGGGTGAGTACCACCTGTTCAACCCGGACACGGTGTTCAAGCTCCAGCACGCCACGCGCACAGGTCAGTACAAGATCTTCAAGGAGTACACGAAGCTGGTCGACGACCAGTCGGAGCGGCTCGCGTCGCTCCGGGGGCTCTTCGAGTTCAAGACGGGCCTGCGTCCCTCGGTCCCGATCGAGGAAGTAGAGCCGGCAAGTGAGATCGTCAAACGGTTCTCCACGGGCGCGATGAGCTACGGCTCGATCTCGGCGGAGGCCCACGAGACTCTCGCGATCGCGATGAACCGCCTCGGTGGACGCTCCAACTCCGGTGAGGGCGGCGAGCATCCGGCGCGTTTCACTCCCGACGAGAACGGCGACTTCCGCCGCTCGGCGATCAAGCAGGTCGCGTCCGGCCGCTTCGGCGTGTCGTCGCACTATCTGTCGAACTGCACCGACATCCAGATCAAGATGGCGCAGGGCGCCAAGCCCGGTGAGGGCGGTCAGCTGCCGCCGCACAAGGTGTATCCGTGGGTGGCGGAGGTGCGTGGCTCGACGCCGGGTGTGGGCCTCATCTCGCCGCCGCCGCACCACGACATCTACTCGATCGAGGATCTCGCGCAGCTCATCCACGACCTGAAGAACGCGAATCCGCAGGCCCGCATTCACGTCAAGCTCGTCTCCGAGCTCGGTGTGGGTACGGTCGCGGCGGGTGTCTCGAAGGCACACGCCGACGTCGTGCTCATCTCGGGCCACGACGGCGGTACCGGTGCATCGCCGCTGACCTCGCTCAAGCACGCGGGTGCACCGTGGGAGATCGGCCTCGCCGAGACTCAGCAGACCCTGATGCTCAACGGTCTGCGCGACCGCATCGTGGTGCAGGTCGACGGTCAGATGAAGACGGGTCGCGACGTGATGGTCGCGGCGCTGCTCGGTGGCGAGGAGTTCGGGTTCGCGACCGCGCCGCTCGTCGTGTCGGGCTGCATCATGATGCGCGTGTGCCATCTCGATACGTGCCCGGTGGGTGTGGCGACGCAGAATCCGGTGCTGCGCGAGCGGTTCACCGGCAAGCCGGAGTTCGTCGAGAACTTCATGCTGTACATCGCAGAGGAAGTACGTGAGTATCTGGCCGAGCTCGGATTCCGCAGTCTCGACGAGGCGATCGGCCAGGTCGACCACCTCGACACCGCCAAGGCCGTCGACCACTTCCGCGCATCGAAGCTCGATCTGTCGCCGCTGCTCGAGAAGGTGACGTCGCCGATCTTCGCCGATCAGGACACGCGCTGCACCAAGGAGCAATACCACGCTCTCGACAAGGCGCTCGACAACGAGCTGATCGTCAAGGCGCAGGCTGCTCTGGAATCGGGCGCCGCGGTGTCCATCGACACGACCGTCACCAACGTCAACCGCACGGTGGGCACGATGCTCGGTCACGAACTCACCAAGCGCTACGGTGCGGAAGGGTTGCCGGACAACACGATCGACATCACCCTGACCGGATCGGCAGGGAACAGCTTCGGTGCGTACGTCCCCAAGGGCATCACGCTGAAGTTGCTCGGCGACGCCAACGACTTCGTCGGCAAGGGCCTGTCGGGTGGACGCATCGTGGTGCGTCCGCCGGAGAAGGTGGCGCCCGGGTTCGTCGCCGAGGACAACATCGTCGCCGGCAACGTGATCCTGTTCGGCGCGACCGGCGGTGAAGCACTCATCCGCGGTGTCGCCGGGGAACGTTTCGCCGTGCGTAACTCGGGAGCCACGGCCGTCGTCGAAGGCGTCGGCGACCACGGCTGCGAGTACATGACCGGCGGTAAGGTTGTGATCCTGGGCAAGACCGGGCGCAACTTCGGCGCGGGTATGTCGGGTGGTGTCGCGTTCGTGTACAACCCGGACAAGGAATTCGAAGACAACCTGAACACCGAGCTGGTCGATCTCGAAGACCTCGAAGGCGAGGACTTCGTCTGGCTCAAGGGTGCCGTCGAACGACATCGTGACGAAACGGGCTCCGAGGTTGCAGCCCGCATCCTGGCCGACTGGTCACAGCAGGTCGGTCACTTCGCGAAGGTCATGCCGCGCGATTACAAGAAGGTTCTCATGGCTATCAAGGACGCCAACATTCGTGGCGCGAACGTGGACGAAGCGATCATGGAGGCGGCTCGTGGCTGATCCCAACGGCTTCCTGAAGCACGGTTCTCGCGAAACACCGGTCCGTCGCCCGGTTCCGCTGCGACTGCTCGACTGGAAGGAGGTCTACGAGCCGTTTCCGCTCGAGACGCTCCAGATCCAGGCGAGCCGCTGCATGGACTGCGGTATCCCCTTCTGCCACAACGGTTGCCCCCTCGGGAATCTGATTCCCGAGTGGAACGACCTCGCGTACAAGGGCAAGTGGGAGGACGGGATCGAGCGTCTTCACGCCACGAACAACTTCCCGGAGTTCACGGGCCGGTTGTGCCCCGCTCCGTGCGAGGCGTCGTGCGTGCTGGGCATCAATCAGGATCCGGTGACCATCAAGCAGGTCGAGGTCGAACTCGTCGAGAAGGCATTCGACGAGGGTAAGGTCACTCCGATTCCGCCGTCGAAGCTCACCGGACGCAAGGTCGCGGTCGTGGGTTCGGGACCGGCCGGACTCGCTGCGGCTCAGCAGCTCACCCGTGCCGGGCACAGCGTGACGGTGTTCGAGCGCGCCGACCGCATCGGTGGTCTGCTCCGCTACGGTATCCCCGAGTTCAAGATGGAGAAGCGGTTCATCGATCGTCGTCTCGCGCAGATGGAGGCCGAAGGCACCATCTTCCGCACCGGCGTGAACGTGGGCGTCGACATCACTGCAAAGCAGCTGCGTGAGCAGTTCGACGGGGTCGTCCTCGCCGGCGGTGCCACTGTTGCACGCGACCTGCCCATTCCGGGCCGGGAACTCGACGGAATCCACCAGGCGATGGAGTTCCTGCCCATCGCGAACCGTGTCCAGCTCGGCGACCTGCCCGCCCCCACCATCACGGCGACGGGCAAGAAGGTCATCATCATCGGTGGCGGCGACACCGGCGCCGACTGCCTGGGCACCTCGCACCGTCAGGGCGCCGAGAGCGTTCACCAGTTCGAGATCATGCCCCGCCCGCCGGAGGAACGTGCCGACTCGACCCCGTGGCCGACCTACCCGCTCATGTACCGGGTGTCGTCCGCGCATGAGGAAGGCGGCGAACGGGTCTTCTCGGTCAATACCGAGCAGTTCGTCGGCAAAGACGGCAAGGTCACCGCACTGAAGGCACACGAGGTGCAGATGGTGGACGGCAAGTTCGAGAAGGTCGAGGGCAGCGACTTCGAACTCGAAGCCGATCTCGTGCTGCTCGCGATGGGCTTCACCGGTGCCGAGAAACCCGGACTGCTCACCGATCTGGGTGTGGACTTCGACCAGCGTGGCAACGTCGCCCGCTCGTCTGAATGGAGCACCGACGTCGACGGTGTGTTCGTCGCGGGCGACATGGGTCGCGGGCAGTCGCTGATCGTGTGGGCCATCGCAGAAGGCCGCGCGTGCGCGGCTGCGGTCGATCGGTACCTCGAGGGAGCAACGGCGCTTCCCGTCCCGATCACCACGCGAACCGTGCCGCAGCGCTGACGCGGTAGACCCCGCGATGAGGCCGCACTCCGGAGTGCGGCCTCATCGCGCTTGTTTTCAGCGGCGGTGCATGGCGGAAAATCTGGAGGTCGCGGCCGAGTACTCTTTCTCGATCCCAGCAACGATGGCCTCGACGGGTTCTATCGCGTCGATGAGGCCGAGCCCTTGACCGGCCGCCCAGATGTCTTTCCACCGGCCGTGGACATCCTCCGTCGCGTTGTAGTCGCGCGTTTCGGGGGCAGCGAGGATATCGGGATCGAGCCCGTTCGCGATCAGGCTGGGCCGCAACCAGGATGCGGCGGTACCGGTGATCCCGGAGGTGACGACAAGATCGTCCGCTCCGCATTCGACGACCATCCGCTTGTAGTCGTTCGGTGCCATGCTTTCCGCTGCTGTGAGGAAGCGGGTGCCCATGTACACCAGATCGGCACCGGCGGCGATCGCACCGGCGACGCCCCAGCCGTCGGCGATGCCACCACCGACGACCACGAGTCCGTCGAAGAACTCTCGTACGGCGGAGACGAAGGCGAACGGCGACAGGTGGCCGGTGTGGCCGCCGGCTCCCGCCGAAATGCATGCGAGCCCGTCCACCCCGAACTCGGATGCCTTGCGTGCGAGCCGGAGTGAAGACACGTCGGCGAGTACCACGCCGCCGTACTCCTTGACGGTCTCCACGACCGGGCGGGGGGAACCCAGGGCAGTGATGACCACCGGAGGTCGGTGTTCGGCCACCAGACGCAGATCCTCAGCGAGCCGTTGGTTGGAACTGTGCGTCACGAGATTGACGGCCCACGGTGCTGTGCCCGATCCTGCGGCCGCTACGCCGTCGGAGATCGTTCCCATCCATCGGTCGAGCTCGGCGGTGGTGCGACAGTTCGGCGTCGGGAATGCCCCGACCACTCCCGCCGTGCTTGCTGCGACAACCAGTTCGGGGCCGGACACCAGAAACATCGGTGCCGCGACCACGGGCACCCGTAGCCGGGCGGGGAGGGTGGTGCGAGCGGTGTGAGTGCGGTGATCGGTCAACGGTTCTCCAGGAGTTCGGCACGGATGTGGCGGCGAAGCAGCTTGCCGACTGCGTTGCGCTGCAGTGTGTCGACGACCTCGATGCGTTCCGGCAACTTGAAGGACGCGACGTCGCGGGCACGTAGATGCGCGGTCAGATCCTCGAGCTCGGGTACGGTCCCGTCGACGGGAACGACCACTGCGCAACATTTCTCGCCCAGGACGTCGTCGGGGATCCCGACCACCGCGACCTCGGACACAGCAGGATGATCCTGCAACAGGCCTTCAATTTCGGCGGGTGCGATATTCATCCCGCCGCGGATGATGATCTCCTTGATGCGGTCGACGAAGCGCAGGTACTCGCCGTGTTCACCGCACAGCTCGAATACATCACCGCTGCAGAGGAACCCGTTGTCATCGAAGGGGGATGCGGTAGCCGTACCCTCGAGGTACCCGGCGAAGACGGAGGGGCCCTTCAAGCGGAGTTCGCCTCGGCCACCGACCGAGTCGACAACGTCGCCCGTCGCGGGGTCGACGAGACGCACTTCTGTGCTTCGGCTCAATCGGACTGCCCACGAACGGTGCTGTGTCGCGTAATTCGGCAGATGCTGGGCGCGAAGATCTGGATCCGGGAAGTCGGCCGGTGCGCTGAGTAGGCACACTCCTTCGTTGGACCCGAAGAAGTTGATCACTTCGACACCGTGGTCGTTCTGCCATTTGTCGACTACAGACGGTGGTAGCGGCGCACCGCCTGCCCCGACGCGGATCAGCGACGACAGATCGAAGGCCCCGCGCACCGCGTCGTTCTGTAGGAGCATCGTCAGGATTGCCGGCGGCATCGTCGTATGGGTGGCCCGGTGCTGCTGGATCTGACCGAGAAAGACGCCGATATCGAGGGGCTGATGATGGACGAGGTGACCGCCGCCGATGAGCCAGGGCAGCAGCGCTGCGGCGAACCCGGCCATGTTGACCAGCGGGAACGGATTGACCAAGACCGAGTCCTCGGTGGTACCGAGTGCGTCCTGCACCCCCTGACCGATGGCGAGCCAGTCTGCGTGACACCGTGGTACGCCTTTGGGTGCGGCCTCCGTCCCGCTGGTCCAGCAGATGGTAACTCGATCGTTGATCGTCCGGCGTACCCCGGTGATGTAGGTGTGTGCGGTGTCGGCGACATCGGTGGGTGCTGTTGCCGCACCGATCTCCACCGCATTCGGCGGAACCTCGGGGCCGAAGGCGAATACGGTGCGCAGGCTCGCGTGGTCCGGTGCCAGTTCCAAGGCTTCGGTGGCGGGTGCTCGCTCACCGAGTTTCCCGACGGTGATGACCGCAACCGCTGAGCATGCCGTCACGATGCCGGACAGTTCGTGGCGCCGATACGACGCCGGCATCGGCGTTGCGACGGCACCGAGACGCCAGAGCGCCAGGTACGTGGCGGTGAGAGCAACCGAATTCGGGATCAGCACCGCGACCGTGTCGTCCTGCCGGATTCCGTGTGAGTAGAGAACCGCAGCGACGCGGGTGACGTATCCGTCCAGTTCTCGCCAGGTCAGCGCCGTAGGCTGCGCTCCCGTGAGGTCCGCGAGATTGGCAGGGTCAGTGGTTGCGAGGTGATCCGGCCTGCGCTCGATCCAGGCGTCGAACAGGTCGACGAGCGTTTCTGGCTGCCACCAGCCGCGTGCGAGGTAGTCGGAGACCTTGTCGGTGGAATGACATTCGCGCGCAGCGCGTGCCGTGGGGTGGGGTGAGGACATCGGGTGACCTTTCACGGGAGTCCGGCAGGGATTCAAGAGAGGTGAATTCGGCGGAGTTCGGGTTCAGATGCGACGCAGCACGACGGCCGCACCCAGGCCGAGTGCGGCGGGAATGGTGACCAGTGCGTGCTCGCCGCCGGTGCGTTCGAGTTGATCGAGGGCGTGTGCGACCAGTATTCCGCCGGTGGCGCCGAGAGGATGCCCTACGGCGAGAGCCCCACCGTGCGCGTTCACCCGGGAAGGATCGATACCGAGTTCCTCGATCATCATCAGCGGTGTGACGGCGAAGGATTCGTTGACCTCGACCACGTCGAGATCGGCGGCGACGATACCGGCACGCCCGAGCGCCCCGCGGGATGCCTCCACCGGTGCGGTGAGAAGCGGGGAGCGAACTGCGCTTTGCGCGGTGCCGACGATCTGTGCGCGGGGCGGCATCGACAGCGCCGCCCCGGCATCGGTCCCGCCGATCAGTACGGCCGACGCGCAGTCCGCTAGCTGAGGCGCGGTGGCGACGGTATGTAGACCCTCGACCGGACGAGGTGAAGAAGGCAGTTGCCTGGCGACCCGTTCCCACCCCGGATCCTCCCCGAACAACGCGGGCAGTGCTGCGAGATCCTCGACCGTGAGATCCGGTCGCACTCCTTCGTCCGTGACGAACTCGGTATCGCCGACTTTCACACCGACGAGGGACGGTGATGGAGGCGACGCTGCGGCACGTCTGTGCGAGGTGACGGCGTAGCCGTCGAGTTGTTCTCGGGTGAACCCGTATCGTGCCGCGGTGAGATCGGCGGATACACCGATGGTGACGAATCCCGTGCGTTCGCCGAGGTCCGCATCGGACGCGATCGGGGGTGTGTCCGAGAACATCGGAACCCTGGACATCGATTCGACACCGCCCGCGACCACGGCGCGTGCGGCGCCCGCGGTCACTCGTGCCGCGGCGCTCTCGATGGCGTCGAGGCCCGAGCAGCACAGTCTCGTCACCACGCCGCCCGGGATGCGGTCGGGCCAGCGGGCCCATTGCACAGCTGCGCGTGCGAGATCGCCGGAGTGCTCACCGGTGACGGTGCTGATGCCGAGTATCACGTCGTCGACGACGTCGGTGGCGTCGGACCGCGCAGCCAATGCCTCGAGCAACCGGCCGGCCAACTCGACGGGAGGGAGACCGGCAAGGGTGCCTCCGCTCTTGCGGACCCGTGCGCGAGGGAGGCGGACGGCGTCGTAGATGTATGCGGGATTGCTCCGGTTCACAGATTTGCTCCGACTCGGGAAGATTCGTGATACAGCGCACTACAGCTAATGAAGTGTTACCGATCACGTCCGATGGTGTCAAGGGCGGTGATCCGGACGCGGTACCGGCTACGGGTGCGCCGACACGGATTCGATCCGTGCCGTGTGCCGATCGACCCGCCCGTCACAGCCACGGCACTGCAACTGGGGTGCAAGCGGGGTGCTGCAGCGTCGATGCAGGATCCGTAGTGGTCCGGGAACTTCGGGATACGCCTGTGCGGACCACCGGATCAGGGAGACGAACACGCCGAAGAGGGCGCGGCCGCGGGGCGTGAGGCCGTATTCGCGGTCGCTGCCGGAGGGGCGCTCGAGGATCTGCGCGGTGTGGAGCCGGGCGAGGCGGTCGGACAGTGTGGTCGGCGAGATGTCGAGTGCCGTGCGGAACTCTCCGAATCGTCGGGTACCGGCCAGTGCGAGGCCGGTGACGGCCCCGCTCCACCGGTCGCCGAGAGCCTCCATGATCGCGTTGAACTGCATGTCCCCGCGGGAGGTGTCGCGCGCGGGGCCGCGAGTGGACCTGCGCCGCGCACCCGAAGTCACCGTCCAGACCGCTTCGGCATTCATCTCGATGTCGGTATCGTGGCCGGTCACGGTGGTGCCGCAGGTTCCGCAGCGCACCACCGCGGGCCCGCGGTGCCCGCACGGGATGTGTACGAGATCGGGTTGCCACGCCCCTTCCGGTGTCCACTCCCGTTGCCAGCCCCAGATGCACACGAGGATCGGCCAGGTCGCGGTACCGAGGTCGGTGAGCAGGTACTCGTGTCGTTCCGACACAGCGGATTGCCGTGAACGCCGGAGCACGCCGGCGGCCACGAGCGAGTGCAAGCGGTCGGTGAGGACCGACGACGGTGCGCCGGTCAGGTCGAGCCACTGGTTGAACCGGGTCGTTCCGCTGACGAATGCGTGGCCGAGTAGGGCGAGGGTGAGGCGGTCGCCCAGTAGATCGAGGGTGGCGGCGACCGGATTCACCGCCGCGGGCTCTGGATGGGATGTCGGTTCGTGGTCCACGGTCTGCCTCTTCCGGTTGGCGCAGTTCCATTGCGGTGCGTGCGCCAAGATGCTTCAATAACTGTACTGAATCGGCCGGAGGGTTCCGTCGCCGACTCGCTCATCCAACTACACGCCCCGCCTCGAATCGATTCGGAAAGTGAAGCGATATGTCTCCAGCGCAGGTATGGATCGCAGGTGGCTACCAGTCCGACTTCGCGCGGAACATCACGCGCGAGGGACTCGATATCGCCGATCTCACAGCCGAGGTCGCGATGCACACCCTCGACGACGCGGGTATCGCAGCGAGCGATGTCGACGTCGTTCACGTGGGGAATGCTTTCGGTCAGCTCTACACCGGCCAGGGGCACCTCGGAGCAATGC
Organism: Rhodococcus ruitaii; assembly: GCF_055230935.1. Taxonomy (NCBI): domain Bacteria; kingdom Bacillati; phylum Actinomycetota; class Actinomycetes; order Mycobacteriales; family Nocardiaceae; genus Rhodococcus; species Rhodococcus ruitaii. The sequence continues at coordinate 8,465 of NZ_JBUYWC010000004.1, read as the reverse complement.
CCGCTTCGATGATCCCCGACTTGTGGCATGTCCCCGCCACTCGACACGAGGGTGCCTGCGCTTCGGGGTCGCTGGCGATCCTCGCCGCGATGGCCGACCTCGAATCCGGCCGGTACGACACCGCGCTCGTCATCGGAATCGAGCTCGAGAAGACCGTGCCCGGCGACGTCGGTACGAACTACATGAGTCCTGCGGCGTGGGTCGGCCGCGAAGGCCAGGACGCAAAGTACATGTGGCCCTATATGTTCAGTCGGATCGCTGACGAATACCGCGACCGCTACGGGTTGGATCCCGCACACCTGTGGAGCATCTCCGAACTGAACCTCCGCAACGCGCGCCGCAATCCCAATGCCCAGACGCGCACCCGTGACTATTCCCCGGAGTCGTTCACCGCGAACGATACCGAGAATCCGGTGGTGGAAGGGAGCCTCCGCAGGATCGACTGCGGACCTCTCACCGACGGTGCCGCCGGTGTCGTCCTCGTCAGCGACCGGTATGTCGGGCGCAATCCGGCATTCGATGGTCGGCCGCGCTCGCGCATCCTCGGCTGGGGGCACCGCACGGTGGGCCTGTCACTCGACGACAAGCTCGCACGCAGCTCCGGCGACGGGCTGATGTTCCCGCATCTCCGCGACACCATCGACGATGCGTTCGGCCGGGCGGGACTCCGCGGTGTCGACGATGTCGATCTGATCGAGACCCACGACTGTTTCAGTGTCAGTGAATATCTGGCGATCGACCATTTCGGGCTGACGGATCCGGGCCGGTGTTGGCGTGCCGTCGAATCGGGCGATCTGGAGATCGGGGGACGGATGCCGATGAACCCCAGCGGTGGCCTGCTCGGTGGTGGGCACCCGGTGGGTGCGACCGGAGTGCGTATGGCTCTGGACGGTCACCGGCAGGTCACCGGTACGGCAGGTTCCTACCAGGTAGACGGCGCGCGCCGCGCGGCCACGCTCAATTTCGGTGGGAGCACCACCACGGCAGTGTCCCTGATCATCGGTTGACGCCAAGGAGTATGGATGGAACTCGAAATTCTCGGTCGCGCACTGTCGACGTTGCCGGCGGACGACGACCACCCGTACCGCACCGGGCCGTGGCGGCCCCAGCACGTCGAATACCAGGCGGACGACCTCGAAGTGATCGGTGATCTGCCTACCGACCTGGACGGCGTGTACATCCGGAACACCGAGAACCCGGTCCATCCTGCCCAGCAGGGGCGCTACCATCCTTTCGACGGCGACGGCATGGTGCACATTGCGGGATTCCGGGACGGAAAGGCGTTCTACCGGAACCGGTTCGTGAAGACCGACGGGTTCATCGCCGAGCAGGAATCCGGCCGCGCGTTGTGGGCGGGCATCGCGGAGAACCCCGCGAAATCGGAACGTGACGGCTGGTGCGCCCGGGGCCGCATGAAGGATGCGTCGAGCACCGATGTCGCATTCCACAACGGAGTGGCCCTCACGAGTTTCTGGCAGTGCGGAGACCTGTACCGGATCGACCCGGTGTCGGGCGAGACCCGCGGGCGATCCGAATGGGGTGGGGGGTTTCCCGCGGACCTCGGCGTCTCGGCGCATCCCAAGCCCGATCCGCGGACCGGCGAAATGTTGTTCTTCAACTATGGCACCGACGCGCCGTACATGAATTACGGAGTGGTCGACGCCCACGACAACCTCGTCCACTACACCGGCATCGAGTTGCCCGGCCCGCGATTGCCCCACGACATGGCGTTCACCGAGAACTACGCGATCCTCAACGATTGCCCGCTGTTCTGGATTCCGGAAGCCCTCGCGGTAGGCAAGTACGTGTCGCGCTTCCACCCCGACCTACCGATGCGTCTGGGCGTCCTCCCGCGTCGCGGTGACGGCAGCGACATCATGTGGTTCGATGCCGCACCGACCTATGTGCTGCATTGGACCAATGCCTACGAGAACGGGGACGAGATCGTCCTCGAAGGGTTCCATCAGGAGGCCCCGGAACCGGAGGACACCGGAACCGGCTCGATTTACGAGCGGATGTTCCGCTTCCTCGCACTCGATCGCATGGGAACGCATCTGCACCGTTGGCGCCTGAATCTGCGCACCGGTCGGGTGACGGAGGAGCGGCTCTCGGATCGGATCACCGAATTCGGCATGATCAATCCCCGTCACGCCGGCATCGCGCACCGCTACACCTATGCTGCGACCGGCAAACCGGGCTGGTTCCTGTTCGACGGGCTCGTTCGGCACGACACCGTCGCGGGCACCGAAGAACACTTCTCCCTGGGCGACGGGGTCTTCGGTAGCGAGACGGTGATGGCTCCGCGCGTCGGATCCACCGATGAGGACGACGGATACCTCATCACGATGACGGTCGACATGAACCGCGATCTATCCGAGTGCCTGATCTTCGACGCGACGCGTCTGTCCGACGGTCCGCGCGCCCGCATCCGTCTTCCCGAACGGATCAGCTCGGGAACGCACTCGACGTGGGCGCCGGGGGCGCAGATCCCCGGCTGGCGCGATACCGATCGTGCAGAGGCCGCACTGGGCTTGTAACTCTCGCCGTCGACAGTTCTGCTGCTGCCGGGTGAGCGAGCCGTTATCGTTCTGCGCATGACTGCATCACGGAGTGTCACGAAGCGGGCACTGGCGATGGTCGCGGTCGGCGCCGGAGCCACCGCGATGGCCGGGCTGACGGCGCCGACTGCCGGGGCAGAGCCACTGGGCGAGTGTGTTCGCAATGGCGGGGGGATCGTATCGGTCGACGGAGCGCCACCGGTGCCACCGGTTTTCGGCTTCGACGGGCTGAGATTGCTGGGTGTCGACGGTGGAAGCGGTAATTCCTGCATCACCAACGTCGGGCCGGGCGCTGTGCATGTCACCCACCCGGAAGGCCGCGAACCGGGCCGCAACTACGTAGCGGATGCTCCGCTCGAGATGCGTGTCGACGGGGGCCTCGGCAACATTGCGGTCACGAATCTCGGAACGGGCGCCGTGACGGTCGACCGCAACTCGGTCGCACCGCCACCCCCGGCTGCTTCAGGCCAACAGCCCGCCGCGGACACACCTGATCCGCTGCCACAGTTGACGCTCGACGCCGGTAGCGACGGTGTGTTCGTCACCAACCTCGGAACTGGCTCGGTCGACGTGGTCGACTGGGACGATGCGCGTGGCCCGTTGCCGGACGAGATTCCGGCTCCGCCCGGCATGGTCGTCACCGATCCGATCACCGGCAACGTCTACGTCACCAACTTGTTCGGTCCGGCAGTGACCGTGGTGGGTCGCTCAGGAGGGCCGGTCTCGCGGGTCGTCGAGAAACCTGATCCGGTCACCTCCCTCGATCACGGCACCAGCAATGTGTTCGTCACCAACATCGGGGGTGGGGCCGTCACCGTCGTGCGCGAGTAGTGCCTTACTGCCCCGAATGTGGGGGACTCGTATCACGCGGCGTTCACGAATGTGTCATATTCGTAATGCACACTGTGGGCGTGGCGTGACATGACGACGAGGTCGGGGGATATTCGGATGCGTTTCGGTAGGGCATCGACGATGGTCGCGGCGGCTGCCGCGGTAGTGGGTTCGATCGTGGCAGTTCCTGCCGCACAGGCAGATCCGGGTGGCTGCCCGACGTTTAACGTGGTCGCGGTTCCCGGCACATGGGAGACGTCGAGCACCCCGGACCCGGAGCGTGGTAACGGCATGCTGGCTCAGGTCACGTCTGGATTACCGGCCGGTGCCCGCGTCGATTACGTGCAGTACCCGGCCACTGCCTTCCCGTGGGAAGGCGACATGTACGGGGTCTCTCGAAACCGGGCGGTCGACAATGCCCGAGACCTGATCGCCGGTACTGCAGCGCACTGCCCGGGCACCGACTTCGCGCTCGTCGGATACAGCCAGGGTGCCGACGCCGCGGGTGATCTGGCCGCCGAGATCGGCACCGGGCTCGGCGTGATCCCGCCACATCGGCTCACCGCGGTCGGCCTGATTTCCGATCCCCGTCGCTCCGAGGCCGACCAGCTGGTCGGTCCTCCCGTGTCCGGCGATGGGGCCAGCGGATCCCGAGTCGGTGGATTCGGATTCGTGAGCCCCAACGTCCGTACCATTTGCGCGGTCGGAGATCTGTACTGCTCGACATCCCGAGACGACTACGTCACCCGGCTCGCCGGGTTCATGGCGATGTCGGCGGGAACGGGTACCGACGCTGTCGATCATTACCGCGACGAGGCAACCATCCTCTACAACGACATCATGACCGCCGGTGGAGTGCCCACGCTGCAGTTGCAGATCAGTCCGGAAGCGAATGCCGAACGCCAAACGCAGCTTCGGGATTTCTACGGGTCGCAGGTCCACCAGGACTACTCCAACTACGTGGTCGACGAGAATGGCACTACGGCGACGATCTGGCTCAACAACTGGCTCGCGTCCAAGGTATGACGTGGAGCCGTCGACCACGGCTGGTGATACCCGGATCAGGGTAGATACACGAAGTGCGACGGTCCTCCACCCGGCTGCGACGAGCCGGTGATCGCAGGGAAGTTGAACGGCAACTCGGTGAGCTTGTGCGGGTTGCCGTTCTCGTCGGCCTGCCAGCATTCGAGGAGCACGCCGTGGAACTGCGTGCACGCGATGCGGGTCGTCTCTCCGTACGGTGAGGTGAGCCGGTTCTGGGCCACGAGGGGATTCCAGTAGTCGGCGTCGCCCGGGACGAGGAAGTCGGGCTGCTCGACGACACTCACCGCGCCGTTGTCGGAGGGCCACTCCTCCGCGGCGGCGGTGCTGGCGGTGCCGAGTGCCGCAGCGCCGGCGAGAGCAACAATCGAGACAGTTCGAGTGAGGGTTCGCATGATCCTTCAGCGTAGGCGCCCGTGCTTGGCAGCGCCTGGATTCACACACGCAACGTGTCGCGCACGTGCCCTGTCTCGTTGATCGACGCTACCCGGCGTCGGCCGGTGCGAGAGACGAGAATGCGCGTGACCGATGCGTATTCGACCGGGAACGTCAGCGGTAGCTCGAGCCCGAGAAGGTCTTGCAACACGATGTTGATGACACCGCCGTGCGCGACGACCACCGCGGTCTCCTCATGCGCGCACGAGGACACGACCTGGTCGACGGAGGCCAGCACGCGGGTGCGGAATGATTCCGCATCGACGAAATCGGGCAGATGGCCTGCGAGGATGCGCTTGTAGGCGTCGGATCCGAGTTCTTTGGCGGTCTCGAACGGAATGTAGTGATCGAGCTCGTAGTCGTATTCCGCGAGCCCGTCGATCTGCTCGACCGACAGCTTCTTCCACTCGGCGAGCGGCTGTGCTGTCTGGAGTGCGCGCAGTTGCGGGCTCGAGAACAACCGCGCGATTCGGTAGGGCGCGAGTGCTTCCAGCAACCGTCCGGCCTGCACCACGCCCTGTTCGGTGAGGGACGGATCGGCGCGCCCCAGGTTCACTCGGGCGTACTCCGGCTGGGCATGGCGGATCAGGAGAAGCTGCACGGTGTCCACCATGCCATGTCGGCCCGCGCCGGTGAGAACGCGCGTTTCACGTGAAACACGCCCTGTCAGCGTCCACCTTGTGGGTACTGCGCAGAGTCGTCCTCTCGGGAGAGTCGCCGCGGACGCTCGGTGAGTGCGGTGGCGTTCGGCCCCTGTACCTCGGCGAGCAGGCGCGCCGGGAAGTAGATCGATACCGTCACACCGGCGTTGGTGTCGGAGTCGAAGGTGGGCCGGAGCCGGACGTTCATTCCGTTGCGTGCGGCGAGGCGTCCCGCCACGAACAGGCCCATCTGGCGGGGTGCGTTGACGTCGGCTTCGGCGCCGTCGGACAGGCGGGTGTTGATCTGGTCGAGTGCGTCGCGGGGGATGCCGATTCCGACGTCGGCGATTTCGAGGAGGAGTCCGCCGCCTTCTGCGGAGGCGAATTCGAGCCGGACGGGGCTGTTGGGTGGTGATGCGCGCAGGGCGTTGTCGACGAGTTCGGCGATGAGGTGCACGACGTCGTCGACGGCGCTGCCGAGGAGGTATCCGTGGGGGGTGCGTCCGATGTGGACGCGTTGGTAGTTCTCGACCTGGGAGACGGCGCCGCGCAGGACGTCGGCCAGGGGTGCCGGGGAGGTGCGGGTGCGGGGTCGGGTGCCGGCGAGCACGAGCAGGGATTCGCCGGTGCGGCGCATGCGGGTGGCGAGGTGGTCGAGGGAGAACAGGCTTTGCAGGCGGGCGGGGTCTTTTTCTTGGTATTCGAGGGAGTCGATGAGCGAGAGTTGTTGTTCGACGAGGGTTTTGTTGCGTCGTGCGAGGGTTTCGAACATGACGTTGACTTGTTGTCGCAGGTGGGCTTGTTCGCCTGCGAGTCGGAGTGCTTCGTTCTTCATCGAGTCCACGGCCCGCGACAGTTCGCCGACTTCTTCGTCGGTGTCGATGCTGATGGGGGGGAGTTGGACGCTGTTGATGTCGGCGCCGTCCTTGACTGCGGCGAGTGCGGCCGGGAGTTCGGTGTTGGCGGCAGTCAGGGTGTCGTCTCGGAGGCGCCGCATCGGAATCGACAGAGAGCGTGCGACGAACAGGGCGAGGACGAGGGCTGCGATCAGGATGATGGCGACGAGGATCGCGTCGCGGGTGGCGGCGGAGCGGGCATCGGAGGTGAGCTTGTCGAGTGTGACGGTGATCTGCTCGACGGCGTTTTCGATGGCTGTGGTGTAGGGCTGGACTGCCGCCATCATCGCGTAGCCCAGCTGCTCGCCGTATTCGGGGCTCGGCTCCATCGCCCGGATGAGGGAGCGTCGACTCTCGAGGTCGGCGAGCATCTCGTCGATCTGACCGGTATCGAGACGGGATCCGATGAGAAGCTGCAGTGTCGCCTGCTCGTTGTTCATCGCGTTCTCGGCGATCAACTGGGCAGCCTCGGGATTGGTGCCCATGAATCGGAACGATTCCATCTGATCGACCATGTTGTTCTGGGCGTCCCAGACGGTGAGCAGGTTCGAGGCATCCACCAGAGCTTCATTGTCCTCGAGGAGGTTGAACACGGCGCGTACGGTGTGCCTGCCCAGCGCGACGAAGTCTGCAGTGGCGCGACGTAGTTGGTCGACGTTGACCTGCGACCCGGTGGCCGACTGATGGAGCGCTTGGCCGTTGGTCAGAACGAGGTCGACGCCGTCCGTGATCTGTGGGTCGAGTTCGGTCCGCGCGGCGAGGCGCGACCCGTAGGTGTCGATGCCTTCCGAGTATTCGGGCAGGACAGGAAGTCCGAGCGAGGTACTCATCGACAAGCTGGTGACGGCCCGGGAGAATTCGAGGATCTCCGGCGCTACTTCGATCTGGTCGGAGATCGAAGCGGCGCGCTGAGCATCGTCGAGCTGGGACGACACGCGGAGCCCACCGAGTACGCTCGCGGCGAGCAATGGCACTGCGAGAACAACGCCGAGCTTGAATCCCAACCGCCAATTACGCGGCTGAACCCCCCGGATACCGATATTGCGCATTACGCGAGCCGTTACCTTCCATAAACGGGACCCCCGACCGATCACCGTTGGTGCAGACATGTCAGCCCAAGTTTTTACAGGAAAGTCTCGATCTTGTACAGGGTGTGTCCCGCTACCGATCAGCTCCCGCCTCGAGCCGGTCCGGCAATCGTCTCGGTCGCTCGGTCATCGCGGAGGGGACGGTGGAGCTGACCTCGGAGAGCAGCGTCGCCGGGAAGTAGATCGATACCGTCACACCGGCGTTGGTGTCGGAGTCGAAGGTGGGCCGGAGCCGGACGTTCATTCCGTTGCGTGCGGCGAGGCGTCCCGCGACGAACAGGCCCATCTGGCGGGGTGCGTTGACGTCGGCTTCGGCGCCGTCGGACAGGCGGGTGTTGATCTGGTCGAGTGCGTCGCGGGGGATGCCGATTCCGACGTCGGCGATTTCGAGGAGGAGTCCGCCGCCTTCTGCGGAGGCGAATTCGAGCCGGACGGGGCTGTTGGGTGGTGATGCGCGCAGGGCGTTGTCGACGAGTTCGGCGATGAGGTGCACGACGTCGTCGACGGCGCTGCCGAGGAGGTATCCGTGGGGGGTGCGTCCGATGTGGACGCGTTGGTAGTTCTCGACCTGGGAGACGGCGCCGCGCAGGACGTCGGCCAGGGGTGCCGGGGAGGTGCGGGTGCGGGGTCGGGTGCCGGCGAGCACGAGCAGGGATTCGCCGGTGCGGCGCATGCGGGTGGCGAGGTGGTCGAGGGAGAACAGGCTTTGCAGGCGGGCGGGGTCTTTTTCTTGGTATTCGAGGGAGTCGATGAGCGAGAGTTGTTGTTCGACGAGGGTTTTGTTGCGTCGTGCGAGGGTTTCGAACATGACGTTGACTTGTTGTCGCAGGTGGGCTTGTTCGCCTGCGAGTCGGAGTGCTTCGTTCTTCATCGAGTCCACGGCCCGCGACAGTTCGCCGACTTCTTCGTCGGTGTCGATGCTGATGGGGGGGAGTTGGACGCTGTTGATGTCGGCGCCGTCCTTGACTGCGGCGA